>SFQZ01000001.1 GCA_004562915.1 bacterium
TTAATCATCACCGAGTAGGATTCCCAAAGTAAAACAGCCCCGAATTGACGGGGCTAATGTTTCACTTATTTTGGGACATTTTCAAAAATGCTTGACAGAGATTCTGTTCCTATCGTCATTACAAACGAAAGATTCTTTTTTCACGGATTTCTATTTTCTTCTCTTTCATCAGGTGGCCTACTGCACGCTTAAAGGCAGCCTTACTTAATCCAAACTCCCTTTTAATGATTTCCGGAGAGACTCTGTCATCAAAAGGCAGAACCCCTGCAAATTCATCAAGTACCTTCAGCACCAGTGCAGCATCTTCCTCAATCTGTTGGTATGCTTTTTTTCTTGGAGAAAGATTTAACTTTCCGTCTTCTCTGACGCTTGTAACTCGACAGCTGATGATCTCTCCCGGCTGATAAACTCCCTGCGCTTCTTTCTTGGGAATAAGACCGGAATACTTATCATCCACTGCCACAAACACGCCAAAATTATCGCTCAGTTCATATACCCTTCCCTTGACTTCATCTTCCACGATATAAGGGGAATTCTGCTGCAGATAAGGATATACTTTCATAGTAGCGCAAAGTCTGGAGCTTTTATCAATATATAATGCTGCCAGAACTTCCTGACCTTTCTTTACATGAGCTGTCTGCTCTTTAAACGGAAGAAGAAGATCCTTTTCAAGTCCCCAGTCAAGGAAAGCGCCAATCTTTCCCACATCTGCAACCTTCAAAAGTGCGGTCTCATGCAGCTGAATGACCGGTACCCTTGTGGTAGCGATCAGCCTGTCTGACGAATCTCTGTAAATAAAGACTTCCAGTGTATCTCCCGGTTCTGTTCCCTCAGGCACCTGTCTGCCCGGAAGCAACACTCTTTCATGCTCTCCGGCTGTCATTTCTTCACCCAGATACACACCAAAATCCACTTTCTTTACAACTTTTAATACTTGTCTTTTTCCCAATTCGATCATTTACTTTCCTCCTGAATTTCCGTCCTTTTTTCTTTCGATATCTTTATCCTGTCATTACCTGAATTCAACCACTGCATATGGTTTCCCATCGGGATCACATAGTGCTACCGTATAAATTTCATCTGTTTTCGCTGTTTTCGGAATCATCACATCATCCAGCAGGGCCTGCTTTTTATACTCTGCCCGCATCTGGTGTATGTCATAATCTCCCGGAATATAATCCTGCGCCATACGGATATATTGAGTATTATTTACATGATGATTCGTATCCAGATGATGTTGCTTTACCGTAAAGCTTTCCATGGTATCTACAATTTGGGGCACCGGAATCTTTCTCGGAGCATATTCCATGTCCAGTTTTTTTTCTGATTCGTAAGCTGCCCCTTCTTCCGGAAGAATTTTTGCAGGCATCCCTGTTTTTACATTTAAAAATGTCCAAACAGAATTGGCATAAGCCAGCACTTCTCCCTGATCGGTAAGAAGCTGAAAATTTCTCTCGCCGCAAAATCCCCTGAATCCATAAGGCCAGGTACATACACGAATATTCTCTCCCATTTTTGGATATCTGTTGACACACACCTGCCAGGAAGCCAGTACCCAGGCATATCCTGCTTTTTCCAGCACTTCCATTCCTCTTCCTACAGACTCCGAATGAAAGGTCGTACAATCCTGAAAATAATTCAAAAGACTGTTCAATGTTAATTTTTTGTCTTCTCCGATTTCGCTGTAACGCACGCGGCTGTCAAATGTATACATCTTAACTCCTCTTATCTCTTATCTCATACTATCAAAAAAAGCCCCGGATGTTTATCCAAGGCTTTAAGCTGGGCTACAAGGATTCGAACCTTGAAATGACGGAGTCAGAGTCCGTTGCCTTACCATTTGGCGATAGCCCATTAACATTTTGTCGTTGCAGTGTTTCGTACCTCAGCGACAAAATGTATTATATAGTATCATTACTAAAAATGCAAGTACTTTTTTTAAATTTTTTTAATTTTTTCAAATTTTCTTTTTTTGCACTATGCCACAAAACTTTTTTCAACTGTGATCACGCACTGATAACGGGAATCAACCTCACTCATACAGCGGGCAATCTGTTTTTCCAGATTTTTCTGTTTTTCCTTGTCATAAGAAAATGGTACCAACACATCAAAAATCAGATTGATACGTTTTTCTCCCCATACCATCCGAAAATCATGGAACGTCGTTTCCGGATCCAGATCTTTAACAACTTTTTCAAGAGTTTCTTTCACTGCCAACACGCGCTCATCCCGTACTTCTACCGGATCCATATGGATCACCAGAAAAATTCCCAGTTTTTTCGACACTTCCCGCTCGATCCGGTCAATAATTTCGTGAGAAGCTTCAATATCTATATCTCTGGGTACTTCGGCATGGATAGATGCCATACTGCGATTTGGTCCGTAATTATGCACGATCAGATCATGTGTCCCGGCAATTCCTTCATAGCTTTCCACTTCCTGCTTTATCTTTGCCGCCAGTTCCGGATCTGCCGCCTGCCCGATCAATGGTTCCAACGTGTCTTTTGCAATTCCCACGCCGGCCCACATAACGATCAAGGATACCACCAGACCGGCAATCGCATCTATATTAAATCCTGTAAATGTACATACTAATATAGAAAGTATTGTGGCACTGGTGGTGATCACATCGCCCATGGAATCGGCTGCTGTTGCCAGCATCACCTTGGAATCAATTTTCTTTCCCAGTTTTCTGTTAAAATATGCAAGCCACAGTTTCACACCGATCGACAGAACCAGAATCAAAAAAGGAACCAGCTCAAATGTAATCTCTTCCGGATTTTTCAATTTCCCGATACTGGATTTCAAAAAGGAAAATCCTACTTCAATAACCAGAAATGCCACTACCAGGGCAGCTATGTATTCGATACGTCCATGTCCGAAAGGATGCTCCTCATCCGCCGGTTTTTCTGCCATCTTCACTCCTACAAAACTGATAATGGAGGATGCCGCATCCGACAGGTTATTGAATCCATCCGCCATAACAGATATACTATGCATCAGTGCTCCTATTAAAAACTTTGCTGCAAACAGAAGAACGTTACAGAAAATCCCTACGATACTGCTGAGAACCCCATAAGACGTACGAACCTGCACATCCTCTGTCTGTTCATAATTCTTTACGAACTTATGAACCAAAAAATCAGTCATTTTTATCCCTCTTTTCATTGTCTTATCATGATTATTACCATCCTAATCATTTTTCCTTCTTGCGTCAAGAGATATTTGAAATCTCCCGAATCCATTTACATTATTTTTGCAAAATGCTATAATAAACCCATATTGAAATACGGAGGCGTAAGCATGAGAGCTTTAGATTTAACTTTATTGACTGATTTATATGAACTGACGATGATGCAGGGATACTTTAAAAATCCCACAGACCAGATCGTTGTATTCGATGCCTTTTACAGGCAGAATCCCTGCGACGGTGGATTCGCTGTTTGTGCCGGTCTGGAACAGATCATCGAATATATCCGTGACCTTCATTTTTCACCTGACGATGTGGACTATCTCAGAAGCCTGAACATCTTTGATGAGGACTTTCTTGAATATCTGAGAGGATTTCATTTTACAGGTGATATTTATGCGATTCCGGAAGGTACCGTTGTATTTCCACGAGAACCTCTCCTGAAGGTCGTGGCTCCTGTGATGGAGGCTCAGCTTGTGGAAACTGCCATTCTGAACATCATCAACCACCAGAGTCTGATTGCGACGAAAGCTGCAAGAGTTGTATACGCAGCCAGAGGAGACGGAATCATGGAATTCGGACTGCGCCGCGCCCAGGGACCGGATGCCGGTATCTACGGTGCCCGTGCTGCTGTCATCGCCGGATGTGTGGGTACTTCCAATGTCCTTACCGGAAAAATGTTTCACGTACCGGTCAAAGGAACACATGCACACAGCTGGATCATGAGTTTCCCTGACGAATATACCGCATTCAAAACATATGCAGAGATGTATCCGGATGCATGTATTCTTCTGGTAGATACCTACGATGTACTGGATTCCGGTGTTCCCAATGCGATCCGTGTTTTCCAGGAAATGAAAGCAAAGAAACCGGACTTTAAAAATTATGGTATCCGTATCGACAGCGGAGACCTGGCATACCTTTCAAAAGAAGCTTATAAGATGCTGGATGCTGCCGGTTTTGGCGATGCTGTCATTTCCGCTTCCAGTGATCTTGACGAATATCTGATCGACAGTTTGAAAGTACAGGGTGCAAAGATCAATTCCTGGGGCGTAGGAACCAATCTTATTACTTCCAAAGATTGCCCTGCTTTCGGTGGTGTATATAAACTTGCCGCAATCAAGGACAAGGGAGATGACGATTTTGTCCCGAAGATTAAGTTGTCTGAAAACACCGAGAAAATCACGAACCCGGGCAATAAAACAGTCTACCGGATCTATGACAAAGAAACAGGAAAGATTCGTGCAGATTTGATCTGTCTCGCAGATGAAGTATTCGATGAGTCAGAAGATATGATTATCTTTGATCCTATTGAGACCTGGAAAAAGACCAAAATCAAAGGTGGCTCTTATACCCTCCGGGAACTTCTGGTTCCTGTTTTCCAGAAGGGACTTTGTGTCTATACTTCTCCGACAGTCATGGAAATGCAGGAAATCTGCAAGAAAGAACAGGAAACTCTGTGGCCGGAAACTCGTCGTCTCATTAACCCGCATCATGTTTATGTAGACCTTTCAGACAAGCTCTATAAAGTAAAATCTGAGCTGCTGGAAGAGATGAGCATGAAAGCTCTTCAATTAAAATAATTTATTACCCGGAATTTTTACTCTACGTACTTAACAGCAGTAAAATTTCCGGGTCTTTTTTTGCTCGCCGATACATATCATAATTAAGTGATAAAAAGTATTACCTGTGTAAGGAGATTATGCCGATGGACTGTACGATTCTGGTAAACCGGGAGCACAAACTGGCTCCCACCTATATTCCCTCTTGTCTTACAGAAGTACCGATTTTATTTGATGCCCCATCAAAGGATCCCAAACGGCTGATGGCTCTTCCTGCCGCCCGGGCCGCCGGTAAATTATTCTCCGCTGCCAGAGAGCAGGGAATTTTTCTGTACGGTATTTCCGGCTATCGGTCATATGAACGTCAAAAGGAACTCTATGAAGAACGAATGAAAACAGGCGAACCATCTTATGTCAACTTATATATTGCTCCTCCCGGTGCCAGTGAACATCAGACCGGGCTGGCTCTTGATGTTTCCTGTCCCTCTGTCGATCTGCAGCTGGAAGACCGTTTTTCTGAAACAAAAGAAGGACAATGGCTCTCTGCCAATGCCCCTTTGTTTGGATTTGTTTTGCGCTATCCCAAAGGCAAGGAAATGATCACAGGATACGCCTGGGAACCATGGCATATTCGGTATGTGACAAAATCTCTTGCTCTGTATCTGACTCTTACAGGACTTACTCTGGAAGAGTACCATGAACAATAAAACTCCCGCACATTTTCTCAACTTTCCATCTGCCGTCCGAGAAATCCTGCTGCTATCTGAGCAAGTTTTTTTTCTGTTTCCGTAAGTGGACTGGAATCTTTTTTATTCAAAATGATCACGGCACCGATCGCATCTCCTGCTGAAATAATCGGCTGAATGATTTCAGCACCCGTCTGTTCCTTCTCTTCTTCCACCACAGGAATACGATATCGATCTTTTCCGTCGGTACAGATCACATCCCTGTTGCGGATCATCTCCTCCACTTCCTTACTTATTGGCTTTCCCAGATACTCTTGCTGCCTGGGTCCTCCCGCCGCCACAATCTGGTCATGATCCGAGATACAGATCAAATGTCCCAATGCCTGTGCCATGGCCTGCGTGTATTCCCTGGACAAGTTTCCCAATTCCTCTATCGGAGAGTATTTTTTCAGGACGATTTCTCCTTCCCGTCCCGTAAAAATCTCCATCGGCTCTCCTTCCCGGATCCGAAGTGTCCGGCGGATTTCCTTTGGAATCACAACCCGTCCCAGATCATCAATTCTACGGACAATTCCTGTTGCTTTCATATAAGAGTTCCTCCATTTACTGTACTTTCCATTGCTGGAAATAGTATCTGTAAATAGAAGAATTTTATGCGTTTATCGAAAGAAGAATACATCGACCGACCATTTCCAGTTGTCTTTTTCTTAAAGCACTATTACCATATAAATTGCATAACCTTTCATATTCACACTACCTTGCCCAAAGCATATCCCATATCTTATCAGGATTCAATCAAGATAAGTCCCGCAATCGTGATGCAGATACTGTTTTTTAATGTGAATGATGAGTGATCCATCCGGCTGTGGAATTTCTTCTACAATTTTATACTTTGTATTTTTCTTCTCCAACAGTCTTTTATAATGTTCATATTCTTCATTCACCATTTTTACCGCCATCTCATGGTCGATATCTTCTTTTAACTGAAAATGTACTGTCTGTTCCAGACAGGCTGTCTTGATCCGTTTCATAATTAGCACCTCCTGAAATTTGATTCTATTTTATCATTCTTTTTCAGGAGATTTCTAATAAAAAATAACCTACAGATTGCATTTTCGTCACTTTGACCACGCAAATACGATTTATTATTGTGTATTTTGTCTTTTCCCTTTTCTGAGTCAGTTTCTGATTACATCCTCAGATTTTTCCGAAATGCTTTGATCAGCTCCTCTTCATACTCCCCGGCATAGCTGCCTTCCGTGAACCGCTTTACTACCTCCGGAAATTGTCTCCATGATTTTCTCTCCTGGTAGGCGAGTACCGGATAAAACAGTACCCCTGCCTCTTTGGCTGCCTCAAGATCTGCCGGTGCATCTCCGATCATAATCACATGATCCGGTGTGTATCCCTTTTCCAGAAGAGATTTCAGGCAATCACTCTTAATTCCCATCTCCTGAGACATCAAAAGATCGATATATTGATAAATATCGTATGTCTCCCATTCTTTTTCAATCTCATCTCCGTTGGCTGCCGTAACGATCACAACATCCGCATACTCTCTGGCGATCTGCAGTGCCTCTTCCGTACCATCAAACGGCTGCTTTCTGTTATCTGAGATCATAACCATGGATTTATTCACCAGATCCGCCCATTCCAGTGCTTTTTTCATGCAGACACTGCCCTTTTCTGCACATGCTTTCTCCAGACTTGGGATGGAAAGTTCGTCTGTTGTTCTTACCCACTCCAGATAGTCTTCCAATCCTTCCAGACGCATATAATTGTCCTGAATGTCAGAAAGCACCATCGCCAGTCCCTGGAATCTGTTAGCACCGCGCCCGCTGCTTACAAGATTCACTCTTCTCCAAAGATCAATAATTTCATCCTTAAATTCACTCAATCCCCATTCATGCACCAGACAAGGCCCCAGACAACGCATATGCTTCACGTCCATGGTATCCATTACGCATCCGTCCGAATCGATGCAAATGAGAAACTCTTTTGTTTTTGCAAAATCATTCCACGTTTTTTCCACTTCTTACTTACCCGCTCTTTCCAATATGTAATAATGTTGTTTCGTATATTTCATTATACGCTTCCATACACTTTGCCGCAATAAAGATTAACGGGTTTTTTACAAATATTTTACTTTTCTTCCTTCAAATATTCCTTTGCATCCTTAAAAAAGCTGGCCACTATCAATAAGATGATAAATCCAATCGGAAAAGCTGCAATCAGTGACACCGACTGAAGATTATACATGGAATTTTCAGCAAAAATCAATGCGATCGGAAACAGAATAAACATAATTGCCCAAAAGGTCCTGATTCTTTTATCCGGCTCGGTATCTACGGATAACTTCTTATAAGAATAGGAAGATACCACCATGGTGATAGAATCAAAAGTCGTAGAGTAAAATGCAATCATAGTCACAACAAGCAGTAACAGCCCCAGCTTTGTCAGCGGAAGTGTGTCAAATATTTTCAGGATTGCCTCAGAATAAGCTCCCCCTTCCGCAATAAATCCGGAAATATCCAGTCCGTGCTTCATCTGCTGCGCCAGTCCATAATTTCCAAGGATAATAAAGGAGGTAAATGTTCCTGCCAGCCCCCAGCCGTAACCACCGAGAATCGTATTTTTAATGGTTCGTCCTTTACTTATGATTCCGATAAAAAATGGAGTTGCAACGCACCACACCATCCAGTACGCCCAATAATAAATGGTCCAGTTCTGTGGAAATGATGTTTCCCGCAGTGGATCCATCCATGTACTCATTCCGATAAAATTCTGTACAAGATTTCCCAATGCTGAAAAACCTGTTTCCAGAATATACGTAGTCTCCCCACCCCCGATCAGAAAATAAATCAGCAGCGCAAAGAACAGGTAAGTACAGCCGGAAGCAAGTCTGGAGATGCCTTTCATCCCGAACCATACCGTCAACGTATAGACAAATGCTATTAAAAGAAGAAGTCCTATGGTCAGTCCAACACCATCCTGAAACCCAAACACTCGACTAAGTGCGGCGGAGAGCAGAGGTGTTGCCAGAGAAAATGTAGTTGCTGTTCCAGCAATCAATGCGAATATGGCAAGTAAGTCAATCAATTTTCCCCATACTCCATCTACCTTTGCACCCAGAATCGGTCTGCATGCTTCTGAAAATTTTTGTTTTTCACGCCCTCTCACATGAAGCATAAAACCAAAAGCCACCGCCAGGACTATGTAAAAACTCCATGCAATCGGTCCCCAATGAAATAATGGGTAAGTAGATGCCCATTTTTGAATACCTCCCATAGTTTCAATATGAGGTTCATTGGCATACAGCGCCCATTCACAAAGAGAGTAAAATAAGATATCTGCTGCCATTGTGGAGGTAAAAATCATAGTGCCCCACTGAAAAGAAGAATATTGGGGGTTGTCCGTATTTCCCAGTTTGATGCTTCCATATTTTGAAAAAGCCATATAAAGAGTACAAATAAAAATCCCTGTTCCCAAAAGAGCATAATAGATACCGCATTCATCTCCCAGAAATCCTCTGATCTGCTGTAACACAATAGAGGATTCTCCCGGCAGAATCATAAAAATAATGCAGAGTGCCACAACACCGATCAATGGAACAATGGTAGAAAACCAGTCAATTTGTTCTCTCAAATCCTTTTTTTCTTTCATAATCTACTCCTGTATTTTATCGATTTCTTTTCTTGCATATCGGTAATACTCTTTCGCATAACGATACTGCCGCAAAGAATATTCTCCAAATTCTACTCCCTGCTGATGCTTAAACTCACACCAGTTACTCCACAGAAGTCCGCAGACTGCAATGTAACAATATATTTTAACCCGTACACTTTGCGGACATCCCTCCGGATAATACGCATCAATCAGTGCATCCACCTGTTCCTTTTCATACATGGAATATATGGCAAACATAGCGATATCCACATCTGTATCCTGCATTCCTGCGTATTCCCAGTCGATCAGTCGAATCTCCGGTTCTCCATTGTCCAGAGTTCTGATCAGGAAATTATCCGGCACAGAATCAATATGACACAGCGCCAGGTTTTTAGGCTGACTGTCCACGTAGGCCTTCAGTTCATAGACTTTTTCTTTCGTCTGCCGGTAATCCCGATAACAGGATGACTGTCCATTCCACAGGCTTTCATAAAACTCAATATTTCCAAAAATATCAAAGGTATGTTCTACTTTCGCTCCTGAATGATGAAATTGTCTTAGTATTTTCATACATTCCCTGACTTCTTCAAAATTGTACGGATCACAGCAATGGGTATCCGGTACAAATTCTGTGATCTTGTATCCATTGTCCGGATTAAAATACCGGATATCATCACTCAGTCTCAAGTCCTTGATTGCCTCATATACCTGATACTCCTGTTTTCGGTTAATCAGCTGCTCCGTTCCCTCACCAGGAATTCTCATGATATAACGCTGATTTCGGTTCACAAAAAAGAACGAACGGTTGGTCATTCCTTTTTTCAGCATCTCAATCTCTGTGATTTCCTCCACCTTACATTCCAACACATCAGCAATCAGTTTCAGGATATCGGATTCCAGATTTCTGGAGTTTTTATCCATTTCCCGCAACTGCTCATAGGTATTGATTTCATATATCTGCGTATATGGTTTTACCCTGGCCCAGATTTTCATTTTTCCCCGTTCCATCAAAGCACCTTCCCAGAAAGAACCGGCGCAGGATTTTTTTCGGTCCATATCCAGAAGTCTGCTGCAAAGCCATTTGCTGTCTTCCCGGGTAATATAAGAAATACCAATCATTGTATTTCCTTTTTCTTCCGCTCCCACTTCTACCAGTTCCAGTTTCCGGTTTACTCGCACTTCGCTCTCTTCCACCATCTGATCCGTGACCATATACCAGGAATACAACTCATTTTCAGAAAATGGATTTTTTTTACACCAGATATCACAGGGAATAATATAAGTATTTCCAATACGATTTGCCGCTAATGCCATGGAATGAAGATTGTTTTTTTCTGCATATTCCCGATTTACCAGAAATTTTACCCCATACTGATCGATCAGATATTCATAGGATTCTTTCATAAATCCCACCACAATCGTTATATCTTCAATTCCCGCTTCCTTCAGCTGTCTGATCTGTCTTTCAATCAAAGGTTCCCCGTGAACCTCCAGAAGTCCTTTGGGAATCTCTCTATTGATCGGTACCATCCGCATCCCAAAACCTGCCGCCAGGATAATGGCATTTCGCGGTTTACCCTCTTCTCTCTCTATCTGTGCCTTTTTTGTCAAATCATAGGAACCCGTCAGATATCCCTCTTCCTGAAGCTGTGCCAGAGTCTGATTCACCTTTCCCAGAGAATAACCAGTGGTATCTGCCAATTCCCTCTGACTTATGTAATGATGATGAAAAAGCGCGTTCATGATATCACACTTTATAATATTCATGTAATTTATTTTTCTCCTTTTCGTGAACATCTGGCTATACTTTATACCCAAATTCTGGTTTTGTCAATCCTGATTCCCCGAAAATTCTATTTTGTATCGTAGCGGTAGCCAAATTTGGCAGCTATTTCTTCATAATTCGGTACCGGAACCCCATACTTATGTCCCATCCGTACCATTTCAAAGATCAACCCATCCATTTCTGTTCTTCCGCCTTTTTTCAGATCTTTCTGCATGGAAGCAGTACAGTCACCGGGCAGATCATCCAGAATCTTTACATTTGTCTCCACTACATCTACAGGGAATGGGATTCCCATAGCATTGGCAAGGCTGTCTATTTCTTTAATGCAGGCAATATACTTATCTCTGATTTCTCCTGATTCCTGCATTTTTCCACAGCTCACATCATAATAGGCACCAACTGCTGCCATCGGTGACACCATAGCATACTTTTGCAGCGTATCCCGACGTATCTGATCTGTGTAGAGAGGAGTAATTCCTGCATCTTTCAGATCCTGCTCTACCTGATACAAGACTGGCTCGTCTTTCCTGCCGTCTACCCTTCCATATACGATACGGAAAATATCGCTGCTCATCCTGATTACTCCCGGTTCCTCGATCGCAGCAGAAATATAGACACAGCCATTGAGCACCTGGATACCGGGAAGATCCCGGGAAATCTTTTCCCCGGTTCCATAGATGTTCAGGATTGGAATTACTATTGTATGACTGTCAGATGCCTTTTGAATCAGAGGGTACACTTCCTCCACAGAATATCCTTTTACACAGAGAAAAATAATATCTGCTTTTTCTGTGTACTCTTCCTCTGACATTGCTTTTAACGCTATTTTACACTCTTCTTCATCCTTGCGAATGCGCAGCCCATTTTCACGAATCACACAGAGATTTTTATTTCTCGCAATCAGTGTTACCTCTTTTTTTGCGGCTGCCAGAAAGCCTGCGATACTGCCTCCGGTACCTCCGGCACCAATAACCAAATATTTTAATTCTCCCATGATAATCTTCTCCATTTTATGTAGTTCATCCCGGAGCATAACACTCCGGGATGAACCGTACTTCTGCTTACTATTCTATTAATTAGATAATAATATCCGATCGTTATCCAAATCACGGCCTGTTCCTTCCCGGAACTTTTCCAGAAGATCTTCCACTGTAAGATGTGACCGTTCTTCTCCTTTAACATCCAGAACGATATTTCCGTCAGCCATCAGGAACGTACGATTTCCCAATTCCAGTGCCTGATGCATGTTATGTGTGATCATCATACAGGTAATCTGATATTCTTCCACAATATCCCGTGTCAGTTTGAGAACTTTCTCCGCTGTACCCGGATCAAGAGCTGCCGTATGCTCATCCAGAAGCAGGATTTTGGGCGTTACCATCGTTGCCATCAAAAGAGTCAGTGCCTGCCTCTGTCCTCCTGACAAAAGTCCCACCGGCTGCGTCATCCGGTCTTCCAGCCCCATATCAAGAAGTCTGAGTTTTTCCCTGAACACTTCTTTATCTTTCTTTGTAATCCTGCTGAAAGGATTATTCCCTTTACTGGTTCGAAGGTACGCCAGTGCAAGATTTTCTTCTATCGTCATTCCCGGAGCCGTTCCACCCATGGGATCCTGAAACAGCCTTCCGATATAACGGCTTCTCTTGTGTTCCGGAACAAATGTAATATCTTTTCCGTCAAGCAGAATGGAACCTTCATCTACATAGAAAGCACCTGCGATAGCATTGAACAGCGTAGATTTTCCGGCACCGTTGGAACCGATAATTGTAACAAAATCGCCTTTATCCAGATGCAGTGACAAACCGGAAACTGCAGTTTTCGCATTGATTGTTCCCGGATTAAAGGTTTTGGAAATATTTTTTATGTCCAGCATATCAATTGCCTCCTTTCCGTCTGGCCGCATACTTCCTCTTCTGGAACAGCACCCAGCTTTTAATGGTAGGAAACGCAATTGCTACACCAACCACAATCGCCGTGATCAGCTTCAGTCCCTGTACCGGAACCACTTTCGTATACAGAACGATTGCATAGATAAAACGATAAATGATTGATCCGACTACTGCTGCAATAGCACCTTTTATGATCGTACGACGGCCCAGAACTGTTTCACCAATAATCAGACAGGCCAGACCGATTACTACGATACCGGTTCCTCCATTGATATCAGCTGTGTTCTGATACTGTCCCACCATAGCTCCGGACAGAGCTGTCATCGCATTGGAAACACAAAGCCCTACCGTTATGGTAACCGTAGGATTAATGGAAGAAGACCGCACCATATGAATATTGTTTCCTGTTGCCCGGATAGAAAGTCCCAGACGAGTTCCCAGGAAAACCACGAGCAGAACCCCCATCAGCATTGTAATTCCGCCTGCAAGAACCGCCTCACTCCAGGCACCGCCGATTCCTGTCTCTTTAAAGAAAGAAAAAATCGTATCTGTCTTCAGCAGACTAACATTTGAACTCCAACCCATTACCATCAAGTTAATCGTGTACAATCCCGTATTCGTAACGATACCTGCCAGAATAGGCGGAACACCCAGCCGTGTCTGAAGAAATGCCGTGATAAATCCGGCAGATGCTCCAGCCGCCATAGCCGCCGGAATCGCAAGAAATGGATGCCCGGCTGCAGCCATCGTCACAGATACGGCTGCTCCGAATACAAAGCAGCCGTCTGTAGTAAGATCCGCAATATCAAGCACACGATAGCTTAAAAACAATGCCATGGCAACCAGTGCGTAAAGAAAACCCAGTTCAAGTGCAGTTTGTAAAATGTAAAGCACCAGTAGCCCCTCCTTTTTTATTCTTCTGTTGTAGTAACCTCAACAACTTCACCCATATCATTGAATACGGAATAATCAATTCCCAGTGTTGCTGCTGTCTCTGTATTGACAGTGATGATACCGCCGTCCATCAGATAGTAATCATCCAGATCTGCCATTCCTTCTGTGATTGCTGAGTAAGCCAGATCTGCTGTCTTGGTACCCAGATCTGTATAATTAACACCGCAGGTAGTAAATGCACCATTTCTTACGAAAGAATCTGCTCCTGTGTAATGAGGGATTCCTGCATTTGCCAGATCTTCATAGATAGCAAGCTCTGCTGCCATGATCACATTGTCGGTAGGTGTGAAAATTGCATCTACTTTTTCTGCTGCCAGTGCAGATGCTGCTGCAATGACTTCATCATTGGTAGCTGCTGTCTGCTCTATATATTCAATACCTTTTTCATCCAGATATGCTTTTGCATCAGCAATCGGTTTTGTTGAATTTGCTTCAGACAGAGAATACAAAAGACCAACTTTCTTCACATCCGGATTCTGTGCCAACATCATATCCATGATAAAATCAGTATTCAGCGCATCACTGGTTCCTGTCACATAATCAATACCGGTCAGTTCTGCTGCTTCCGGATCAGAAATCGCCGCATAAACAACAGGTGTCTGTGTCTCTTCCGCACATACTGTCATAACCTGTGCTGCCATAGTCGCAATCGGAACGATGGCATCTACGTCATCTGCGATGGCCTGATCACCAATCTGCTTCAGAGTAGTCTGCTCACCCTGGCCGGAATAGATCTCATATTCAATGTTAACTCCATTGTCTGCTGCGATGGTGTCAAATTCTGCTGCGATTGCATTTGCGATTTCATCCAGAGATGCATGGTCCATCTGTTTTACAATGGCAATTTTATAAGTATCTCCAGATGATGCTTCTTCTGTTGCTGCTTCTTCTGTTGTTTCTTCCTGTTCCGTTGTCTCAGCAGCGTCTTCTGTCTTTGTATCTGCTGCGTCAGATGATGTGTCTTCTGCTTTGCTGCCTCCACATGCACTCATAGATACCAACATACTCATTCCCAATACCATTGCCAATACTTTTTTCTTCATAATTCTTTTCTCCTTTTACTGTTTTATTTTTTCCCAAAAACAAAACGAACCGCCTCAAGCTTTTATTTGCTTGAGACGGTAATAAAATCTTATTATCGCGGTACCACTCAATTTGACGAATCGTCCACTTTCCACGTACTAACATACGCCCCTTATTGATAACGGGTTTGGTTCCCGGCAGTGCCTACTCTTTTCATTTCGGGCTGCCCTCGAAAGGCCATTCAGCAATAAAATCCATATGGCAATTCCACCATCTGCCACTCTCTGTGATCTCTTTTAAAGCTTACTCTTCTTTCTCGTCGGTTTTGCTTTTGTTGGTATTATTCTATGCTCATTTACTTTATTTGTCAACCACTTTACCACAAAAAATTCTTATTTTTAATTCCACTTTTGTATCTTATCTGCTGATAGAACAGAACCCGTATTCTACTGTTCCCTCTTCCCATGTTCCGGTAATCTGATAGACATACCCGGGTTCTCCATAGAAAGCAAATCCCTCTTCATTCTCTTGAGTTTCCACCAACTCCCCTTCCGAGAAAACATCCAGAGAGCGTAGTTCACGCCGTTCCTTTTGGGGCCAGCGTTTCACTTCCACACTCTGAGGATTATATGTGAACACCAATTCCATCTCTGTCTCTTCCATCAGCTGAATTTCCGTCAAAAGTTCTCCCCAGTCCAGAACATGTGCAGAATCGGCTATCACTGATTCTGACTCACCATCCTCTTTCTGTACTGTCCACTGATATCCTCCCCTGTTCACAGCTGCCGTCACCAATGCATCTGGCTGTCGGTAATCCACAGACAGCTCCGGCGGCTGTGTCGTGTCCGGTTCCGGACAAAACTGTTCCAAAAGCTGTTGATATTTTTCAATATATTCCTGATTGGCACTCTCCTGTCTGACCAGCTTTTCAATTCCCGGATACTGTGCCGGATAGGATCGGGTCATAACCTGATTGCCATATACAAGATATACATCTCCACTGTTCATCTTATCAGCCGGTATTACATCTCCATTTTCATCCAGAATATCGTCCGGTATGGTACCAAAAAACGGATTGTCGTTTTCAATATCCACAAACAATTCTTCACCTGTATTACTTAATAAAAGAACAGCGGTGAGAACCTCTTCTTCCGGATTAACAACAGTCCCCGAATTTTCTGTCTGCTGTGCGTTTTCCTTATTCACATCCTGCTGTGCATCATTCTGCTTCTGTGACTCTTTATCATCTGCACAGCCGGTTAGCAAAAATGCAGAAAGTATAACAACTATACCTGTTTTCCATGTTATTGATCTCATATTCGTTCTCCCTGAATTTTATGATTACAGTGTCAAAAGTCCAAATCCATGACATGCTTGTTTAATCTGGCACAATTATCATACCATACTATATACACACTTTCAAACAGGTAATGTTTTCCAGACTGTTTTATCTTTTAACAACAAAGTGGACTGCCATTCGACAGCCCAGTTATCTTCTGTGTTTCCATTGTGACTTATCCTTAGCAAGAATATCCCAACTGTACTAATATCATTTGTATTTTATTCTCCAGACTTGTCATCTGCAGACCCATCCCCATAATTTCCTGTTTATGCATAATCTGGATTGATTTATCCAACTTTTCATTCAATGAGAGATGACCTTCAGCAATAATTCTTATATTATTATTCATCTGATTATCTACTGTGCTTTGAATCATGGACACTTTCTTATCCATCTTTTTAACTTTGCCGTCCAGCTCCGTCACTTTTTCATCCAGTTTCTCTACCTTTTCTCTAAGTTCTGTTACTTTTTTATCCAGATTATCGTACTTTATTTCCAAATTCGCCATTCTCTCATCAAATTTGGTTTCCACTTTTGTAATTTTTTCTTCCAGCCGAGTTTCTACTCCTGTAATTCTGTCACATATCTTATTTTCCAGTTGTAACATGCTGGTATCCAATTGAAATATAACTGCTTTAGACACCATCTCAGCCAGTTGATCGAAATCATTTTGTTCAAACATAGGTTTGTCCTCCCTCCTGTACTTTAAACCGGAAAACTCCTTTACATCATCTCCCTTTTTATACATTGTATTTGCATCTTTTGTATTTGCATTTATTATATCACTACAACATTGATAGGGCAATACATATTTTTACATTTTTCTTCATATATCATCTCACGGAGTGAACAGTAACACGCTTCGCAATGCACAGAAGGGGCCGTATGTCTCGGGATTTTGGTGTTGTGAACACGAAAACGCCTTGCGTAATAGTGTATACACAGATAATGATATTTGATATACTTCAACTCATAAACAATAACATAAGATAAGGAGACATAGACTTGGCTGATACATATGGATTTACCAAAGATTATTTAACGAAAAACAACCAACCATGGTTTCCGGTCATGGGAGAGTTTCATTATAGCCGATACCCGGATGCATATTGGAAGGAATCGGTTTAAAAGATGAAAGCCGGTGGGGTGGATATCGTTTCCACTTATGTTTTCTGGAATCATCACGAGGAGATTGAGTGTGAATATGATTTCTCCGGCCGGAGGAATCTCCGAAAATTTACGGAAATCGTAAAACAATGTGGCATGAAAATGTTCCTTCGTATCGGTCCCTGGGATCACGGGGAGGTAAGAAATGGCGGCTTTCCCGACTGGCTGCTGCGGAAAGAATTCGAACCCAGAACGAATCAGGAAGCCTATTTTGATGAAGTAAGAAAGCTTTATACAGAAATTTCCCGCCAGGTAAAGGGATTGCTCCATAAAGACGGCGGTCCGATTATTGGAATACAGATAGAAAATGAATACGGACACTGCGGGGGACTAAAAGGGGAAGAAGGGGAATATCACATGAAACGGCTGACCGAAATAGCAAAACAAGTCGGCCTGATTACGCCCCTTTATACTGCCACCGGATGGGGAGGTGCTTCCACAGGAGGTCTTCTGCCTGTAATGGGTGGTTACTGTGAAGCTCCCTGGGAACAGAGTACAGAAGAGCTGGGACCAAATGAAAATTATGTATTTAGCAGTAACCGAAATGACCCCAATATCGGAAGTGATTACGATGTCATGCACGACATTACATATGATGTGACTGCATTTCCTTATCTGACAGCAGAACTTGGCGGCGGACTTCAGGTGACTCACCACAGACGACCCGTTCCTTCTGCAAAAGATATTGGAGCCATGTCTCTGACAAAGCTGGGAAGCGGCGTAAATCTGATCGGATACTACATGTATCATGGAGGTACCAACCCAAAAGGAAAATTATCGACCCTTCAGGAATCCAAAGAAACCGGTTCTTCCAATGATCTGCCTGTTTTTTCCTATGATTTTGCAGCACCTATTCGGGAATACGGACAGATGACGAATACCCTGAATGAAATAAAACTGCTTGCCATGTTCGTAAAAGATTTTGGCAGTACTTTATGTAAAATGGACACTGTATGGGAGAATAACCAGGATCCCAAAAACTTTGAAGAACTGCGGACTGTTGTAAGAAGAAATGGAAAACAGGGTTATTTGTTTGTAAACAATTATCAACGAAAATACGATATGAAGGATCATCCACAAACCCTTCTGCAAGTAGTTTTACCAGATGAAAAAATCTCCTATCCGAAGCACGATATCAGAAACGGGGACTTTTTCTTTTTCCCATTTCATATGCCGATCGGTGATGGAGAACTGTGGGATGCAACGGCAACTCCTTTGTGCCGGCTGCATGCTCAAGAAGTAGAAACCTATGTATTTTATGCGGATCAGATTCCAGAATATCATTGGGAACGCAGACCATCCAATGCCCATATTCTCACACTTTCCAGAAACATGGCACTACACGCATGGAAAGCAGGAAAACAGCAGGGTTATCTATTGATCTCCGAAAATCCGATGATCGAATCAGATGATGGTTATGAAATCCTGGTAAGGGATGAAAAGGATATACTAAGTTATCCACCGCTTCCGGTTGTCCCGGACGGATATATCCACAATGGATATATCAATGAATTTGCACGATACCAATATCATGCAGTTCTTCCCAGGGCAACTGCTCATTATTTTCTTGAATCGGAAAATAATGACCAAAAGCGTTATACCGTTGAACTGGAATATCCCGAATCTCTCAACGACTGTTTCCTGCAAATTGATTTTGAAGGAGATCAGGCAAAACTGTTTGTAGAAAATGAATGGGTTGGTGACTGGTTCTATACCGGAGAAACATGGGAAATCGGACTGAAACGTTTTGAATTTCCGCCCAGGCTCACCATAGAAATATCGGCTCTTCGTGATTCGGATCCTGTATTTCTCGAAAAAAGACCCGTCTTCAAAAATGGTATTGCCTGCGGGATAAAAGAAATAAAAACAGCAACAGAAATACATATTCCGCTAATAATTACAGAATAAAGTGGGCAAGCACGCTTCAACTCAAATGAGGGCTGTCAGAAATAGACAGCCCACTGATTTCCTGTTTCACAATACATATTTTCATCTCAGATATCGCTTCGTACCTTCATAAATTCCATGAAATCTCTGATAATTTTCAAGATACCTCTGTTCATACTCCCGGCGTGGTTCATATATTTTTTCATCAAACCGTACCAGTTCTTTACATGCCTGTTCAATACTGTCATAAATACCGAGTCCTGCACCGGCAAGAATACATGCTCCCAGACATGCCTGTTCTTTTGTCCTGCACACCTGTACTTCTTTTCCGAGTATATCTGCCTGAATCTGCAGCCACACAGGACTCGCACATGCTCCGCCGGAAGCAAGGATTCTCTCACCCGAAATCCCCATTTCTTCTAATATTTCCAGAGAATCCCTCAGCGCATACGTCACTCCTTCCATGACAGCCCTCGCCATATGTGCTCCCGTATGTGCCAACGACATACCAAAGAATATTCCTCTTGCATCAGAATTCATAAGTGGTGTCCGTTCACCCGCCAGATAAGGAAGGAAAATCATTCCTCCGCTTCCCGGCTCCACGGATTCTGCCAGAACACTCAATTTTTCAAAACTCTTTTCATGGAGGATTTGATCTTTCAGCCATTTTAAGGAAAGACCACCCGAGAGCATGGCACCGTAAATCGTATAACTATCCGGTATCCCATGACAAAATGTATGCGTTCTAAGCTTCGAATCGTAAAGATCTTTCGCAGCATAGGCGGAAATCTGCGCACCTGTACCAATATTGGATATCACCAGTCCTTCTCGAACTGCGCCATTTCCTATACTCTGTGCCTGTTGATCTCCTGCTCCATAA
The DNA here is from genome assembly GCA_004562915.1 of bacterium. Classification (GTDB taxonomy): domain Bacteria; phylum Bacillota; class Clostridia; order Lachnospirales; family Lachnospiraceae; genus Oliverpabstia. The sequence goes on from SFQZ01000001.1 coordinate 20,033, forward strand.
ACTGCAGGAATCCCTTCTCGCAGACCGGTTTCCACCGCTGCTGTATGATTTACATAACCCGATATATTCATCGATTCTTTCAGCTGCGGCAGTATATCCGTCGGAATATCCAGTTTAGCAAGACAGTTTCCTGCCCATTTTCTTTTTCCCACATCAAGAAAAAGGGAAGCAGAAGCATCCGATGCTTCTGTCCCCATTTCTCCCGTTAATCGAAACCGAATATAATCTTTGGGTTGAAATACTTTGTAGATTCTGGCGAAATTCTCTGGTTCATGATTCTTAATCCAAAGAAGAGAAGGAAGTGCAAAACCGTTAAATACTCTGTTATGAAATACTTTTGCCTGAACATCCCGGGAAATCCTTTCTCCGATTTCTTCCAGTTCTTCTGTTGCCCTCTGATCCATCCATATGATCGCCGGACGCACAGGAATTCCATCCCTGTCTACAGCAACCAGACCATGCATCTGTCCGGAAAACCCAATCCCGGAAATCTGTTTCATCGCTTCCGGATACTCTGCTTTCAATCCCTGAAGAATCTCACAGAGCGCCTTCCACCATTCCTGCGGGTTCTGCTCCGCCCATCCATCCCGGGGGATATGTACACTATATCCTTTTGCTTTTATTCCTATAACGTTTCCGCCTTCCTCCATCACCATAGCCTTGATACTGGAGGTACCTACATCGATTCCCAGCAACATTACAGTTCTACTCTGATAGCGCCCTGTGGACGGATATGCATTACATAAGCAGAGCCTTCACCAAGTGCTTTGTTAATATATTTTGTAAATTCATCGGTGTATTCTTTTGGCAGGAATGCAGCAATAACACCAGCGAAACCACCGCCATGTACACGACATACACCATGACCGATCTTATCCAGATACAGCTTTGTCAGTGCCAGTGCAACTGTAATAGACTGCTCATCCGGTGTTTCATTACAGTAACAATTCTGCAGCCATTTCCAGGAAGAATCACCGGATTCCGTTACTTTTCTAAGGAAAGTATCAAAGTCTTTTGCTTCCAATGCTTCCACCTCTGCATCTACACGTTTATTTTCCTCAAAGAAATGGAATGCACGAAGCACCGCTCTGTCACCGGCAAACTTCCGGATAGCCTGTACATTTTCAATCACCGCTTCTTCATCTATCTGCTCCAGAACTTCTTTTCCAAAGTACTGTGCAACCTTCTTCATTTCATTTGGAACAGCTGAATATTCAGCACTCAGATCTGCATGTCCTTTTCCGGTATTGATAATAACCAGATCATGTCCCATCTCATCAAAATTACATTTAATCTCACGGATCTTCGGATTTTCAATGTCTGCAAAATCAATCGTAATCATACCACCAACTGCACAGGCAAGCTGATCCAGAAGTCCGGAACCTTTCAGCCAATATTTATTTTCTGCGTACTGTCCTGCTTTCGCATAAGCAACAACGCCGATTTTTCCATCATTGAACAGATAATCAACAATAACACATACCAGCATCTCAAATGCTGCAGAAGAACTTACTCCTGCTCCTCCGATTACATTGGAAGTTGTATAAGCATCAAAACCTTCTACTTTATAACCTTTCTCCAGAAGCCCTGCAAAGATACCTTTTAACAGTGGCTCTGTTCCTGTCGTTTTCTCGGTAGGTGCCAGATTATCCAGATCAATCACCAGATGCTGATTATATGTTTCACTGATCAGAGTCACGGTATTCGTTCCATTTGGTGCTGCTGCTGCTACACAGTCCAGATGAACACTGCCAGCCAGAACTTTTCCATGGTTGTGATCCGTATGATTGCCTCCGATCTCTGTTCTTCCCGGAGAAGTAAAAAACTCAAATTCCTTATCTCCAAACTCTTTTTCAAAACCTGCCGCTACCATCTCATATCTTTTTGCGTTACTTTCCGCACGATTTTCCCCATACATCTGCTTGAATAAATCTAATGCCTTTTCACTTTTTACAGCTTTTGCTACATTTACCGCTCTCATACTTCTTCTCCTTTTATATATATTTGAAAGCAAGGTTTGTGTGGAGCTAAGCGGACAGGGGACAGTTCTGTGTCCAGGTATTTCTGGACACAGAACTGTCCCCTGTCCGCCCCCGCTTCACCGCAACCTTGACTTTCCTTTGATTATCATTATAATGAGAAATATATGAATGTACAATAATTATTTTTGCGTGTTTTATCAATATATTGCGCTTTTTTATATCATCTTTTATTTTTAGCAGGAGACCCTTTATGCAGCTTCATCTGGATACAAACAAACGAGAATTAAAGTCTCACGGAACCTATGAATTTCCGGTCAATGTAAGTTATGAACAGCTTTCCCACTATGAACGGAAATCTTTTTTATGGCACTGGCACAAAGAAATTGAACTCACGATTCTTCTTCAGGGAGAGATGAATTATCAAGTGAATGATGCGGTCTATCATCTTCATCAGGGGGAAGGTCTGTTCTGCAATTCCAATATCCTTCACACCGGTTCTTCCTGTAATGCATCTGATTGTATCTATATCTCTATTACTTTTCACCCTCGCTTTCTGTACGGATATGAAAACAGCATCCTTCAGACCAAATACGTAAATAAAATCACCGACAATGCTTCACTGGCAGGTTTTCATCTTTCTCCTGACATATTCTGGCAAAATAAGATACTGGAAGGACTGAATTCAATCTGGGAACTTACTTCCCAGCACACTTCTTCCTACGAAATGCAGCTTCAGCAAATACTCTCCGGAATCTGGCTGCTGATCTGGGAAAATGCTATTTCTGACCAAACGGAGGAAAATACAGGTGTGCTGAAAAACATGGATCGTCTGAAAAAAATCCTATCGTACCTTCAGTCTCATTATACAGAAAAAATCACCCTGGCTGATATCGCCGCTGAGGCAAATATCTGTCAGAGTGAATGTTGTCGTTTTTTCAAAAAACATATGAAAGAATCACTGTTTGAATATCTGTTGTCATACCGAATTGAGAAAAGTCTTCCACTGCTTACAGGCGGACAAACTTCCATCACTGAAATATCCAGTCTTGTCGGATTTTCCAATTCCTCTTATTACACAAAAGTATTCAAAGAACACATGGGATGTACACCAACCCAATATCAGGTCAGCGCTATGTCTCAATAAGCTTTATTTCTGATAATTTGTTCTACTATCGCAAGTAACAGACAGACTTGTTCTTTTTCTGTCTTCTTCTCAAATTCTTGTTCATTTATTGCTGCTTGCTCCCAGACTTTTTTCCCAATACGAAGCAGCGTCTCCTCACCTTGTTCGGGAATCCGTCGTGTAATATATCTGCAGACAATTTCTTTGTGCTTCTCATAAATATGAAGCCCCGTACTTTTTCCCTTTTCCATTTTCATCCTTCAGACTTGTCATTTTTTTCATTCTCCGATACAAATTTGACTACCTGATTGGGATTACAATCCAGAATTCCGCAAATATTTTCAAGGGTACGCATCGTAATGTTGCCGCCTTTTTTCAATGAATCCAGTGTTTTATTATCAATCCCTTCATTTATAAGTTTATACTGGGAGATACCCTTTTTCTTCATGGTTTTCCACAGGGGATCGTAACTGATAATTGTAATCACCGCCTCTACGTGGTATTTTTTACAATTATATTGGCGCTGAATTCTTTTTGATATTGTGAATATAATCACATTTGCATATGCATATAATTAGTTTACGTTTTTCTATTGTTTCGCATTGTCTCAGGCTTTATCCAGCCACTTCTCCAGTATATCCAGGTTCAGATCAGAATGTTCTACTTCCCTCGCATAACTGTATGCTGTTTCGATCATATCTTCCGAGCTGACCTTTCCCTGCCTTGTTATCCATAAAGCCATAAAAAATTCCTGAATCCATACTACTGAGAAAACAGATAATGCAATTTTGCTATCTATCATATCATCATATACAGCCCCACAAAAATAAGTATATACAAAAAACATCAACAGTTGTTCTCCTGCCCTTTCCCACTCCTTTTTGTTTATACTATGATATCCATACGCTTTATGAAATTGATTCCAGATATCCCTATAGCTGCTTTCCCCTTTTTCGAATAAATCTTTCCATGTATCATCCAGCCTCTTTGTCCACTTGGTATGCAGATGTTCCATCTTATAAAATACAGAAAAATTCTTCACCATCCTAGCATAAGGAATGGATTCTGCCGCTTCATTCTCTCCATTTTCTTCTTTTTCCCGTTCTTTCCTCCATCCTTCTTCGCTCCATACCCGATAGAACTCAATTATTCCATCCACATCATAACTTCTTTCTTCATCAATACACTTCTGCAATTTACGGGCAAAGTTCAAAATCTTTTTCATACGGATGCGCAGATCGATTTCTCTGTTTTGTATGATTTGAAAGATAACATCTCTCGCATCTTCTAACTGAGTGAACATGAGAAAGTCAAATTCTTCAAACTCATCCTCTTCATCCGTTTCCCACTCCTGAAAAGTGACCGGCTCTTTCTCTTTCAGAATCATAGCAGCAGCTACCGGACAGGAAAGAGAAAGAGAATATTCCCGAAGACCTTCGTATTCTTCTACATGGCGCGGATATCTTCTGCATGTATCACAGAGTGCTTCTTCTCCCAACTCACTTTGAAGGTCGCAGAGATTTTTCTCATTCAGGAAAGCGCATCTTCTGTCATATTGATAAAAAATTCCTTCTTCCCAGTCTACAGAATTCCTGATTCTGTTTCCAAAAGAATTTTCAATCCGGCTATATTTTTCAAGTGAATCCTCATCAATCACAATCTGCCACCCCGCACAGCAGGTTTCGGGACATTGATCCGCAATGCATCTGAATGCATCATAGTAATGGGGTTTTATATATCGCATTTATTCATCCTCCATAAAATCTTCCACTCGTATCACCAGATTTTCAAGAATTCCGGAGCATACCTTGTCACCAAAATGATATTCTCCGGTTTTTGCCGGATTCTCAAAATTCAATACTGTTATTTTCTCTTCCCCCGGATCCACGATCCAATATTCCCGTACACCGGCTTTCTGATACATCATCATTTTTGTAATATAATCATATCCTGAATTGCTGGCGGAAGCGATCTCGATCACCCAGTCAGGCGCACCGGAACACCCCTTCTCCGTCAACAGTTCTTTCCTGCAGATTATAGAAAGATCCGGCTGAACAATACAGCTGTCATCTCCAAACAAGCGAACAGCAAAAGGTGCCGGATACACATGACATTTCCCATGATTTTCCCGAATATAACTTTGTATCATATACAACAGATTCGTAACCAGATACTGATGCAGACGGTTAGGGGCTGCCTGCATATACAATTTTCCGTTCAAAAGTTCCGCATACACTCCCTCAGACAACTGCTCTATATCTCTCCCCTCATACTGCCTTGCCCTGTACTGATATGGAGCAGAGCTTTCTCTGACCATCATGGGTTCCTGTCTTACCATATCATAGGTAAACGGAAGCTTTTCTTTTACAGACAATACTTCCTCAATCGCAAGCAAAGTGGCATATCGGGGATTCTGCGTTACGCCGGAAAATATTTTATTCACTGTACTCACAGGAATTCCGGATAAATCAGCAATTTCCTGATTGGTGAGTTTCGCTTTCTCTTTCATTTTTTTTAATTCTTCAATATTCATAAGAAACCTCCATGTATCTGTGTTATATACTGAGTATACTTCAAGTTCATTCTACAGGACTATCTTTCGAACCCTGTTAATGTTCCATTATCGGATATCCTGGGATGAATTCTATATACTTATCATAACGCCAATTACCGTAAATGGCAATACCAGATTTCCATTTATGGAAATTCCATTATTTAAAATAAGGCTATTCCCCTTTCTGAGACAGAATACTTTATTATCTCTGCAAAGAGGCATAGCCTTTACTATACACATCAATGATTCAATTGTACATCATTTATTTCCCTGCTGCATCTCTTTCCTGATCCAGTTTCACATTGCGGAAATACAATCCCATATCGATAGTAATTTCTACTATATTCAATACATAAAAGAACCATCCCAGATAAAACAGCCAGCCTAATGGTCCTGTAGCTGTGCTCCACAAAATAATCTTCCGTGCAATACCGAAAATATATCCGATCCAGATAAAGAACTCAAAGAAAAGGCTTTTCCCTTTTGCTGTTCTGGATACCCATGATTTACGGATGGAAATCGGCCAGGAAAGTCCAAAACAAAGTATCATAAGTGCTTCCAGCAAATCTGTCATGTTATTTTCTCCATTTCCTCATTTATTTTAGCTATGCTGTTTCAAATAGGCCGCGCGTCCTTCTTCATAAAGGTTATTTCCCTCACAGTCAATGATAACCACAAGCGGCATATCTTCTACATACAATTCTCTCAGAGCTTCCGCACCAAGATCCTCATATGCAATCAGTTCTGCTTTTTTGATACATTTCGCAAGCAATGCTCCGGCACCACCGATTGCTCCGAAATACACACCACTGTATTTTTTCATAGCATCTACCACTTCCGGCAGGCGGGCACCTTTTCCGATCATTCCGCGGGCACCTACAGACATCATGGTCGGAGCATAAGCATCCATACGACCACTGGTAGTCGGTCCTGCAGATCCGATTACCTGTCCCGGTTTTGCCGGAGTTGGCCCCACATAATAAATCGTGGCATCTGTCGGGTCAAAAGGAAGTTTCTCTCCTCTGGCAAGTGCCTCACACATTCTCTTGTGACCTGCGTCACGGGATGTGTAAATGGTTCCTGTCAGATATACGGTATCTCCTGCATGAAGAGTTTTTGCCAGTTCTTCAGTAAGAGGCAGAGTAATATGTTTTTCCATTTAAATCACCTCCGTTTTATGACGAGTCACATGACAGTTAATGTTAATTGCACATGGCATACCGGCAATGTGTGTCGGCAGAGTTTCAATATTCAGACCGATTGCTGTCGTCTTTCCGCCAAAGCCCTGGGGTCCGATACCCAGCTTATTGATTTTATCAAGCATCTCCACTTCCAGATCTGCATAAAATGGATCCGGGTTGGAGGAATCAATCGGTCTCATCAGCGCTTTCTTTGCAAGCAGAGCAGCTTTATCAAAAGTTCCGCCAATTCCCACTCCAACTACCATAGGAGGACATGGATTTGGTCCGGCAGTTTCCACTGTCTCAATGATAAAATCCTTGATTCCCTGAAGACCTGCAGACGGCTTAAACATGCGGATTGCACTCATATTTTCGCTTCCGAAGCCTTTTGGTCCTACCGTAATCTTAATATTTTCACCCGGAACAATCTCTGTATAAATCATAGCCGGTGTATTATCTCCCGTATTACCACGGCGTACCGGATCCTTTACCACAGATTTTCTCAGATATCCTTTGTCATATCCTCGGCGTACACCTTCATTGACAGCTTCTGTCAGGTCGCCGCCCACCATATGTACGTCCTGTCCGATTTCCAGAAATACACACGCCATTCCTGTATCCTGACAGATTGGGACACATTCTTTATCCGCAATTTCAAAATTTTCAACAATATTATCCAGAACACCTTTTGCGATTTCTCCATCTTCACACGCACGGCAGTTTCTGATTGCACATTTCACATCTTCCGGAAGATGCTCATTGGCTGCGATACAGAGTTTTTCCACCACATCCGTGATCTGGCTTACTTCTATCTCACGCATCTGAAATATCTCCTTTCTTTAGGACGGAGGACTGTCCCCCGTCCGATTCATCTCTCGTGTCTTGCATATTTCGGAAGCAGCAACGGAGAAACATTTCCCGTCTCTACACCGGCTTCTTTAAGCTCCTCTGCATATGCATTGATGTGATCAAGGTTCAACTCTCCAAGTTCAACGGATTTGCATTTTGCAGCAGCTTTTTTACCGGCATTTCTACCGAATACGATGACATCCAGAAGGGAGTTGCCCATCAGTCTGTTTCTTCCATGGATTCCACCTGCGGCTTCTCCTGCTACTAACAAGTTCGGAATTTCTTTTGTAAATCCATCACCATCGATTTCAAGACCACCGTTCTGATAGTGAAGCGTTGGATAAATCAGGATTGGAACTTTTCTCATATCAATACCATAGTTCATGTACATACGGAACATAGCCGGGATTCTCTTTTCGATGGTTCCCTCTCCGCCAAGAATTTCAATCATTGGGGTATCCAGCCATACTCCCTGGGCACCGCCCGGAACTTCTACACCGCGTCCTTCTCTGCATTCACGAATCACACCGGAAGCATTTACGTCACGGGTTTCCAGCGGATGAATGTAAGCTTCACCGTTGGCATTTACCAGCTGTGCACCAACGGAGCGAACTTTTTCTGTTACTAATGCGCCAAGGATCTGCGATGGATATACTGCTCCTGTCGGATGATACTGAATAGAATCCTGATAAAGAAGCGAAGCACCGGCTCTGTATCCCAATACAAGTCCATCTGCGGTTGCACCGTAGTGGTTGGATGTTGGGAATCCCTGATAGTGCATTCTTCCTGCGCCACCTGTTGCAATAACTACTGTCTTTGCTCTCGCAACCGCATAGTCTCCTGTTTCCATGTTAAGGAGAACAGCACCGGCAACCTGTCCTTTTTCATCTTTCAGAAGTTCAACAGCTGAAGTAAACTCAACTACCGGGATACCAAGATTCAAAACTTCATCCCTCACGGTACGCATGATTTCTGCTCCGGAATAATCTTTTGCAGCATGCATTCTCTTTCTTGAAGTACCACCACCATGTGTAGTTACCATTCTTCCGTCTTCTTCTTTATCAAACTCAACTCCAAGCTCGTTGAGCCATTTAATGGCATCCGGAGCTTCCATTACAAGTCTCTTTACAAGCTCCGGTTTCGCAGCAAAGTGTCCACCACCAAAGCAATCCAGATAATGCTGTACCGGTGAATCATTTTCTTTGTCTGCTGCCTGAATACCGCCTTCTGCCATCATTGTATTTGCATCACCAATGCGAAGTTTTGTAACGATCATTACATTTGCACCTGCATTGTGAGCTTCAATCGCGCAGGAAGAACCAGCTCCGCCGCCACCAATTACAAGTACATCAACATCATAATCTATTTTTGTAAGATCAATATTTTCTCCCATCAGACGGCTTGTTGAATGAAGCATTTCGGTCAGCTCAAGCGGAGCTTTCTGACCTTTGTTTGGTCCAACTTTAATCTCTGCAAACGCATCTGGGTTATAATCCGGATGAAACTCTTTCAAAAGAGCGTCTTTTTCATCAGCTGTCAAACGCCTGGGCTCTGTCGCCATACGTTCTGCTCTTGTAGCTTCTACCTTTTTGATAGATTCCATCATATTTTCTGGATATGGTGCATACATGTTTCACGCCCTCCCTATTTCTCAATTTCTCTGTTATTGTAAAGTTCCTGCATTTCTTCGATCGGTTTCTGCATGATCTGCTCAATCAGATCGTCATATGCACCCTTGTTAATCTCTTCCACTCTGTTTGTGAGATGTTTTGCTTCCGGTGCAATATATTTTCCTGTAAGACGCCTTGCCAGAAGACCTACCATTGGGTGGGAAATGCCTGCCGGACATCTTACGGAACAGCATCCGCAGCCTACACAGTCAAAAGATTCCTCTGCACATTTCTCAAATTCTCCTCTCTGTGCATATGCGATATACTGCATAACATTCAGATTCTGGGTACATGCTTTTGTACAGGCATTACATCCGATACAGCTGTAGATTTCCGGATACAGTTCCATCATAATCTGCTGATTCGGTTTAATCTCATTGATATCATAGGTTCTCTTGTCTGTCGGGAAAAATGGGATACTTGCCACATACATTCCCTCCTGCACCTGTGTCTGACAGGCGAGACAGGTCTTCAGCTCATTCTTTCCTTTGATTCTGTAAATGGTAGCACAGGCACCGCAGAACCCATGGCGGCAGCCACATCCTCTTTTCAGAGTATATCCGGCATATTCCATGGCGGTCATAATGGTCAGATCTGCAGGTACGCTGTATTTCTTACCGAAAAAATATACATTAACCATGTTTTCCATATTGGTATCTTCCTTTCCTAGTACTCGTTTGGCAACTCATCTATTTCATCAAACCTAAATACCGGACCGTCTTTACAGACGTATTTGGAACCGATATTGCAGCGGCCGCATTTGCCTACTCCGCACTTCATGCGCAGCTCCAGCGTTGTGTACACCTGTTCTCTGGTAAAACCCAATTCCTGAAGCCCGGCCAGTACAAACTTGATCATGATCGGCGGTCCACAAACCAAAGCAGTCTTATCCGTATCAAATCCCAGTTCTTTCACATAGTTTGGTACAAATCCCACATGACCGTCCCAGCCTTCCTGTTCCCGGTCAATGGTCAGATATACATTCACACCTTCTGTCTTCATCCAGACTTCCTGGATTTCCTTCAGCTGTACCAGATCATCTGCAGAACGAGAACCATAGACGATATCTACTGTGCCGTAGTTTTCACGATTATCCAACACATAGTTGATCACAGAACGCAGCGGTGCAAGACCGATACCTCCGGCAATAAACAGAAGATTTTTTCCTTTCAGCTCTGTCTCTACCGGAAAATAGTTGCCATAAGGTCCTCTTACCGTAATTTCATCTCCCACTTCAAGACTGTGAAGATAATCGGTAAGTATACCACATTTTTTAATACTGAATTCCTGATATTCTTTGTTGGTCGGTGAAGAAGTAATGGAGAACATACCTTCACTGATACCGGGTGCACAAAGCATAGCACACTGTCCCGGCATATGTTCAAAAAGTTTCCCTCCATCCGGCGCATTCACACGGAAAGTTTTTACATCCGGGGTTTCTTCACGGATATCCGTAATCACTCCCACCTGAGGAATCAGCGTATCCAGTGTATAATTTTTGTGACAGGTACATTCGCTCATTATTTTTCACCCCCCTGTTTCTGAAAGGCCTTAATCACTTTTACAATATTTAAAGATGCCGGACATTTTTCCACACAACGGCCACAGCCCACGCAGGAATACATACCATCATTGTTAGCCGGGAAATACACCAGCTTGTGCATAAATCTCTGACGGAATCTCTGCATCTGGCTGGTACGGTTGTTTCCGTGAGCCATCATGGTAAAATCGGAATACATACAGGAATCCCAGCAACGATAACGCTGTACCCCATGTCCGGTATCATAATCTTTGATGTCATAACACTGACAGGTAGGACATACAAAAGTACAAGTTCCGCATGCCAGACATGGTTTATAAAGATCTTCCCATACAGAAGAATTGAATTTTTCCGTAAGAGCATCCCCATTCCATCCCTCCAGGGACAGATGAGAATATGGAAGTTTCTCCACGATACTGCGGATCGCTGTTTTCTCAGCCTCTACTTTTTCTTCTTCGCTTTGATCTGCATCACCCATCAATTCCTTTACTGTTTTGGTAAGTGCCTCACCTTTTTCGGTCAACGATTTCCAGTACAGATTCTCCTCCACCATCCATACAGCGACATCAGCTACAGGTTCCGCACAGTCAATCCCAAACACCTTACAGAAACAGGATTCCTCCGGCTCATGGCAGGCCATAGCCACGATTGTTCCATGTTCTCTTCTGGCTGCATAGAAAGAATCGATCGGCTCTGTCAGGAACACCTTATCCAGAACCTGCACTCCCTGCACATCGCAGGCTTTCATTCCAAACACTACAAACTTCTGTTCTTTCAGGGCTTCGGGTTCTACGGATAGCTTTTTCCCCTCTTTCTTAACCGTGTACAAATTTTCACTCTGTGGGAAAAAGGCATCTTTCGGAGATTTCACCGTTTTCAGTGTGTCCAGATCCACCTCGGCATCCTCACTCCATGCTCTGAAATTCACCTGACCGCTGACTTTCACCGGCAGGTACAACTCCTGGCTGGCCGCAATCATACGGAATAATGCGGACAGATTTTCTTTTGCGATCTTATACATACATTATCCCCTCTCTCCTACGATACTTGGCTCCACGTCACCGAATGTGAAATTGGTGAGCGGTGCTTTTTCTTCCAGATTTTCTCCTGCCTGATACTCGCCATAGAACTCATTGATGTCTTTGATGAACTTACGGTTAAACAGGTGAAGCGGAATTCCCTGAGGGCAGACACGGCTGCATTCGCCACAGTCTGTACATCTTCCTGCCACATGAAAGGCACGGATAATATGGAACATTTTCTCTTCAAAGGAATCCGCATTTGCTTTCTGGGAACTGTCAAACTTATTGCTGTCAAAAACACATTTACGGCAGCTGCAGGCCGGACAGACATTTCTGCAGGCATTGCAGCGGATACATTTGCTCAGTTCACTCTGGAAGAAAGCAAATTTTTCTTCCGGGCTCATAGCCTCGATTCTTTTTACCTCATCGAAACGGTCTGCATCTTTGGTATCTTTGGATTCACCGATAAGCTCATCATATATTTTATGTTCTTTTCCTTTACATACATGGCATCTTTCCAGCATAGCATCTGCATAAGCACATGTTTTCTCACCATAAATAGTCTGAATGGTCAATGTATCTGCCTCGTCCGTAATCTCTGCGCCGGAAATGCTTTCGATCCCCTTGATGCCCATTTTTCTGATTTTTTCAATATCCAGTTTCCCTTTACATCCAACACCGATGATGTAGGCTTTCTCTCTGTCCACACGGTGTTCTTTCATCAACTGCTGGAAACTGTATGTATCACATGGTTTCAGACAAACCAGCGTTTTCCCTTCCAGTTTGGAAGCTTCGATCATATATTTGCTCAGGTTGGCTCCGCAAAATCCGTTATACACAAAATCTTTCAGAGATTCTTCTGTCTCAAAATAAGCCGGTTCCGGATTGTATGGCAGGTCTCCGGCTTTCCATCCAAGAACCCGGGCTACAGTTCCATCTGCCAGCAACTCTTTTGCACGAGTAATTAATTCCTGCATCTCAAATCCTCCAGTCTTACATTCTTGCCCAGAGAGTAAATTTTCTCTACAAACTCATTCATAGTCTGAGAGAATTTCACACCCTCAGCAGCGGATACCCATTCTACACGGGTACGTCCATTTTCCACGCCAATATAATCCAGCATGGAAAACAACAGTGTCATACGTCTTCTGGCATAATAATTTCCGGTACTGTAATGACAGTCTCCCGGATGGCATCCACACATGATCACACCATCTGCACCTTTCTCAAATGCACGGAGGATGAACATGGGATTCACACGGCAGGAGCAGGGAACACGGATGATTTTCACATCTGCCGGATACGTCAGACGGCTGCTGCCGGCCAGGTCAGCACCTGCATAACTGCACCAGTTACAGCAGAATGCTACGATTTTCGGTCTGAATTCTTCTTTTGCTTCTATCGACATATTGCATCTACCTCCGCGATAATCTGTCTGTTTGAGAATCCCTGCAGGTCCATAGCTCCGGACGGGCAGGCAACGGTACATGCTCCGCAGCCCTGACACAGTGCATTGTTTACCTGAGCCAGACGGCGTACCTCACGGATACCGTGGTCATTCACCTGTTTCTCTTCATAAGTAATTGCTCCGTAAGGACAAACATTGGCACAGGTGGAACAGCCGTTACACAACAGTTCGTCTGCCTGAGCTGTACACGGATTCGTCATCAATTTGTCTTTTGCCAGAAGTCCGATGGCTTTTACAGCAGCTGCACCGGCCTGGGCTACAGTCTCCGGAATATCCTTCGGCCCCTGACATACACCGGACAGGAAAATACCAGCAGTAGGAGATTCTACCGGACGAAGCTTTGCATGAGCTTCGGTAAGGAAATTGTTGGTATCAATGCTGGCTGTCAGCATGGTAGCAATTTTACGCACATCCGGATTGGGCTCGATGGCAGTTGCAAGAACGACCATATCTGCTTCTTTGAGAATCTGTTTATTATCCAGAAGGTCAACACCCTGAACCAGCAATTTTCCATCCGGCTGAGGAATGACTTTTCCTACCTGACCTTTGATATAATTCACACCGTACTGCTCTACCGCTCTTCTGTAGAACTCATCAAAGTTTTTACCCGGTGTACGCACATCAATATAGAATACGGTTACATTTACATCCGGATATTTATCACGAATCAGCATAGCATGTTTTGCTGTGTACATACAACAGATTTTAGAACAATAGCTCTTTCCTCTGTCATCCGAGCAACGGCTTCCCACACACTGGATAAATACCATTTCTTTCGGTGCTTTTCCGTCGGAAAGACGCTCCAGATGTCCTTTGGTCGGTCCTGCCGCATTCATGATTCGCTCCAGTTCCAGAGATGTGATGACATCTTTGCTCTGACTGTAGGCATATTCATCATATTTGTCCAGCTTAATGGTATCAAATCCGGTGGCAACCACGATTGCACCGTATTTTTCTGTTACAATTTCATCCTTCTGTTCGTAGTCAATAGCACCTGCCTGACATACTTTTGAACAAACGCCACATTTTCCTGTCTTAAACTTAATGCACGCCTCACGATCAATTACCGGCACATTCGGAATCGCCTGTGCAAATGGAGTGTAGATGGCACTTCTTGTATTCAGTCCCCGATTAAATTCATTTGGTGTCTTTTTGGAAGGACATTTTTCCTGACAAACACCACAACCGGTACATTTGTCCATATCTACACTTCTGGCTTTTTTGCGGATATCTACTGTAAAATCACCCACGAATCCGGATACTTTTTCCACTTCGCTGTATGTATAGATTTTTATTTTCTCATGGGCCGCTGCCTCCACCATTTTGGGTGTGAGAATACATGCAGAACAGTCCAGGGTCGGGAAGGTTTTGTCAAGCTGTGACATTCTTCCGCCGATACTCGGTGTCTTCTCCACGATATCTACTTCATAACCTGCATCCGCGATATCCAGTGCTGTCTGAATACCTGCGATACCGCCTCCGATCACCAATGCACGTTTCGTCACACGGCTTTCCCCCGGCATAAGTGGGGTATTCAGATTTACTTTTGCCACCGCAGCTCTCATCAAAATGACTGCTTTTTTTGTGGCTTCTTCCATATCTTTATGAATCCATGAAACATGTTCACGAATATTGGCGATCTCCACCATGTAAGGATTCAGTCCTGCCCGCTCTGCGGCTTTGCGGAATGTGGTCTCATGCATACGTGGGGAGCAGGAACATACTACCATTCCTGTAAGATTTTTTTCTTTGATGGCTTTTGCGATCAGAGCCTGTCCTGCCTCGGAACACATATACTGATAATCTTCTGCATGGACAACGCCCGGCTCCATCATGGCCATCTCTGCTACTTTTTTTACATCTACTGTTGCTGCGATATTACTTCCGCAGTGACAGACAAATACTCCTATTCTCTGCACCTGACTCACCTCCTGTATCTTCTGAATGCGCTGACTAACAACTGCTGTGGAAGTTCCGGATCCAGAAGTTCCGGAATCTCATTGGGCGACAGATAGTCCTGTTCTCTCTGACGAACCACAAGCTGTCTTGCAGCATCGATCAGTTTGCCCGGTTTTACATCTCTTGGACAACGCTCTACGCAGGCAAAACAGGAAAGGCATTTCCAGAGAGATTTGGAATTTACCAGTGACTCGATATCTTCATTTATCACATAGGATACGAACTGGTGAGGCTTGATGTCCATCTCATTAAATGACGGACAGGAAGCAGAACATTTTCCGCATTTCATACATTTCAGAGGATTCACGCCGCTGATTTCCTTAATTAGTTCCGCCTGTTTTTTCTCTGTATTCACTGTCTTTCCACCTCCTTCTTTACCTCATCCTTTACACCCAGAGCTTCTGCCAGAAGTTCGGTAAAATAATATACTGGAAGTTTTCCGTTTCCACTCTTATTCAGATTATACAGACACAACGGACATGCTGTAATCAGCATATCGGCTCCAAATCCCGCTGCACTGTCCATAATGTTATTGCACATATTTTTTGACATATCTTTTTCTTTCAGGGAAATATATCCGCCGCAGCATTCATTTCTATACGGATATACAACCGGCTCTGCACCAATGGCACGGATAAAATCTTCGATCACAGACGGATTTTCCGGATTGTCAAACTCCAGAATTTTTCCCGGGCGAAGAAGCAGACAGCCATAGTAGGCACCTATTTTCTTACCCTTAAGCGGATTTACCACTTTTTCCTTTAACGTATCGAAACCTATGCGGTCACGGAGCACTTCCAGAAAATGGAGAACTGTCGTTTCACCTGCATAGGGTTCTTCCAGCTGCATATAATTATTTGCTCTGGTCCGGATGTCTTCCACATTTTTCATATCATCGTTGACACGCTTGATCACATGATGACACGCGGAGCATAAAGTAACCAGATCCTGACCTTTTTCTTTTGCCTCATTGAGAGCACGTACGGAAGAAAGTTTTGTTGCGATCTCATCAGTGCCCAGCGGATATACCCCTCCACAGCACTGCCAGTTTTCGATTTCTTCCAGTTCAAATCCCAGTGCCCTGGCGGAAACTCTGGCATAGGCATCCAGATCTTTTGCCTTGGTTCTCAGGGTACACCCCGGATAATAACTGTACTTCATAGTCCTGTTATCCTTTCTTTTATTCTGTATTTCTTACAGTTCCTTACAGATTGATCTGAGCGATCACTTTCTTCAGCGCATCTGCACTTGCCTGAAGTTTTGCGATCTCTGCCTTGTTCATCCGCATGGGAACTTTTCCCTGAATTCCGTTCGGTCCTACCAGAGTAAGGGTACTGAGACAGACATCTTCAATCCCATATTCACCATGCATCATGGAAGAAACAGTAGCAATAGAATCCGATGCTGCAAGAACTCTTGCACACAGCTGACATACCGCTGTAGATACCGCATAGAACGTGGCACCCTTGTTTGCAATAATCTTACCGCCGGATTTCTGTACATAGGTAAGCATACCTTCTTTATCCAACTCGTCTACGTCTTTTCCCAGTGTCTTCATCAACTCATAAAATTCATCTACACTCACACCCGAGATATAAGCACCTGACCATGGAATAAAGGATGTATCTCCATGCTCGCCAAACACATATGCATGAATATTTTTCTGAGCCACTTTAAAGTGCTCGGAAAGTCCACAGCGAAGACGGGCCGTATCCAGAATCGTACCGGAACCGATGATCTGATTTTCCGGAAGTCCGGAAATTTTTGTAAACACATAGGTCATAATATCAACCGGATTGCTCACTATAATGTAAATAGCATGAGGAGCTGCTTTTACAATCTCCGGCGTGATACTTTTCAGAATATTGACATTTGTCTGTGTCAGCTCAATTCTTGTCTGACCCGGCTTACGGGCGATACCTGAGGTAATGATCACGATATCAGAATCTTTTGCGTCCTCGTACTCGCCGGCAATGATGGAAATCGGATCCCGAAAACAGGTACCCTGCTCAATATCCATCACTTCGCCTTCCACTTTTTCTTTGTTGATATCGATCAGCACAATCTCCGACGCGATATCCTCACTGGATAATGTATAGGCAATCGTCGCACCTACACTTCCCGCACCAATAATGGTAATCTTACTGCTCATAGTACTCTTTCTCCTTTTTGTTCGTTATATTTTTAACAATGGAACGAAAAAAAATATGAAACCGCATACTAATCTTTACACTTCTTCGTAGATTTTTTAACAACAAAACATAGAGTTAAAACACCTTTCCTCCGCAATAAGGTAAGAATTATCTCGATTTCATTTTCTTACATGATATCACATTGTCAATTATTTATCAATATTTTTTTAACAGTTTCTTCAACTCAACAGAAACAACCATATTCGGGAAGATTTTTACTACAATTCAACAAAATACCACTTCTTGTTTTGTGGAATCTTGATCAGGGGCGGACAGGGGACAGTTCTGTGTCCTATTTTTAGGACACAGAACTGTCCCCTGTCCGCCCTTTATAGTTCTTCAAATATATTTTCTTCTTCCCTGAAATTTCCTCCATCCATATGTTCCCGTACAAACGGCACTCCTTTTCTTCGGATAAATGTATTGTGATGAATATATGCGTCCGGATTCATAGAAGGACTGATGGTTCCTCCCAAATCATCATAGCTCACATTATAGCGAAACGTATTATGGATTGCCTCTTCCAGACAGAACATGACACAGCCTCCCTCATTCAGTCTGCTATAATTATATTGATAAATCGTTCCGTCACCTGAATCTGCATCCCACGCCATGCTATCCTGATTCAGTCTGGTATCCACCGCTTCATTATACTGAAGCAAAGCAGCCTTGCATTTCCATGGCCAGATCGCAGCAGCAACCTTTCCTGCCCGGTTTTCAGGAAACCTGTAGACACGGTCATTCATTTCCCCCGCCACAGAATCAGCTGTATTATGTTCCACCACAGGACGCAGCGCATACATTACTGTAATACCGTCCCCTCCGGCTTCTTTCACATAATTATTCGCCACATATACATTTTTGTGACCATACTGTTCAAAAAGCTCTTCTTCCAGCTCCGCTTTCATAAATTCCCGGCACTTATAGCTGTAACCTACAGCAATTCCCCAGCGACTTACTTTTTGCACAAAGCACCCTGTCACACTCACATCTTCATACCGGGCCACTCCTGTCTTTTCCTCATCGTCAGGTTGCAGACAGGTAAAATAAATACCACCGTTGTTCATATGCTTGTCATAGACATTTCCATTGACATTCCTGATTTCCAGATTTTTCAGATGGATTTCCCGAAGGGTTCCCTTGTTCTTTGCCACGACCGCCACACCGGTACGGTTCATTTTATGAGGAGCCTCATATTGCTCTCCCAAAACATCTCCCCGATTCGTGATGGACAGATCAGAAATTATAATATAAGCGGCATCATAAAGAAGCACTGCCGAGGACACATAGCCTTCTTTTGAATGTGTAGGGGAATCCAGTTCTGTTCCATAGTCCTGATACCAGATACCCTGTCCTTCAGCCTCAATCCGAGGAAGAGGCCCTTCCCCGTATGCTCCTATGATAATCGGAGATTCCTTTATTCCCTGGTCAGTCAGATGCAGATACTCTCCGCGAAATGCAGAGCCACGTTCCAGAAGTACCTGATCGCCCGGCTCCAATTTCAGCTGATTGACTGCAAAAAGAGTGGCAAAAGGCTTATCGATCGTTCCGCAGCATTCACTGTTTTTACACTTCGTACTTACATAATAAATCCTGGACAATACTCTCATACTCCTTTTCTTTCAGTCTTTTTTCAATAATCATACTTACTTCTTCATACCCAAAACTATCTCCGAAATATCGGGTAAACAAATCCGGATTATTTTCATAAAATTCCCTTTTTTCTTCTTCCGGGAACTCCTGATACGGGTAAGTTCCGATCTTTTCTCCCTTATATACCGTAAAATCCAGCTTGAACCTGGTAAGTTCATACTGTAGATACATAGACGGCGTGTAGTGAGTAAGACCATATACAGTTTCACCTTTTGCCAGTTTCGCTTTTATTGAATCATTTTTCTGCTTTCTTCTGACCTCAACAGCATCCAGATTCGGAGTATCAATTACTCCCATCCAAGTGGCGATCTGAAGCTTGGCCTGTACTTCACAAACTTCACTCTCCGTAGCCAGACTATAATATTCCCTGTAATAGTCAGGTGTCTTTTTTCCAAAAATATAGCTCATACTTTTCTCCATTATCCGGACAGATGACTATCCCCTGTCCGCTTACATATAAGACCGCCAGTAGCCGATCTTTCTTTCATTGATTTCTTTTATAATTTCCGGTTCGATCTTGAAGTTGCGCTCCATATCCATCAGCCCATTGATCTCCTGCTGCACATCGGATACCTGTGTATAGCAGAATCCGCACACATAGGGGATTTCTTTCACTGCTGTTGTGATTTCATCAAATCTGCGGATAAAGTCTTCCCGGGTGTTTACTTTATTGCCATATCCCCAACCGGAATCATCATTATTGAATGCAATTCCGCCGTATTCACTGATGATGATTGGCTGTCCCTTGTATTCATATCCATTGGCAAATGCCATTTTATTATTATTAAACGAAGTCTTGGATTCCAGAATATCTTCACGACACTGAATATATCTCTGCTTCAGGATTTCTCCCGCCTCTTCATAATCATGAATTGTCAAAATATCTGAAACTGTATGTTCCCATCCGTCATTTACGATCACAGGGCGATAAGGATCCATGCTTTTCGTCAGATGATAAATCGCTTCCGTAAATTGTTGCTCCGGTCTGCGTGTATGAATCCGGCTGACACCCCAGGATTCATTAAACGGTGTCCAGGTAATGATACACGGATGATTATAATTCTGTTTTACAATCTCCATCCACTCTCTGGTAAATTCGGCAACTGCGTAATCTGAGAACCGATATGTTGACGCAACTTCACTCCATACCAGCATTCCTTTTACATCACACCAATATAAGAATCTCTCATCTTCCGTTTTCTGATGCTTGCGCAATCCGTTATACCCCAGAGCCTGAATCTTATCGATATCCTCAATCAATGCCTCTTCACCTGGCGGAGTCAGATGTGAATCTTTCCAGTAACCCTGATCCAGAATCAATCTCTGATACAGAGGACGTCCGTTCAATAAAATATTCGGTCCGTCAATGCGAATCTCTCTCATGGCAAAATAAGATCCGACGGTATCCAGTACTTCTCCGGAATGGATCAGACGAAATTCAATATCATACAGATTCGGATTTTCCGGAGACCAGGTAACCACACCATTCCATTCTGTTCCATGATTTTTTCTCAGGAAAATATCCATTTTCGTTGTAACCAGCTTATCTGTAACTGCGGTCAAATTACGACCGATCATCATATCACCGAAAGATACCGTTGTTTCCACCAACAGACTTCCATCCATTTCACTTTCCAATGCATTCACCTCATATTCCAATTCCAACGAATGCTCTTCCAGATTTGGTGTCATTTTCACGGACTTCAGACTGGTCATCGGTACATATTCACTCCATACGGTTTTCCAGATACCGGTAGTCTGTACATACCAGCAGGCAAAGTTCTCATCAAGCCAGCGCTGCTTTCCTCTGGGCTGCTGCATATCAAAAGAATCCTCAACTTTTACAATCAGTTCATTTTTCCCCTCATGAACCTGTTCTGTAATATCAAAAGAAAATCTGGCATATCCGCCTCTGTGATCTCCCACATACTGCCCATTCACCCAGATCTTGGTATGAAAATCACTACCCTCAAAATGAAGTACATATCTGTTTCCCCGAAGTTTCTCACTTTCTACAGCAATCTCTCTTCGATACCAGATATTGTCATGTCGAGTTTCATCCTGAATGCCACTCAGTTTTGTCTCATAGGTAAATGGCACCTGAATGGTTTTCTGTGTTTCAAAATTCTCAAACCATTTCTCTTTTTCTCCCTGATTTGCATCATCAAATGCGAAATCCCAGATACCGTTCAGATTTGTCCAGTTATTTCTTACAAACTGCGGTCTGGGGTAATCCTTTACATAGCATTTCATAGTTCTTTTTCTCCTTATCGATTGCATCATCATCTTCTCTTTTAAACAGTCTTACTGTTTATATGATATCAATTATAGTGCTATTCCGTATATTGTCAATGATTCTTCTTATATTTTAATTTATTTTTCTTTTTTAAACATTATTACTGTTTTATTAATTCTTAATATCTATTACACAACAGAATTTCTGTATATTAAGGAAAGACAGAGGACAGTTCTGTGTCTTTTATTGTTCTTTTTATTATTCTGTATATATTGATATATATGCGGATACTATGATATAATGAATGTAACTTACTATTTTATTGTTACCCATAAGTGATTTCAATCTATTATGCACGGAGGTATTCACATGGAATATATGGATGTACGCACCGCCGCCAATTTATGGAATTTGACAGCGAGACGTGTCACAGCCCTCTGTCGCTCCGGGCGAATTGCCGGCGCAAAAAAAGAAGGAAAAACATGGATGATTCCCATTACTTCTCAAAAACCAGAAGATGGTCGAAAAAGAATTACTCCTGAAACAGACACAACCCTCAAACCACTTCCTGTGGGGATTTCTGATTTTAAAAAAGCTGTAACTGAGTACTACTATGTAGACAAAACTCTTCTGATCAAGGATTTTATTGACAGTAGACCACAAGTATCATTATTTACCCGTCCCCGACGTTTCGGCAAAACACTCACTATGGATATGCTTCGTGTATTCTTTGAAAAAACAGATGAAGATACCTCCATATATTTTGCAGACAAAAAAATCTGGTCCTGTGCCGAAAAATATCGCAAGCACCAGGGAAAATACCCTGTCATTTTTCTTACATTCAAAGATGTAAAATTCAATACCTGGGAAGAATCACTGGAAAAAATCAAGGAAGTTTTAAAAAATGAATTTGACCGCCACAAAAACATTTTAACAGGTTCTATGTTAAGCGAATATGACAAATTATATTACGAAAAAATCATGTTAAAAACAGCAACCATAGTAGAACTGACTGGTGCACTTTTCAATCTATCACAGATGCTCCATGCATATTATCAGACAGCACCCATTATCATTATTGATGAATATGATACGCTGATCCAGCAGGGATATCTGTCCGGTTACTACGAACAGACGATTCTATTTATGAGGAATTTGTTTTCAGCAGGTTTCAAGGACAATCCGCATTTGTCTTTTGGCTTTATGACAGGAATTTTACGTGTTGCCAAAGAAAGTATTTTCAGCGGTATGAATAACCTGAAAGTGAATTCCATTATGGAAAATCGATACAGTGAATATTTTGGTTTTACAAAAAATGAGATTCATGACATGATGGATTACTACGGAAAATCAGATAAATTTGAAGAAATATGCACCTGGTATGACGGATATCGTTTTGGAAATACAGATATCTTCAATCCCTGGTCAGTTTTAAATTATATTGATGAAGATTGTTTTCCGAAAGCTTTCTGGCAATCCACAGGAGATAACAGTATTATCCGACAGATTGTTGCTGAGTCAGATAATGAAACTGCAGAAAATTTGCAACGTTTGATGCGGGGAGAGGCCGTTTCCTCATATATTGATACTTCCGTTATTTACCCAGAGATCAACAACAATCCATCCACTATTTACAGTTTTTTACTGGCAGCCGGTTATTTAAAAATCATTCACAAAGACCTGTGCCATGACGGAAATTCTATCTGTGATGTGGCAATACCCAATAAGGAAATTTTCTATGTTTACGAAAAAGAAATTTTATCGGCACTTTCCCAGTCCATCTCACAGTCTACCGCTATTGCTGTGCAGCAGGCAATTATCAGACAAAATATTCCTGCTCTTCAGAAACATTTACAAATTTTTTTTCGAGAAAGTATCAGTTCGTTTGACTATGCCCATGAAAGTTTTTATCATGGTATGATGTTGGGTATCTATGCAGTTATGAATAATCTCTATCGCGTAACTTCCAATCGGGAATCCGGTGACGGCAGATATGATATTCAGATGAGTCCATATAACAAAAACATGCCGGGAATCCTTGTTGAACTAAAAGTGGCAAAGGATGGAATATCCGGAAATTCCATACAAAAAGAACTGACCGCATTATGTGAGAAAGCCATTCAACAGATTGATTCCAAACATTATTCTGATGAAATGCGAAAAAATGGTATAAAACAGATTATGAAAATGGGTATCGCCTGCTATAAGAAACAAATTGAAATAAGATGTGAAATAGAATAAGGACAGGGGATCGAGGACAAAACACAGAACTTTCCTCACCTCCTGTCCTCCCCTACTCCTAATATTCTACCGTCAGAATAATATCCTGATTATAGTCCCCAAAGCATTTCCCGAACAGGTTAAATCCGCCCACATATTTCGCATCCGGTTTATTACCTAATTTCACAGAAACATAGGGTTTCTCCGAAAGGCATAGTTTTTCAACAGTAACATCGGTCGCCTTTTTTCCGTTGATATAGGTTCCATCCTTCCTGACTTCCCAGATCATCTGCATCCCATACTGGGTGGAACCATTTGGCCAGAAGTGAGGTGTAAGTCTTCCTCTTCTGCCGCCAAAATCTCCCGGGCAGGTCCAGGTACCACATTCAATTCCATTAATCCATACCGTAATATCTGATTTCCAGTCTTCCCGATATCCCGGTGCCTCCGAACAGATTTCCATGGATATGGAAACTCTTTTTGCCGTTCTTTTTTTCGGTACACCATTGGCAAATTTATATTCCACAAATCCAGAAGAAGTCCACAAAAGTCCGGCATCCATCCGTTCCGGATAATAAAAACAATATTCCGCATCTTCATTTCCAATCAGCCCTGTCATCCCACATAATCCACAGGTAGGTGACACCTCACAGCTGCTGTATGCACCCACAGGCATTTCCACACTGAAAATCTCATCAATATCTGTATTTTTCTTCACCATATCAATCGCTATGTGATCCACTTTAATAGTACAGAGTTTTGTCGAACCTCTGGTTCCCGGCTGTTCCTCCATACGCACCAGACCAGCCTGTTCCAGAAGCTTCAGATGAAATGCCGTGCTGGACGCCGGAAGATCCAGCTTTTTCGCAATTTCGCCGATAATCATACTTTGATCGTACAAAACTCTCAGTATTTCCAGACGAACCGGCGAGGACAGAGCCTTTCCCAGACTACACAATTCATCCGTTTCATTGATTTCAAATTCTCTCAACTTTGCCATGATATTCCTCACTGTTATTTTATCTGTATTTCATCTGCCCACTCATAAAAAGTCAAAGTTACTATTCCCATTGTAACCAGCAATATGCTCTGCGAAATAGTGACAAGCGAACAGTAGCACACTATACTCCAAAAGAAAATAACTCTTGAAGGCCATAATTATATACGTTATAATTATCATATAAAGAAAGCACCCACTCCCAAGTGGATGCCTCTCAAGTAAAGCTTATTTGTCCTTATGGACACCGCCTCCCCTGTGGGTCAGACAGGAGAGGCATTTTTATTTGTGCTTATTTTTCTTATCGAAAAAGCTTTCTTATGTATTCCGGGCTATCCGGTATTCATCGGCTTGGGAGACTACCACCCTGTCATGGGCACTTTCCTGTTTGAAATTTTAACATAACCATCCTCGAATTGTAACTTACACATTTGCATAAGTAAATGTTATATCGGCATTCATTTTTCAATTTTATCGACCTAACACTTCCGCCAGTTTCCGTATATACTCCGGTGTCGTCCCACAGCATCCGCCTACGATTCCGGCACCCACTTCTACCAGACGTTTGGCGGATCGTGCAAAATCATCCGCATTCATATCATAGAGAGCCTCACCTTTATCGTTGATTACAGGCATCCCTGCATTTGGTTTCGCGATGATCGGCACCTTCGCAACCGCCTTCATATTGGCCACTACAGACTCCAGCTGATCCGGTCCTACAGAACAATTCAGTCCCACAGCAGCAGCTCCCATTTCCTGAAGAGTTATGACAGCCTCCACTGCATTGCCACCGTACATGGCAGTTCCATCTGCTTCCAGAGTCAGCGAACACATCACAGGAATATCACAGACAGACTGCGCTGCATCCAAAGCAACTACTGTCTCGTCTACACCAAGCATCGTCTCAGCAACGATCAAATCTACTCCTGCATCCACCAGAGCTTTGATTTGCTCCCGATACGCTTGATACAACGCATCGTAGGTAAGATTGCCCTGAGGTTCCAGAAGCTGTCCCGTAGTAGTCAGATCACCTGCAACCAGCGCACGGCTCCCAACACCATCTCTGGATATTTTTACCAACTTTGTATTCAGTTCCACTATCCGATCCTGAAGATCAAAGTTTCTAAGGCTGATTCTGTTTGCCGCAAATGTAGGCGCATACACGATCTGGCTTCCTGCCTCCACATATGCGCTCTGCAGTTCCTGAAGAACTCTTGGATTTTCCAGAACCCACTGTTCTGAGGAAATCCCAACCGGCATACCGGCCTTTCGAAGATTCGAACCTGTGGCTCCATCCAGAAGAACCACACCTTTTTTTGTCAATTCATCAAATTCCTGTCTTGTCATTCTCTGCTCCTTTTGCTGCAACCTTCTACAAGCATTTCTCTCAAATACAGTTTCTCTGCTTATCAGCTCTACTGTGCTGTATTGTCTGAAGTCTCATCCTCCGTCTTATAGATGAAGCTCTTACTGTCTGTAATCGTCAACTTCTTCCAGACTGCTTCATCAATATTCATCTCTGCTGCATCGTCCCATTCTTTCAGCAGTTCATCATATTTGTCCTGCTCTCGTTCAGAAATAATCGAATCTTTTTTCGTCTGTGTTGCCTCTTCATCCAGCATCTTATCCAGACGAACTACATAGTAGCCATCTTCACCCTCAATAACCTCAGGAGAAACTTTTCCTTCTTCCAGCTTTAAAGCTGCTTCCTGAACCTTTTTATCCACAGAATCATCTTCACTTCCTGCAGTAGTGAATGCAGGTGATGTAGCTGTCAGATTTTCATCCACTTCCTTTGCCAGTGCAGTCATATCTGCTTGTGCAATATCATCGGATGCAATAATTTTCTCAAGAACTTTCTTCGCTGTGTCTTTTTTCTCAGCTTTTTCTTCATCTGTCAATTCAATGGTATTGCCATCCTCGTCCGTTTCTGTTCCTGCCGTAGATACCTTCACCATGGTAATCCGGGTCTGATTGGCATCCTCATCACTTACCTCACGGTCAATATCTGCAACCATAGGATCATGCATTTTTTGACGAATTGTCATCAATTCCAGATATGTAACCATATCACTTTCAGAAACAGCCAGTTCTGCCAGAGTAGCCTCATCATTAGCTTCCATAAATGCTTTTGCTGCCTCTTCAATTTTTGCCTGTTCCTCCTCGGAAATAGTTACCTCATACTCAGCCGCATGTTCATTCAGAACATATAAACTCTTAATGCTGTCCATGACACTGTCTTTTGAACTTTCTCCGTAGGTTCTTCCATCGTCCTCTTTACTGTCCCAGAATTCGTCCGACATACCCATACCATAACTCTGCATCATCATCTGATAATAGCTTTCCGTCTGGGCCTGCTGATCACGGGCCATATAACTTGCCAGTCCCAGTGTCACTTCCTGTCCGTCTATCGTTGCCACGGTTTTTGTTCCATCTAATTTGCCGCATCCGGTCAAACTTCCTGCCACAAGTGCTGCCGCAAGAATACCACATGCGATTTTACTGTTTAATTGATTCATACTTTCCTCCGTATTACACATAAAATTACTGTTTTTCATTATATGCCATTTTACCCATACAGGCAACCACTTTCCCGGATTTCACATAAAATTCACTCGATAAATCATTCCACCAACACCTGCATTTCCTGCAGCAATTCTCCGGTCTTTTCCATTACCGGCACCGCTTCTTTCGCTTTTTTCCTTCTCGGCCGATAAATAAAATAAGGATTTGTCTCTACCTTAAAGGTCAGTTCTCCCTGATATTTTTCCAGAATCTCCGGTACTTTTTCCGGATTCACTTTTGCTCTCTCATACATGGTAAGCCGCACTTCATCCCCCATCTGTTTTACTTCCGTCAAATAGATTCGATGAGCCAGCGCCTTGAGATTTGCTACAGCCAGAAGATTCTGCACCGTTTTCGGCGGTTCACCGAAGCGATCCATCAGTTCCTCCAACATATCCTCATATTCTTCCTGATTTTCAATTCCTGCGATTCTCTTATAGATATCCAGTTTCAGGTATTCATTCGGAATATATTTTTCCGGAATATAGGCGTTGATATTCATATCGATCGTAGTCTCAAAATCCTCCTGAACCTCAATTCCTTTCGCTTCCTGTACGGCTTCATTGAGCATCTTGCAGTACAGATCATATCCCACAGCTTCCATATGCCCATGCTGCTCCGCACCCAGAAGATTTCCGGCTCCCCGCAGTTCCAAATCCCGCATGGCAATCTTGATGCCGCTTCCCAGCTCTGTGAATTCACGAATCGCATGAAGCCGCTTCTCGGCAATTTCCTTCAGCATCTTATTTCTGCGGTACATGAGAAATGCATACGCAGTTCGATTGGAACGTCCTACCCTTCCCCGAAGCTGATATAACTGTGACAATCCCATTTGATCCGCATCATGAATGATAATGGTATTTACATTGGAAATATCCAGCCCGGTCTCAATGATTGTCGTAGAAACCAACACATCAATATCCCCATTAATAAATCCATACATGATTTTTTCCAGTTCCCGTTCGCTCATCTGTCCATGAGCAAATGCCACGTTGGCTTCTGGTACCAGCTTTGCAATCTGATTGGTGATCTCATCAATGTTGTTGACCCGGTTATACACATAGTACACCTGTCCGCCTCTTGCCATTTCTCTGCTGATGGCCTCTCTCACCATCTCATCGTTGTATTCCATCACATACGTCTGAATCGGCACCCGATCCTGAGGCGGCTCTTCCAGCACACTCATATCCCTGATACCGATGAGACTCATATGAAGAGTTCTGGGAATCGGCGTAGCCGTCAAAGTCAATACGTCAATATTCTTTTTCAGCTGCTTGATTTTTTCTTTATGTGTAACCCCGAACCGCTGTTCCTCATCAATAATCAAAAGCCCCAGATCTTTGAATACCACATCTTTGGAAAGTACCCGGTGCGTTCCGATCACAATATCAACCAGCCCTTTTTTCAGATCCTCGATGGTTTTCTTCTGCTGGGCAGGAGTGCGGAAACGGCACAAAAGATCCACCCGAACCGGAAAATCTTTCATTCTCTGTATAAATGTATTGTAGTGCTGCTGTGCAAGAATCGTTGTAGGTACCAGATATACAACCTGCTTTCCTTCCTGAATGGCTTTAAATGCCACTCGAAGCGCAATCTCCGTTTTTCCGTAACCCACATCGCCACAGACCAGACGATCCATGATTTTGCCGCTTTCCATATCTTTTTTCGCCGCCTCTATGGCAAGAAGCTGATCCTCCGTTTCCTCAAAAGGAAACATTTCCTCAAATTCTTTCTGCCATACGGTGTCAGGACCGTATTTAAATCCTGTTTCATTCTGGCGAGCTGCATACAGTGCCACCAGATCTTTCGCAATATTTTTTACCGCTCCCCGCACCCGGGTCTTTGTCTTTTTCCATTCCTGACCACCCAGTTTGTTCAGCTTGGGTGTTTTCGCATCACTTCCTGCATATTTCTGAAGCATATCCAGCTGCGTGGCAAGAATATACAGATTACTTTTTCCCGCATATTCGATCTTGATGTAGTCCTTTACCACACCATCCACTTCCATTTTCTCAATGCCCTTGTAGACACCCAGTCCATGATTTTCATGAACCACAAAATCTCCCACAGAAAGCTCCGAAAATGTCTGGATCTTTTGCCCGTTATATTCTGTTTTTTTCCTTTTTTTCTTTTTTTCTTTTCCGAAAATATCACTCTCAGCAATTACTACATATTTGATCAGCGGATATTCAAATCCCCTGATTACAGATCCACAGGCAACCTTAATCTCTCCCGGCTGAATCAGACGTCCGGGATCATCACTGTAAAATGCTGCAAGTTCTTCGTTTTGAAGTTCTGTGGCCAACCGGGCAGCTCTTGTTCTGGACGGAGACAAAAGAAGCACCTGATATCCCGACTTCTTCCATTTTTTCAGATCTTTCAGAAGCATTTCAAAACTGTTGTTATAGGGGTTGACAGATTTGACTGTGATCTGTTTCTCCATGGAATAATTCCACTGATTCCCTCTGGGTTCCATCGTAGACAATGCCAGACCATGACAGTGATGGATCCGGTGTACAATATCCTGATGACGGCAGATCAGATTCATCTGTCCGGGAAGCAGATACCCTTTTTCCAGACGATGCACCATACTCTCCCGAAATTCTTCCTCTGTTGCTTTCGCATGCTCTGTCAGTCGGCTGGGCTCATCCAGCACGACCAGCGTATTCTCTGGAAAATAGTCCAGAAAAGACACTGTTTTTTTATAAAAGTAATGAATAAAATTCTCTGCACCGACGAAATGCCGGAATTCTTCCATCTGATCTTTCACTTCTTCTGCCAGATCACGGACACGGGCAGCTTCTTCCGTCTTAAACTCATCTCTCAGCTTCTTCTGAACACTTTTTGCTTCTTTTTCTATTGCTTTTATTCCTGCTGATATGGTTGTTTTATCCAGTACCATCTCCGTAGCCGGATAAATAGCGATCTCATCCATATTTTCTATGGAACGCTGACTCTGCACATCGAAACTGCGGATGGAATCAATCTCATCTCCCCACAATTCAATTCTCCAGGGATTATCTTCTGTCAGCGGATATACATCCATGATTCCTCCGCGAACAGAAAACTGCCCCGGAGCTTCTACCTGGACACAACGCTCATAACCCATTTCCACCATACGGATCTTCATTTCATCCAGATTCAGTTCGCTGTCATTTTTCAGGTACAGAATCTTGTTTTTCCATATTTCCAGCGGCACCAGATAATCCAGACAACTGTCTATAGAAGCGATCACAGTGGCATCTTCCCGTTCCAAAAGAGCTTTCACCACCTGAATCCTCTGACTGGTAAGCAGATTTCCATGAATATCCGCCTGATAAAAAATCAAATCTCTGGCCGGATAAAAAAGCACTTCCGGATCATACATTCGATAATCTTCATAAAAAGCTTTCGCCTTCAAATCATTTTCCACAATAATCAGCCGAAAAGGAAACTCCCGGGCAAGCCCATAAGTAAAATGAGCTTTCTGGGAGTCCAGACAACCGGAAACCGACACGATTCCCTGCTTTTGTACCTGTCTTTTAATATCATCAAAGTCAGCCAGATTATATAATGGTTGTAAGAATGCATCCATCTGCATGGCCTATTCCTTTCCTGTCTGCTCCACACCTCATCGAACAGATGCGTTATAGAGGTTCATAGCTTCATCGATCTCACCCTGAACGATCAAAGCAGCCGCTTTCACTGCCCGCTCCAGAGCTTCATCCACCAATTTTCTGTCGTCTTTTGAAAATGTACCAAGCACATAATCCGCCAGATCCCAGTTCTTTGGTTTTTCACCGACTCCCACCTTAATCCGCTGAAAATTCTGAGTGCCCAGATGGGAAATAATACTCTTGATTCCATTATGCCCACCTGCACTGCCTTTTTTGCGTATCCTGATATTTCCGGGAGCCAGACTGATATCATCAAAGATCACAAGAAGCTCTGTTTCCGGATCTATCTTGTAGTAATCCACCAATGCCCGAACTGCTTCACCGCTTAAGTTCATATAGGTTAAAGGTTTTGCCAGAATCACTTTCCGCCCTTCTATAGCACCTTTCCCATACATAGCCTTGTGTTGCTTTCCCGAGGAAGGAATCCTGTACTCGTCCACCAGACAATCTATAGCATCAAATCCTACATTATGGCGGGTATTTTCATATTGTTTTCCCGGATTTCCCAGGCCCACGATTAAAAACATCTGTTGTCTCCTTTTTCATTTACTGTCCGATCAGGTAAAATATACCATCTCCTGCTCCGGTTTTTCTGCCGGAACGATCTCATTTGCGTAGAGAACCGGACCCTCATCATGATATACTTCCATATATTCTTTCTTCACTTCAGCAGTCACTTCCACCCAGGAACCCATGCGAAGGCGTTTCGCATCGGGATTCTTACATACATAACCAATAAACTGTGTATCATCTGCACAGCAGGTCAATGCCATACGTCCCGGCACAAAAAATCCCGCATTCAGATCACGGCTCTTAAGTACCTGACCTTTAAACTTTACAGTTTTTCCCACATAATTATCCAGATTATCCATCATGTCAATATACCAGATACCGAAATCAATATCCTCAATCTCGATCACGTCCGCATCCATATCGTAAGGCATCTCATCCTGGAAAATATCCTCGATCTCACCTTCTTCATCCTCAAACAATACTTCTGCTCCGGCGTTTACCACTTTTACACTTCTTCGGAAATTAGCCAGCGGATTTTCCGGACGACATCTGTTAAAGATGACCATATCCGCTCCCCGTATCATTTCCACAAATAAAGATTTCATGTTATTCATATAGATCTGGAAACAGCTTGCATCTACTATCACTATATGCTGTGCCATATCCCAGTATCTCGGAAATGACATCTGATAAAATTTATCCACAGACCACAGCGGATTAAACTCAATCAGTACACGCTCCGGCATATGCTTTTTATCCAGCATACGCAGTGTGTCCTCATTAAAGTCCTCCGGTTCCTCTATAATTTCCATTACAGTATTATATTTTTTCAAATCTTTCTCATCATATTCCTCTTCGCCTTCTTCACATACCAACAGAAGTGTTTTTTCCGGAATCCGGAAATATTCCTGATGAATGGTAAAATCAAGGAACTGAGTCTTTCCACTTTCCAGAAAACCCGTAATCAAATATACCGGTACATCTCTTTTAAACATATTATTTCACTCCAAACAATTCTTCCAGTTTTGTTTCATTCATCTTGGAACCGATCACACAGAGTTTGCCGGTGATCTGCGGCGCACCTGTACGTACCTCATACTCTTCCGGAACCATATCAAAGAAAATCCATTCTCCATCTTTTCCGTCAACCATACCCTTTGCACGCAAAATCACACCAAAGCTCTCATCCTCAGAAAGCTGTCTCAGAATATTTTCAATCTCTTCTTTGGAGTATTTCTTAGCAGTCTCACGTCCCCAACTTACGAACACCTCATCTGCATGGTGATGATGATGGTTGTGACCGCAGCCACAGTCGTGATCATGGTCGTGATGATGCTCGTGATCGTGGTCGTGACCGCAGCCACAGTCGTGATCATGGTCGTGATGATGCTCATGGTCATGATCATGGTCACAGCCACAGTCATGATCGTGGTCGTGATGATGCTCATGGTCATGGTCACAGCCACAGTCGTGATCATGGTCATGATGGTGTCCATGATCGTGGTCATGATCTTCGTCATGATCATGATGGTGTCCGCATACCGGGCAGATTTCTTCTTCCTCTTCTCTTCCCTGCTCCATAGCTGCCAGTACCTGTGCACCATCAAGTTTTTCAATTGGTGTGGTAATGATAACTGCGTCTTTATTTACACCCCGGATCAGTTCCACTGCTTTTGCAACTTTTTCTTCTGTAGCCTTCGGTGTATCTGTACGGCTGAGAATGATTGTTTTGGCATATTGCAGCTGATTCTCGAAAAATTCACCGAAGTTTCTCATATACATTTTACATTTATTTACATCCACAACGGTAGTGTAACTGTTCAGAGAAATCTCGCAGTCTACATCCACCCCTTTTACCGCTTTGATCACATCTGAAAGTTTTCCCACACCGGAAGGCTCAATCACGATACGATCCGGATGGTATGTGTTGATTACTTCTTTCAGAGATGTCCCAAAATCTCCCACAAGAGAGCAACAGATACATCCGGAATTCATTTCGCGAATCTCAATTCCTGATTCTTTTAGAAATCCTCCGTCAATTCCAATCTCGCCAAACTCATTTTCAATCAACACAACCTGCTCATCTTTCAATGCCTCAGATAACAGTTTCTTGATCAAAGTGGTCTTTCCTGCGCCCAGAAAGCCTGAAATAATATCAATTTTTGTCATAATAAATTCCTCCTGTTCAACGACCAAAAAGGGCTGTTTCGCCAACAGCCCCTGTTATATAGTGTCTTTTTTCATCCGCTTTTGCTGTAATTTCTTCTATGGGAGAAGAGAAAACGCATCACAATTACTCTCCGTCCATCATGAAGTTTACAAGACGATTTACATCCTCCGGCTCATGTGCAATAACTTCCAGTTCCGGGATCTCACCGTTTGAAAAAATATTTGCCAGAGATACATACTGGCAGAGCTTGGATTTCAAATTCAGGCGGTCGCCCTCTCCTGTTACCAGTTCTACTTTTCCTTTACACTGATCTACAACTTCAAAAAACTTTTCTACATTGCCGATATTTGTTATCTTCATCTTTCTGCTCCTTTCTATATTACAGAAACGATATTGCTATTTTTTCCATTTCCACTTATTATAAACACGTTTTCTTTCAAATGTAAAGTCTGATATTAAATTTTGACATCTAAAACAGCCTTTAGAACGCAAACACTGCAACTCCATAAGCCGGCAATGGATATTCGATATGATAATCCTGTCCGTCACACTCGCCTTGCACCGCCTTGAATACTGTATCTTCTGTCTCAAAGCTTCCGCCGTATTTGGGATCTGCACTGTTCAGTATCAGCTTATACTGTTTCTTCTTCGGCACGCCAACCATAAAATCTTTCCGCTCCACCGGTGTAAAGTTACATACAAACAATAAGTTATTTCTCTTTGTCGGTGACCAACGGATAAAACTGTAGATACTTCTGTCACCATCATCTGCATTGATCCACTCAAATCCTTCATATCCATTATCATTTGCGCACAGCGCCGGATATTTTTTATACATATGAAGCAGATCTTTCACATACTCCTGCAGCTGCTGATGTCTTTCTTCCCGAAGCAGATACCAGTCAAGTTCTCTTGCCTCACTCCACTCCTGGAACTGACCGAAATCCTGTCCCATAAAGAGAAGCTTCTTGCCCGGATGCCCGAACATAAAGGAATAACCGGCTTTCAGATTCTCAAATTTGTCATCATACAAGCCCGGCATTTTGTTGATCATGGAGCACTTCAGATGTACCACCTCATCATGGGAAAGTACCAGTATGTAATTCTCACTGAATGCATAAGTCATGGAGAATGTCATCTTGTTATGATTATACTTACGATAAATCGGATCCAGCTTCATATATTCCAGGAAATCATGCATCCAACCCATATTCCATTTAAAGGAAAATCCAAGTCCATTCTCTTTTTCCACATCTCCCGTTACCTTCGGCCAGGCTGTGGATTCCTCGGCAATCATCATGACACCTTTATTTCTTCCACGCACAAGGGTATTGAGATGTTTGAAAAATTCGATTGCTTCCAGATTCTGATTGCCGCCATACTTGTTGGCAACCCACTGACCATCACTCTTTCCATAATCCAGATACAGCATAGAAGCAACCGCATCAACTCTCAATCCATCCACATGGAATTCTTCCACCCAGTACAGGGCATTGGCAATCAGGAAATTCTTTACTTCGTTGCGGCCATAATTGAAAATCTTTGTTCCCCAGTCCGGATGCTCACCCTGACGTGGATCTGCATGCTCATACAGACAGGTTCCGTCAAATTCTGCCAGACCATGGGCATCTTTCGGGAAGTGAGCCGGCACCCAATCCAGAATCACACCAATTTTATTCTTATGCAGATAGTTGACCAGATATTTAAAATCTTCCGGTTTGCCATAGCGGGAAGTCGGTGCATAATAACCGGACACCTGATATCCCCAGGAACCATCAAACGGGTGCTCAGCAATTCCCATAAGTTCTACATGGGTATATCCCATCCTTTTCACATACTCTGTCAGTGTATGAGCGATCTCACGGTAGCTGTAAAAACCATCGGGATCCTGCTCTGTTGCCGGGTGTTTTCTCCAAGAACCGGGATGCATTTCATAAATCGCAACTGCCTTTTCTTTCGGATCGCTTTCCTGACGATTCTTGATCCATGCAGAATCTGTCCACTTAAAACCGCTGATGTCAGCAACTCTGGATGCATTGCCCGGGCGCATCTCAGACCAGTTTGCATACGGATCAGCTTTAAACAAATCCCGACCATCCTGTGCCTTAATATAAAACTTATAGAAATCTCCCACAGCTGCCCCCGGAACAAAAGTTTCCCATACCCCGATCGGTCCTGTTTTTTTCATGGGATTTGCATCGGTTGCCCAATCATTGAATTCACCCACAACGGCTACCTTTGCCGCATTTGGTGCCCATACCGCAAAATAAACTCCCTGTTTTTTGCCCTGTGTAGTCACATGCGCGCCCAGTTTTTTGTATATGTCATAGTGCGTCGCCTGACCAAAATAATATTGATCCTTTTCCCCAAACTGCATCTTTTCCTTCATAATCATTCTCCTTTTTCTAAATATCTTTTATTCGATACCTTAAAAATCTTTACTCCATTCGGCGGAAGTAAAACATTCAGCTTCCCGCCCTCTTCCGGACAAATTTCCTTGTTGACTACATCTACGTATGCTTTTCCGCCTGCAGGCATTGGAATCCATAGCTGAGCTTCCTGATTTTCATCATTATTCACTGCTACAACTACAGCTTTATCCTCCCAAATACGTGCAAATGCATACTGACGATTAGTCAACAGAAGTTCTTTATACATTCCGTAAATGCTTTCCGGATGCTCTTTTCTTATTTTTCCTAACATCCGGATCCATTCCGTCAATTCCGGATGTGGTGCTTTCTTCTGCATCTCCTCGAGATCCAATGCCGGACGGAGAGGATTATCATTTCCTCCCTCTTTTCTTCCCTGAATCCCCCATTCCGAACCATAGTAGATGGATGGGATTCCCGGAAGGAAATACAAAAGCGTATATACCAATGGTAAATGGCCCGCCACTTTCAATTTACTTGCCAGCCGATCTACATCATGATTATCCACAAAAGAGTATAGTTTCAATCCTCTGTAAATACCTCCGTTGCTGTCGAACTCTCTGCGGATCGTATGCGCTATCTCAAAATAATTATGATCATTATGACCGGAATATAATCCTTTATGAAGTTCATAGTTCGTAACACTGTGGAGCAGGCGACTGCCGTCCTGGATATAGCGGGCATAGTCTCCATGGATCACTTCACCCATCAACCAGAAATCCTGTTTCCATTCTCCGGTACAGCGGCGCAAATCCTCCATAAATCCAAAATCCAGGCAGTCCGCGCAGTCCAGTCGGATTCCATCAATATCAAACTCTTCAATCCATCCGCGAATCGTGTCCAGCAAATATCCTTTCACTTCCGGATTCTGCAGATTCAGATTCACCAGTTCAAAACAGTTTCTCCATGCCTCATAAGAAAATCCGTCGTTATACCAGGTATTACCTCCAAACCAGATTCCTTTATACCAGGATATATACCGGGACTGTTCCCGATTTTTCTGAATATCCTGAAACGCAAAAAATTCTCTCCCCGTATGGTTGAACACTCCGTCCACCACAACTCTGATTCCCAGGTCATGAGCTTTCTTTACAAAGTTCACGAAATCCTGATTGTCTCCCAGACGTTTATCCACCGTTCGATAATCCTTTGTATCATAACCATGCGTAGAAGACTCAAATAACGGTCCTATATACACTGCACTGCATCCCAGCTCTTTTACATGGGGAAGCCACTTCTCCAGTTCCGGGAATCGATGTTTCACCTCCGTCTGCCGATTCTCTCCCGGTGCCCCCGTCATACCAATCGGATACATGTGATAAAATACTGCCTCTTCATACCAAACTGCCACACTCCATACCTCCTGAAATCTATTCTGAACAAAATACTTTTCCGCGAAATTTATGAATAAATTCCATACAAAAACTGGTTTACAATCTCATGTGTCTTCTCATCCGATACAGAAAAATCTCCCTGTTCATTCTCATTGATCATAAAGATCATCATGTGAGAATCCAGAATACCCATAAAACTGACTGCAAACTGCATCTGTCGTCCTCTCATATTGCCCAGTTCATCGGAAGAATCCTCAAAGATTTTTACAAGTATTTTATAATACTGCGAAATAAAAGGATGAACCGCCTGAAACCCTTCCGTTTCCCTTCCTGAATGAAGCTGACCCACCATAAAAAGATAAAATTCCCAATGGTTCCGTGCAAAATCAAAATATGCCTTCGCTACCCGGAACAGCACATCCGGTACATTGCCCGGCTTCTCCACTGCATCATTCAGCATTCTCCCCAGAACTGTGCTGTTGGAATCCAGAATCTCCTTAAGCAGGCCCTGCTTACTTCCAAAATAATAATACAGAGTCGGTTTCGTGATCCCCGCTTTATCCACGATTTCCTGAACACCAACTGCATCATATCCGCGATTGCAAAAGAGGTTTAATGCAACTTTTAGGATTGCCTCCCTGTTGTCCATTCTTCTCAGCTCCTTCCACGGAATCTCTTTCTTGATTCATTATACCAATCGGTATATAAAGTGTCAACTACCATCCCGTGTTTAGAAATCATTTTTCAAATTTTTTCTCTGCCGGATTTATATCAGACACAGCTTTTTCCAGCGCCCGCTGATATATCTTCCCACAAAGAGAAGAATACGAAATACCCAGTCAATGATCATTGCAATCCATACGCCGATTGCTCCCATTCCCATCTGCACTCCAATCAGATAGCTGAACCCGATACGGAAAGTAAACATGGAAAATATGGATACGATCATAGTAAATCTCACGTCATTACACGCCCGAAGCATATTCGGAAGTACAAATGCTGCCGGCCACATAATAATCGCACAACCATCATGGATCATTACCAGAAGATACGCCAGTCTGGTGGTCTCACTGCTCAGTCCGTACAGAGACAAAATGGGATTGAGACATAACAGAATAATCGTATTCAATACTGCCGTTGCTGTATATGCGATCAACAACAGTTTTTTCGTATAGTAACGAATCTGTTTCTCATCCTGCGCCCCCACACACTGTCCAATCACCGTGATCATAGCAAGACTGATAGCCTGTCCGATGATACAGCCCATACTGTCAAGATTATTTGCCACACCGTTGGCAGCAATCTGGACCGTTCCAAAGCCGGAAATGATACTGACTACCAGTACACGTCCCAACTGGAAAATTCCGTTTTCAATCCCACTGGGTATTCCAATGTATAATATTTTTTTAATCACGTCCCATTCCACATGGAATTTTTCTTTTGCAAAATGTACCATATTTTCCGGATTTCTCAACAATATATATAGCACGATACCGCCCACCGCTCTTGAAATGAGAGACGGGACAGCAACTCCGGCAACTCCCATATGAAGACCGAAGATAC
Source organism: bacterium (assembly GCA_004562915.1). GTDB lineage: Bacteria > Bacillota > Clostridia > Lachnospirales > Lachnospiraceae > Oliverpabstia. The sequence continues at coordinate 58,909 of SFQZ01000001.1, forward strand.
AGACAGCATTCCCTACAACATTGATAATATTTATTAAAATAGAAACCTTCAGTGTAATCTGTGCATTTCCCATAGATCGAAACAAAGCGGCACAGGCATTATACACTGCCAAAAAGGGAAAAGAGACTGCAGATATCAACAGATAAATGATGGCATTTTCCATAACATCATTTTCAATACTTCCAAAAAATAATCGCAGCAACGGTCGTTTCGCCAGTATTACCGCAGCAGCAATCACAAAACTGATCGAAATCACTGTATAGAGCAATTGTTTTGCAGAACGACAGGCCTCCCTCCTTTTCCGTGCCCCTATATTCTGCGATGTTACCACCGCGCCGCCGGTAGCCAGCGCAGATAAAACACTGAAAATCAACAAATTGATCATATCCACCAGAGATACACCCGATACTGCAGCCTCCCCCACGGAGGAAACCATCATAGTATCCGCCATTCCCACTGTAATCGCCAGCGCCTGTTCAAAAACCAGCGGTATGATCAATCTACGCAAGTCTTTTTTTGAAAAAAGTAATTCCATGATTACTCTGTCCTCCTGTATCTATGCTACGTCTCAGTATAATACTTTTTTTTCGATGAATCTACGACATAATATCACTTTTTTTCATTTCCTGAAGTAAATTTTCACAAAAAAGATGCGGCATTTTATAATAGCGCCGCATCTTTCTCTTTCCGGTCATGACCGATTACTTTTTGAAATCTGAAATTTTCCACTGCCCCGATCACAAAAGGAATAATATTAGTCACAAATCTAAATAACAAAATGGCCGATACTGCTTTTGCATTCCCTGTGATCCGACCGTACAGCAAGACAAAAACAAGTTCCAGTGAACCGAATCCGGAGGGTGCAGGTATTACTCCCGCCAATGTAAATGTCACTGCCATCAGTGCTGCAGAAACAGACTCATTCCTGTAGCTCTGGCACCATCTACACCGCTCCGGTTCAGATAATATATCTCCGCAACGCCCGTCCCGCTTCCAAAAGTCGCAATCCTGTAAAACTTCCTCCAACGATGTATTCTCAACCTCATAGAGAATATCCCTGATAGAATCTCTGAAATAGAACATGATAATCAGTATGATTGCTGCAAAAACCCCATATTTCACTGCAATTTTTGTTTTCTTCCCAGTCTGCGGCACTTTATTTATCAGTCACCTTTCTTCCATAATTCTTCTGCGGTCTCAGCCCAATTCGCCGCATATTCTTTGCACTTTCCACACAGATGCTCTGCACTCTCCGGAGACTGAAGGTCTGTTGAGTGAGCACCTGATTCACGAACCAGTCTCTGCAGAATTTTCGGATTTTCCAACATCGGACACGGGCGCAGATGATTCTCATTGAACGGCTGATTGTTATGATAAGCCATAAACAATGGCTGCTTTAAGATTTCCAGAATTGTATTCTCCCGGATATTTCCATTGGAATAATGGATAAATACACATGGCTCCGCATCTCCGTTTGCATTGATGTGGAAATAATTTCTTCCTCCTGCGATACAACCGCCCACAAATTCTCCGTCATTCTGGAAATCCATAGCAAAGATTCCCGGACCCTTTTTCATATTCCGGATTTCACGTACTCTGTGATACATATAAGTTCTCTGCTCACTGGATGGTAAAAGATCTACAGCCGCATCATTTCCAACAGGCATATAGTGGAAATAGAAAGAATATCTACATCCCTTCTCAATAATCATCTGTATAAACTCATCACTGGTGACGCTTTCTATATTCTGGCTTGTATAACAGATAGAAGTTCCAAATACCAGACCGTGAGCTTTCAGAAGTTCCATAGCATGCATAACTTTTCCATAAACACCTTCTCCTCTGCGCAGATCATTTACCTCCGGCTTTCCTTCCAGACTGATTGCCAGATACAAGTTTCCTACCTCCTGCATCTGCTTACAGAGTTCCTCATCTACCAGTGTTCCATTTGTATAGGCTAAAAATACACAATCATTATGTTTTCGGCAAAGTTCAATCACATCTTTTTTTCTTACCAGAGGTTCTCCGCCGGTCAGCATATAAAAATACACTCCCAGCTCTTTCCCCTGACGGATCACAAAGTCCATTTCATCCAGTGACAGGTTCAATTTATTACCATACTCCGCTGCCCAACATCCGGTACAATGCAGGTTGCAGGCACTTGTAGGATCCATCAAAATGATCCATGGTATATTACATTTGTGTACTTCTCTCATTTCCCTGATCTTCTTCGTACCATGGAACATTGCCTCATATCCCAGATTCACTATCGTAGTTTTCAGAACATGAGGATCCATTTCATCCACAATGGAGTTGACATATTTGTTCAGTGTATATTCCGGACTGGAAATCATTTCTTTCAGATACTCCCAATTGGCATCTATTTTTGTATCATCCATATATTTTTCTGCGGTATCCAGAAACTTCATATAAGCTTCTTCCCTGTTTTTGTCCACCTGATTCAATATGTAATCAGCCAGACCCGAAAACACCTTTCTTCCTGCTGCATGAGTTAATTTGCCCATAATTTTGTCCTCCTTTGTACTTCAAATATATGTCTTTCTCCCCTCAAAGATTTCATCGGGAAAGATAATTTCCCCTATCATATTCTCATCATTATATTTCTATCTCATCCTTTTTTCCATGGACAGAAAAAAAGGAATGGCAAAAAATTTGCCATTCCAAATAAATTGGTTAAAAATGTAACAAAACCCCGAATCTGTCCAATTCTCACTTACTGTTTTACAAACCGTTGTAAAACCTCATTCAGCTCTCCCTGCATCATAGTAAACAAGAGTGTCCTGATTTCTTCCGGATCCTGCTTCATATCCTTTTCAATCCACGAAAGCATGATTCCACTGAGAGCATAGGTATAAAACTCTGCAACAAACGTCCTTTCTTTCTCTGAAATGTCCAGATGCACTGCCTGTTCTTCTACCACCTTATTAACCACTCGAAACAACTGACGTTTCAAAAAAAACATCAGCTGTTCCTTACTAACTGATCGAAAAGTGCCCAAAATAAACTTCTTATTATCCAGCGCATACTTAAAAAGACGTTCTACTCCCTGCTGCTACGTATCGTATGTATTGTTCCCACCTATAGCTTTTTCGGCCTCCGTACAGAAAATCCATTCCACAAGATCGTAAATATCCCGAAAATGATAATAAAAGGTATGTCGGTTGATCTCACAATCCTCTGCAATATCTGTCACGGTAATCTTGGACAACGGTTTCTGCTCCAACAGCTTCTTCAGGGATGCAGCCAGCGCCTTTTTCGTCATCTGTGCCATCTTTCTCACTCCTGATTACTTCTTACTATTATTTGTGATTATATCAAATTATCTGGTTCCTGTGTTATTTTCATAAAATTTTAAGATTCTGCTTCTGTATTTCGTGTTAGAATGTATGACGAAACTATCAATGAAAAATCAAGGGGAGTGATTTTATGATATGTCCAAACTGTAATCAGGAAGTAACCGGTAAATACTGCAGCTATTGCGGAACATTGTTGGAAACCGAAGAAGACTCCACTACATCCGAAAAAACAGCAAAAGATACTTCCACACAAACCACAAAACAGAAGACAAAATTGAAAAAGAAAAAGAAGAAAACAGGGCACATTTCCGGTGCTGTCTCAAGCGGACTTACTACTGTCGGTTCCATAACCACAGGAAGTGTAAAAACCGTCTGGAAACTTTTTATGTGCGCGATTCAGTGGATCTGCGCTGCCCTCATGCTGCTTATCACCTGGAAAATGTTCCTTGGTCTCTGGGCACAACGAACCACGCTGGGGTCCATAAGCGGAATTCTCCGGGAACGTAACATTAATCAGGCTGCCTATCTTCTTCTTGCAGTCTGCCTGGTAGCTTTTGGAATCCTGCAAGTTTTCTGGACTATTACGAAAAAGAAAATGCCGGATAACGGAAAAGTCCGAAGACTGGATATGGGACGCGGAATCTTTGGATTTATTTCCTTTTTCCTGCTTGCGCTTATTTCCTATTATGTAAACCCGATTCTTCCGGAACATCCTTATCCACTGCCGGGTATCAAACAGATCTTCAGTGTAATAACCGGACTGGGAAAATCCTATCTAACGCTGAACCTTTTGGGAATCGTCCTCTGTATCATCCGGAAAGCAGGAACACGTTAATTACCAGACGCACAAAATCAGAATCTAAATATTAGTGCAATATTTTTATTTCAGTCGGAGTTTCCTCCGGCTGAAATACTATTTGTTCTGGTTTTCGGGAATACCCGATACCCATTTTCTCTGGTCACCTCAATCACTTTTTCTTCTGAAATACCTTTAATTTCTGCAATCGCCTGTACTACATAAGGAATATTTAATGAAGAATTTCTTTTCCCTCTGTATGGCACAGGAGCCAGATACGGACAGTCGGTTTCTAAAAGCAGCGATTCCAACGGTGCATATTCCACCACTTCTTTCAGCTTTCTCGCATTTTTGAAAGTAACCACTCCGCCCACACCCAGTGACAGTCCCATATTCAGATATTCTCTCGCTATTTCTTTCCCATAGGAAAAGCAATGTACCACACCGCCGATTTCTCCGGCTTTCATTCGTTTCATGGTTTCCAGTGTATCCTGTGCAGCCTCCCTGCTGTGGACAATAAATGGCAGTTTCTCTTCTCTGGCCACTTGAAGCTGACGCTCAAACCAATAAATCTGAGATTCATGCTGTTCCTTATCCCAGTAATAATCAAGTCCGATTTCACCTACGGCCACTATTTTTTCTTCACGACAGATCTGATGCATCTTCTGTATTATCTCCTCATTCAGGGAACCTGCGTCATCCGGATGCACCCCAACTGCACCATACACAAACGGATATTTCTCTGTTAAATCGATGGTGCGTTTCCAGTTCTCCACCTCTGCACACACGTTAATGATTCTCTCAATTCCATTTTCCTGCATGGACGCAAGAAGACTGTCTCTGTCCTCGTCAAAAACCTCATCATCATAATGAGCATGACTTTCAAACATCATGTTATTTTTCATCTTTCTCATCCTTTTTTCCGCTGCCCAGTTTGCTCATTACAAACACACACAGCATAATAATCAGAATGGTAACAAAAATTCCCGCCATTCCTTTCCACATAATTTCCAGTGCTTGCAGCACGGTCTTCGGATCAATTACCGCAAATATTTCTCCCATCATACTTTTCTCCTCCTTACAGCATACTTGTCACCAGATTAATCACCATTCCTCCTGCAATGACAGAGGCAATCTGCCCCGACACATTGGCTCCGGCTGCATGCATCAAAATGACATTGGAAGGATCTTCCTCCATGGCAATCTTCTGAACAACACGAGATGACATCGGAAAAGCAGAGATTCCGGCACCTCCGATCATAGGATTGATTTTTTTCTTGAGGAACAGATTAATGATTTTGGCAAACACCACACCACCTATCGTGTCCATAACAAATGCGAAAAGACCGATGAGCATAATCAAAAGTGTCTGAACTGTTACAAAATTTTCTGCCTGCATACTGAATGAAATCGTAATTCCCAAAAGAAGCGTGATCAGATTCGCCAGATTATTCTGTGCTGTATCTGACATGGTTCCCAGTACTCCACACTCACGAACCAGATTACCAAACATCAGGAATCCTACCAGTGCAACTGACTGGGGTGCGATCAACCCAACAATAATCGTTACAACAATCGGAAATGCAATACGCATTTTTTTGCTCACACTCTTGGGATTGTATTCCATATGAATCTGACGTTCTTTTTTCGTGGTTACCAGTTTGATCGCCGCCGGCTGAATAATTGGCACCAGCGCCATATAAGAATAAGCCGCGACAGCAATCGGACCGATATAATTCGATTTGAGAATCTGGGATACCAGAATAGATGTAGGACCGTCCGCTGCACCAATAATACCAATTGACGCAGCGTCTTTCAAGTCAAATCCCAGAAAAACTGCCAGCAAAACAGCTGCAAATATACCAAACTGCGCACCTGCTCCAAAAAGAAACATAACCGGATTGGACAGAAGCGGTCCAAAATCAATCATTGCCCCGATCCCGATAAACAATAAGATCGGCATTGCCTCCGAAGCATTGATTCCCACATCAAACAGCCAGGAAATAATTCCGTGGGATTCGATTCCTCCCTGTAACACCTGATCCAGAACCCCCGAAAAAGGAAGATTGACCAGAATTGCTCCAAATCCCATAGGCAAAAGCAGCGAAGGTTCATACTCTTTGCTGATTGCCAGCCAAATCAATAAAATTCCTACCGCATACATAACCACCTGTTTCCATGTAAGTGCCATGATGCCTTCCACTAAAAATTCCATACACATACCATCCTTCCTGTATTCTAAAAGGGAATCCGCTGACTGTTCATGGGAACGAAATAAAAAAGACTTTTACTGCAATCAAAGAATCGCAGTAAAAGTCTTGCTATTTCAATCTTTCGCGGACTGCCTATCAGGCAATCGTTCTGACGCATAAAAATCCATAAAATATGGCAGCTACTCCCTTTCACCTAAAACCAGTATAAACGTCAAATTCATTAATGTCAAATATTTTAAGATTTCATTTATTTGCATTTCATTTACACAATTTAAATGTTAGCAGATTTCCGCTCCTGAAGGCATTTCTTTTTCCGGTACCATAAGAGATAATTCACCGTTTTCATCTTCCGCACAAAGAAGCATTCCTTCCGACATTACTCCTGCCAGTTTTGCCGGTTTCAGATTTACCAGTACCATTACTTTCTTTCCTACCATTTCCTCTGCGGAATAATGGGATTTGATACCGGACACAATCTGTTTTACCTGGCTTCCGATTTTGACCTGAGAGCACAGCAGTTTTCTGGATTTTTTCACTTCCTCACAGGCAATAATCTCTCCTACCTGGAACTGTAATTTTTCAAAATCATCAAAAGTAATCTCGGCCTTCGGCTCAATATCAATTACATTTTCTTCAGGCTCTTCCTGTTTTTCTTCCGGTTTTTCCTGTTCGGCTCTCTTTGCTTCTACCTTTTCCAGAATTTCTTTCACATCCAGACGCTGGAAAAGAATCTCCGGTTTTTCTGTGACTTTATCTCCAGATACATACAGACCAAACTGATCCAGAGTTTCATATTCTCTCTTCTCTGCATTCAGCTGTGTAAGGATTCTTCCCGTCGACTCCGGCATAAAGGATTCCAGAAGAGCTGCACCGATCGTTATACTTTCTACCAGATTATACAGTACTTCTGCCAGACGATCTTTTTTCGCCTCATCTTTTGCCAATGCCCAGGGCATCGTCTCATCAATATATTTATTACATCGTTTAAACAAATTAAAGATTTCCGTGATGGCATCAGCAACACGCAGATTTTCCATCTTTGCAGCCACTTTATCTCTTGTTCCTGTAACAACGGATTTCAGCTCATCATCTACTGCTTCAGAAACCCCTGTCTTCGTAACAACTCCACCAAAATATTTATTGGACATGGAAATAGTACGGTTCACCAGATTTCCCAGTGTGTTAGCCAGATCCGAATTCAGACGCTCTACCATCAATTCCCACGTGATCACGCCGTCATTTTCAAAAGGCATCTCATGAAGAACAAAATAACGGACTGCATCCACACCGAAAAATTCTACCAGATCATCCGCATAGATTACATTTCCTTTGGACTTACTCATCTTTCCGTCGCCCTGCAGCAGCCATGGATGTCCAAAAATCTGCTTTGGCAAAGGCAAATCCAGAGCCATCAGGAAAATTGGCCAGTAGATGGTATGGAAACGAATAATATCTTTTCCGATCAGGTGCAAATCCGCCGGCCAGTCTTTCTTAAACTGCTCGGTACTGTTGCCGTCACATTCATAACCGATACCGGTAATATAGTTGGTCAGCGCATCCAGCCATACATATACAACGTGCTTTGGGTCAAAATCTACCGGAATTCCCCATTTGAAAGAAGTACGGGATACACACAAATCCTGCAGACCCGGCAGAAGGAAATTGTTCATCATTTCATTTTTTCTGGACACCGGCTGAATAAATTCCGGATGCGTATTGATATGATCAATTAATCTTTGCGCATATTTGCTCATTTTAAAGAAATAGGCTTCTTCTTTCGCAGGTGTACAAGGACGTCCGCAGTCAGGGCATTTACCATCTACAAGCTGAGACTCTGTAAAGAAAGACTCGCACGGTGTACAGTACATTCCTTCATAATATCCTTTGTAAATATCTCCCTGATCATACAGCTTTTTGAAAATCTTCTGTACCTGCTCTTCATGATAATCATCCGTAGTACGGATAAATTTATCATAAGAAGTATTCATCAGATCCCAGATCCGTTTAATTTCTGCGGAAACATTATCCACGAATTCTTTCGGTGTAATTCCTGCTTCTTCCGCTTTCAGCTCAATTTTCTGCCCGTGTTCATCCGTTCCTGTCTGGAAAAACACGTCATATCCCTGTTGTCTTTTGAAACGGGCAATACTGTCCGCAAGAACCACTTCATAAGTATTTCCAATATGTGGTTTTCCTGATGTGTAGGCGATGGCAGTTGTCATATAAAATTTTTCTTTTGCCATGATAAAATCCCTCCTATATTTTATTTCAGCAATAAAATAGTCTTCTGACTTTCCTATGATACAAAAAAACTCATCTTCCTATACAGAAGACGAGCCAAATCAGCCGTGTTACCACTTCTATTCATCCATACCTCACAGTATGAACCTCATCAGGTACTTGTTATACCCTGCCGCTATAACAGGCGGATCCTGTCGCAGCCTTGCTGTGGAAATATCCAGTACTGAAAGATTATACAAATCTCCGCAATACATCCCGGTTCGGTGCGCCTCTCAGAAGCCATCTTCCATAAACTTTCCTGTATCCCTCTCAGCCAACGGGACTTCTCTGTAACAGCAAATATCCATGTACTCTCTTCGTCACGGTGTTTGTCTTATCAATACAAACATGTTAGCACGGCAAAATACATTTGTAAACCCCAAAAAATAATTTCTTACGCTGTAACTGGTATGGCTATTTTATTCAAAACTGGCTATTTCTTTCAAGCCAACTCTGATGTAAGGTATGGAGCATAGAATATGAAAAGAGGTTGTAAATATGAAAACAAATCTGAAAAAGCTGGTAATGACCGCTTTATTTGCGGCATTAGCCTGTGTAGCTACCATGTCAATCCGGATCCCTACTCCAGGTACAAACGGATACATCCATCCGGGTGATGCCGTCGTAATCCTCTCCGGAATTATCCTGGGACCTGTATATGGTCTCCTTGCAGGCGGAATCGGCTCTGCAATGGCTGATCTCCTTGGTGGATATTTTGTGTATGTGCCTATTACTTTTGTAATCAAAGGTCTGATTGCTCTCATCACAGGGCTAATTTACCAGAAAGCCGGAAAAACAAAAACAAGTCGCTATGTATGTGTTGTCCTTGGCGGAATCGTGGATATCATTCTTGTCGCCGGCGGCTACTTCCTGTGTGAATCCTTTATGTATGGCGCCGCAGGAGCTGCTGCAAGTATACCCGCTAACATCATCCAAGGTATCGGAGGACTGGTGATTTCTCTGATTCTATATCCGATACTGATTGCGATTCCGGACATCAGACAGATGACTGTTGGTTCCAATCAATAATACTCAATAACTGAACATAATAATTTTAGTCACAAGTCTATAAAACGAATCAGCACATATGTCAACATATAAAATTGCATATGTGCTGGTTTTCCTTTATTTATTTTTCATCCCCAGTTCTTTTACTTTTTCAACTGAGACTTCTGCCAGTTCCGCTATTTCCTCATAAGGATACTTTTTCTTTTTTACCATCCGCAGAATTAATTTTTCTTTTTCTTCTTCCCTGCCTACTTTTCTCCCGGTTTGTATTCCGGTTTGTATTCCGGTTTGTATTCCCGCCTGCATCGCTTCCTCGCGCAAATCTTCAATTGCCTTACACATATCGATCGTTTCCTCACTCTCATCCATGTTTATTCCCACTCCTGTCACTGCATTGATAACTCTTCCGGCTTCTCGATCTATTCTATGGAATCTTGCATCGTTTTTTACCAGATTATACAGCTTTTCCTTATCTTTTGAATACTTCGTAAACAACAATACCTCCCGCAGGCTTGTCCGGAATCGATCCAGTTGTTCTTCATCCAGACCTTCCGGTGTGATCAGATTGATTTTATAATCAGGTATGAAGCATAATAGTTTATCATCGGTTACTGCCAGCATTTCATGCAGGCATATCGGTCCATCCCACCGGTCCGGTCCAAAATAAATGACAAGTGTTATCACCGGCAGCAGCCTGTCTTCTTTATAAAAACCAGACAGATATTCTCCGCTGCTGGGTTTTTTGTTCTTTCCAGTCTGTATATCATCTTTTCCTTTTTTCTCTCTGCGATGTACTTTTGCTGCTTCTTCCACCTGGGAAGAATATTGCAGTGCATCATATACCATATCCTTTACCGGCATGGCATAGTGTACTTCTGACTGCAGCTCCACACCAAGAAGGAGATATACTGCCGTATCATCTTTCATACCGGAGAAATATTTCATGTTGTCCCGAAACTTCTGTACCGGAATTACTGTATCATCCACATCTTGCAGGACTCCAGTTACCGTGGTATCCAACGGATGCAGCTTCCCCGGCAGAATTACCGTCTCGCCATTATAAAGTAAAAAATTAAACGCATCCGCAAATATGTATGGATCATTTATATAGTCTTTTGTAATCGTATCTTTGACGCCCATATAAAAACACCCCTGACTTAAGTTTTTTTCTATAAATTTCACCTATATTTTGTCCTGATCAGAGAAAGTTCTCACCAAAGCCAAAATATAGGTGTTTATCTTAAGTAGAGGTTAACCTGAATATAGTGTATCATATTATTTGCAATTATGCAATATGCATTTGTTCGTTTTATATTATTTTTGTTAAATATATTTTCATGAATTCAATTTGTTGTTTTGCATTTTATTTTTAGTTTGTTTCCAGAAATGCATTCACCACACGATTGAATTCTTTCGGATTTTTATTCGCAATAAAATGATCCCCTTCAAGAAAAACCAATTGTGCATCCGGCAGGCTTTTTGCAATTAATCGGGTATGGCTTCCTTTAATCATATCTTTTGTTCCTGCAATTACCAGTGTTTTCTTATGCAGATCCGAAAGTTCTTCCGGCCGAACGTTCGGATCATTCACCATCAGCCCCAGCATCTCTGCATTTCTTTTTGCCTTCCTACTTTTCTTTGCAAAAAGATTCGCGAACCAATATCCACATACAATCGGTATCTGCACTCCGGGTTTTACTCCTGATCCATCAAGATTCGCTCCATTCAGTATAAGCCTGTCTACTTTCTCCGGATATTTTATTGCAAAAAGCATAGCAATATTTCCTCCGTCTGAGAATCCCAGAATATGTGCTTTTTCTATCGAATGTTCCTCCATAAATCCATACAGGTCATCTGCAAATTGCCGTATGGTAAACGAAGCTTCGCCTCTGGGCGACTGACCATGCCCGCGGGTGTCTATAGCAATTACTCGGTATTTTTCTGAAAAATACGCAATCTGATGTACGAAATACTCATGATTTTCTCCATTTCCATGCAATAGAATCAATGGAAATCCTGTTCCTTTTTCAACATAATTCAGCTTAATATCCATATTTACCTCTTAATCTGCCTATTTCTATTTTGTTTTCATTCTACCATGTTCTTCCTCTTTTTTACAATAACAGGTATATCCACATGTTATCTTTCCAAGAAAAAATCTCCGGATCCCACCAAATAGAAACAGTGGAATCTGGAGATTTTTTCTTGATATAAAGTTGTATGACATCCTGGAAATCGATTATTTATTCAATTGCCGCTGTCTCAATAATGAACTTGACGCTTCCGTCCATATCTTTATCCCATCCGTCAAAAGCCGTATAAGATTTGTCTGCATCTACAACTGCATCCAGACGATCCAGTATATTCTGAAGATCACCCTCTACTACATCTGCAAGTTTTTGAATACCTTCTTCATCAAATTCTTTCATTCCATCTGAAAGTTCCGTAGAGCCATCCAGAAGTTTTGATGTTCCATCCTTCAGCTCTTTTCCTCCCGCTGCCAGTTTGGATGTACCATCTTTCAACTGAGAAGCTCCGTCCGCCAACTGTAAAATACCATCACTCAGAACTACACCACCAGACTGGAGAGCTTTGCCGCCAATGATCAGTGCACTGCTTCCAGAAACCAGTTTCGCCGTTCCGTCACTAAGCTTAGAATTATTGGCAATCAATGTATCTGCTCCGACTTTCAACTGCTGTGTACCACCGACCAGAGTATCGGCTCCATCTGCAAGCTTAGAAACACCTGCGCCCAATGCGGCAGCTCCGTCTGCAAGCTGTCCGATTCCGCCATTTAATTCCTTCGTTCCGTCAACCAGCGCATCGGCTCCGGCATTTAGAGCATTATTATTATCGCACAGACTGTTGCTTCCCTGTGCAAGTTCGGCTACACTCTTCGATAATTTCTCAGATACCTCTGAAAAATTCTTTAAAGGCTCTACTGTCTTAGATAAGGCAGACGCTGCGTTACTTAATGTTTGTGCCCCGTCACTTGCTGTCTGTGCTCCTTCTTTTAATGTTTCCATACTCTCAGCAGCATCACTGAGAGCTGTGCTGTTTTTCAATCCGCTGGTTACCTGCTGCAAACCGCTTTGAATTTCCTGCAGACTGCTCTGTGCAGTATTTACAACATCCGAGCCTGTATCTATGGAAGCCTCTGTCTGAACACCCACCTGAATATCGATTTCTCCCAGATTTGCCAGAATGCTCTGTTTCTGCTCTTCTGTCAGACCTACGGTATCCAGAGCTGCCGCCACATTCTGTTTCATCTGATTCAATTGCGCATTTGCCTGGTCATTTGCTTTCTGATTCACCGTACTGTTTTCTTTATCAACTGCTTCCTGAGCTTGTTTCGTTGCCTCACTGTTAATCGTACTGATACCGGTATTTATACCGTCGATCACATCACTGGTTTGAGACGCCAGGGTGCCGACAGTTCCTGCTGTTTTTTCTAATGTTGCCAATGTATCTCCCAGTTCACCCGCTGCTGCTGCCGCCTGATCTGCACCTTTTTGAAGCTCTCCGGCCCCTTTCACCAGACTCTCGCATCCTGCCTGCAACCCTGTCACTGCTGACGGAAGCTGTGTCACACCTCCAAGCTGCTCTTCCAGTTCCTTTTGCATCTTCTGAATACCGGCATTCAGTTTATTTGCCCCGGCTGTATATACAGCTAAACCTGTCTGTAGACTTTCGGCTCCATTTTCCAGCTTTACTCCTCCTTCACCTAGCGCAGATACCCCTGCGGTAAGTTCCTCCTTTTTCTCATTCAGCGTATCAATACCTGTTTTCAGCTGTAATGCGCCATCATTTACCTGTGTGATTCCTGAATCCAGCTGACTGGTACTGTCTGTGTAAGATTTTACACCGGTCTGCAGTTCACCGGCACCGCTTCCCAGAGCCTGCATACCCGCAACCAACTGTTCGATACCACTGAGTAATTCTCCTTTGCTGTTGTTCATTTTATCGATGCCGTTTTTTAACTTTCCAGTCCCCTCATCTGCACTGTTCAGTCCCTCCACAAATTCATCAGCAGAAGAATCCAGTGTCTCAATACCTTCTTTCAATTCCTGACTTCCTTCCACCAACGCTGTGGATGCGTCCGTCAACTCGCCAATACTGTCTTTCAGATCATCCAGACTGTCAATCTCATCCAAGCCCAGATCTTTCAGTGTACCTGTTGTGGCAACTGTCGCAGTCAATGCCAGAGAAAAATCCTCCACGTCTGCAGTTATTTCCACATAATCCGGTATCTCCGTATCTTCCATCCCTTCCACATCAGAAAGCTTCAGACTGTCTGCCAATCCCGGAAAACCGATTCCCATTACCATTTCGTTTTGTCCATCAGAAATCACTTTACCATTTTTCACTTCCACATTTGAAAATTTATCTGACGGAAGAATCATTCCGGTAGCCATCATAAACGGTACATGAATCATTTCCTCTTTCCCGTCAATTTTCACCGTTTTTTCTGCTTTATTTTCATACTCAATACGGATTTTCACATTTCCGCTCTTTCCTGCAAGTTCAGATGGCTGAATTTCTTTTCCTTCCAGATAATACGTGATTTTCACAGCCACAGGAAGCTCCTGGCCGGTGGTTCCCTGATAATAAATATCATTGCCTCCTGCATTCCAGGTAATATTTCCGTCGCCATCCTGCGTAAATGTTTCATCACCTTTCACATTCTGTATATCTGTAAGTTCACTCTTATCCGTCAGTGAAGCTCCCTTTTCTCCATTTTTCAGCCAGTTACTCACGATTACCTGCTGCTTATTTCCATTGCCATCCGCAGTCACATAGACTGTCTGCTCTTTCTCCGGTACAGCTGCTGACACGGTTGTAACCGGAACCGTAACTGTTAATGCTGCTGCCATACATGCCATCATTGCCTGAACATATTTTTTTCTCATGAAAAATTCCTCCTCGTTTTAATTTTAAATCATTACGGATTGTTTCGCTGCAAGCAGTGTTTAAAATTCTTACTGGTCTTACAAATCAGCCCGTCAAACAGCCAGAACATGGCAGGCAGGAACAGTAATACTGCACACATGCTGATTAATGCCCCTCTCGCCATCAGAAGGCACAGAGAACTGATCATATCAATTTTCGAATACATACCAACACCAAATGTAGCCGCAAAGAAACTGAATGCGGATACCATAACCGGTCGTCTGCTACTCTCATGTGCTATTAAAATCGCCTCTTTTTTACTCTTTCCCGAACCACGTTCTTTCTCATATCGGCTGGTCATCAAAATTGCATAATCCACAGTCGCACCCAACTGAATCGTACCGATTACAATAGACGCAATAAATGGAAGCGTTGTTCCCGTAAGGTACGGAATTCCCATATTGATAAAAATTGCTCCCTCAATAACCAATACCAGAATCACAGGAAGGGAAATGGATTTAAATACCAACAAAATAATCACAAATACCGCCAGAATGGAAACTGCGCTTACCACTGCAAAATCGTGAGCTGTAATTTCAATCAAGTCTTTTGTACACGGTGCCTCGCCTACCAGCATGCCGTCGGGATCATACTCTTTCAACACTTTATTCAATTCATCAATCTGATAATTCACCTCATCAGAAGCCACCGGATACTCATTCATGACTAACATCAATTCATATTGATCACTTTCAAGTATTTCCTTAATATCGTCAGGTATCATGCTCATAGGAAATGTTGGTCCGATGATACTTTCCAGTCCCAGAACACGTTTTACTCCGTCTACCTCTTCCATTTTCTCAATCATCTGATATTTTTGCTTCTCAGGAATCTCTTTATCCAGAAGAATCATGTGGGCGGCACCCATATTATATTCTTCCTGAAGTTTTGTATTTGCCTGTATACTTTCCAGATCATCCGGAAGACTGGAATCCAGATTGTAATATACATTTGTATTCGCCTGGAAATAGGCAAATGGAATAAACAATATAATAAACAGCACCACAAAAGCCGTATGATGTTTTACAATAAAATCTGATGATTTTGAAAACCTGGGAATCAGCTGTCGATGTTTTGTCTTCTCCAATGCTTTATCAAAAATCATAATCATGGACGGAAGAACCGTTACACAGCAGATCACGCCAAAGACTACTCCTTTTGTCATAACAACACCCAAATCCATGCCGAGCGTAAAACTCATGAAGCAAAGCGAAATGAAGCCTGCAATGGTAGTGATGGAACTTCCCACTACTGATTTAATGGTAGCCGCAATGGCCTGTGCCATAGCTTCTTTGTGGTCATTTCCGTATATCTCTTTCTTTTCCTGATAACTGTGCCAAAGGAAAATAGAATAGTCCATAGTGACACCAAGCTGAAGTACTGCACTTAAGGCTTTTGTAATATAAGAAATTTCACCTTGAAATACATTTGTTCCCATATTATAAAGAATTGCAATACCAATACTCAGCAAAAACAAGATCGGGATCAAATACGATTCCATGGTCAGAGCCAAAACGATACAAGAAAGAATTACTGCTATCACTACATAAATCGCAACTTCTGATTCAGCCAGATTTTTCGTATCTGTTACAATTGCTGACATTCCGCTCAGGAAGCATTGCTTTCCTGCAATCTTACGAATATTTTCAATGGCATCCATCGTCTCATCAGCCGAAGTTGTTGTATCAAAAATAATAAACATCATCGTAGAATCATCAGAATTGAATGCTGTTCTGATTTTTTCCGGAAGCATTTCCATAGGAATACTGATATCAGCAAAGCTGTCATACCATACTACTTTCTCGACATGTTCCACATCCTCAATCTGACCTTTTAATTTAACTACGTCCTTGTTCTCCATTCCCTCGCAGATAAACATGGAGTATGCTCCTGTTCCAAACTCATCCACCAGGATATCCTGCCCTTTCATCGTCTCGATTTCTTCCGGCAGATAGCACAGAATATCGTAGTTTACTCTGGTCTTAATGTAACCAATCGTTGCCGGAATCAACAATAAAATGCTGATAATAAAAATCGGGATTCGGAATTTTACGATTTTCCTTCCCAGTTTTTCCATGATGTTGCCTCCCTTTTATTAATTTATGACCTTTGGTCATTAAATGTTATACTTTAAAAATGACTTTTGGTCAATAGTATATATGCAATATTTTTGACCAAAAGTCATTTTCTTTTTTATGCAAAACACCAAAGTAAAAAAATATAACTATTTCCAATTGACTTTCGGTCATTTTTTTCTTTATAATGTACATAATTCCAAAGTTTAGTTAGGTGTCAGAACTGGTTTACAAATCGTTTCGCACTTAAACAGCGTTCAGAAAGGATTTTGATTTTCATGGGAAAAGCAGCTAATAATAAACAACAAAAAAGGGACTCCCTCCTGGAATCCGCTTTTTCTCTGTTTATAAATAATGGATTTAATAAGACTTCCATCTCCGACATTGTAAATAGTGCAGGTGTGGCAAAAGGAACTTTTTATCTGTATTTTAAAGACAAGTATGATATTCGCAATCATCTGATTGCCCACAAGGCCAATCAGGTCTTCCAGGCAGCGTATACGGAAATGCTTACCCACCCTGAACTCACGCAGTTTGAAGAACAGGTAATGTTCATGATCGATCATATACTCAACCAGCTCGCAAATAATCTCAGTCTCGTGAAACTTATCGCCAAACATTTAAGTTGGGGATTTTTTAAAGATTCTCTCTACTTTACGCCAATCGATGGGACACCTTCGGTCTATGAAATGTATGAAAGCCTGATTCAAAATGCCGACTGTACTTACCGCTCACCGGAACTGATGATGTACACGATCATCGAACTCATCAGCGGTACCAGTTACAATGTACTCTTGTATCAACAACCAGTAGGGCTGGAAGAACTGAAACCATATTTGTATGAGACGGTAAGAGGAGTACTTCGGCAGTATAGGGCGGAACAATAAAAAATGGGATTCCACATTGAGTGAACAATGGGGAATCCCGAAAAACAAAATTAAATTAAATTGTTAAAGAGCCACTATAACCTGTAACGCTTTCACTATATCCATACTGATCAACAACACGTGTCACTGTTTTTGCCCGGTATGTACCTGAACTGATACCCGAAACTGTTACTTGCTTTGCTGTACTGGATACATTGGTAGCTGAAGAAGGAGTTCCACTTGCAACATTTACCCATGTAGAACCAGATTTCTTCTGCAAATAGAACGTAACAGTAATACTCTGAACTGTCGATGCGCAATAAACATCTGCTCTCATTCCAATTTTTGATGAACTTAATTTGGTCATTGATGTCAATACATTCATAATGTATTGTGTGTACGGCATTACCAAATCATTTCCATTATTTTCAATTGCTTCATATTCTTCTTCAACCATTTCATACCATTCAGTATCGCTATTTTCTTCTGCATATACCGGAAATACTTGCAATATCAATAATACACATGATACTATAACAACTAAATATTTTTTACTTTTCTTCATATTTACCTCTTTTTAATGAAATTCTATTCCTTCCGCTATTTTTTTTGCCTCATCTAAAGAAACATCACAGCTTACTACCAGAAAAGTTTGATTAACTTTAACATTAAACACTACACCTTCATCTTGAGTACTGCGATATATCTCAATTGTTTGATTAATGTTCTTATTTTCTATATCAGCACATAGCTCATCTTCATTTACAATACCTGAAACTGTTTCATTAATTTGCTGTTGCTGTGAAACATAAATTTTACTTTTACCATTATTAAATTTTAAATTAAGTACATCATATGTTCTATTATATTTTGCCTCTTCTAGTTCATATTCATCTGGTAAATATGTTATATAGAACATCGGCATTTTTAACTCTTCACGAATCAGTTGATAAGTATCTTCCAATGTTGTAACATTAAAATAAATATCTTCGCACTGTTCTTCCGAATCAACCTTTACTTCGTCGCCCACATTAAAAGTGGTATACTGTTTTCCGTTAACCTCAAACATTTCCCGAAACACATCCAGCAACCCTTCCCCCTGGACCTGCACCGCCGAGAAATTCATTCCAATAAACATTACCAGCGCAATACCTGCCGCCGCTGCAACAGCTCTGCTGCCCCACCTGAGCAGTTTTTCTTTTCTGCTTTTCTTTTTTTCTTCTCGTTCTACGGTTTCCTCGATGGTTTTTCGAAAGCTTCTGTCCCATTCTTCCGGTATCTCAAAACTCTGTGATTCAGAATCCTTTTCCATTTCTTCCATCATCTCATCAAAATGTTCCTCAAAATACCGAAACTCAGGGCTGTCTTCTATTTTCTGCTTTCTAATCATCCAGGCCACCTTCCTTCATATGCTTCTCAAGTTTCTTCCTGGCTCTGTAGATTTTACATATCTCAGCATTGTCCTTGGGTTTCTTTACCTCCGGATCTTCCGGTTCCAATGTTTCTCTATAAAGTACCTTTTTCTCTTTGACCGATAGTTGCTCCAGAATACTCAGCGCCGTAACCCTTCCAATTACTGTTTCCTCCGTGGATAACTTTTTCAAGGGAAACAATTCGAATGCTGTTATCTTTTCTGCCAGTTCTTCTCTTTTTACTCTTTTCCGTATGACATTGACTGCCTGATTATATGCCACTGTAGCCAACCAGCTCCATTGAGCTGCTTCATTCCACTCTGAGACCTTTTGAAAATTCACGCTCAACGCTTCCCATACTTCCTGCATAATATCAGGAATCTCGTCTTCCTTTAGCCAAGTGCACTTTTTGCGCAACAACCAATACATACGTTCCTTATTTTCCTCATAAATCCTTAAATAAATTTCCTCTTCCTTTTTATTCACCGCATTGCCCTCCTTTAAGATAAGCTTATCGGATTTTGAAGAAAATCTCACACCAGGCAGAGTAGAAAATAAGTGATTTTAGAGTAATTTGTAACTATCGCAAAGATTTTATCTGCTTACACCTCTCACCTCCCACATTTTATCGAGCAACGCATATGCCAGGCAATAAGCAATCCAAAATCTTCCAGGTTATTCAATTTTTCTAAAATCAACCCCTGCTTTGTTTGAATGTCTTCTGCTGAATTTAACGCCGACTCGCTTTATTGTGTATACATAATTCGTACCTATTCAGCGCTGTTAAATGTTTCAGTTCACAGGCTGAATAATCTTACATATATTTTACCTGCGGAACGTTTGTTTTTCAACTATTCTCGGCATTTTCCTCCATAAATCGCCATACACAAGTCTACTTAATTCGACATTTCAGTGCATAAATATTCAGTTCAAAAACTCACTTAAGAATCTGATTTTTACTTTCATTATACTGTAAAAAACATAAATAGTAAAATACATTATGACTATTTCATTCTCTAAATCAACTAAAAACTATTGACTTTTATAGAACAAAGTGTGCATCCCCCGGAGGGTTTTGCATCATAGGAAAGTCCGCAGACTTTTCTATGATACAAAAAAAGACCGGAACCTTTTTACTAAAGATTCCGGTGCCCCTGCCAAGGAGTCGAAGCGACGGGATTCGAACCCACGACCTCTGCGTCCCGAACGCAGCGCTCTACCAAACTGAGCCACGCTTCGATTGCTGTTTTCTCATCAGCAATAATGATTCTACCAAAGATTATTCTATTTGTCAACATCAAAAATGATTTTTTGTATTTTCTTGTGTGTTTTCTCTCAAAACATTGAAACAGTTATTTCCCCGATTCATCTCCGTGGGTATATAAAGAAAAATTTACTAAAAAGGTCCTCTTTTAGCTACATATCCGACTGAAATATAGAATTTTTTATCCGGAATTTCTCTATGAAATGAAAATTCTCTTCTAGGCCCACTATTTCTAATTTTATGGTATCTGATAAAAGAATTATTTTGTATATGCCCAGATCGGAGATTTCATCCCGCTCCGTTCGGAGTAAACTACATGAGCAGGTCTATCTTTTGTCACAATACTGTCCACGCCGATCACAAACTCATCCTCGAAAGGCTTATTCTATATAAAAAGCAGAGCAAACGCTCTGCTTTTTTACTTTTATGTATGTTTAGATGTCACAAATACTTACGGATTATTCCACCAGATATACATCTGCATATTTCAATCCAAACTGTAATGCCTGTGAATGGCTGGCCATCAGGATATCCACATGTCCATATGCAGTTCCCCTGTCTTCTACCGTATAGATATGCCCGTTAATTGACAATTTGGTTCCGAACGGAACACCCGCCATAGCTACTGTCCGCCCCGGAGTAGGGGTTGCACCGCTGGCCGTTCCACCGCCAGCCCATTTGCCGCAGCAAATAGAGCATGTACAATATGCTGTCAGTTTAAATCTTCCAAGATATTTGCCTTGTGAAGTATCAATTGTTGTATCTTCTCCCGTTGTCTGATTGTTGGATGAACCGCCTGATGTACCACTATCAGGTTTTGAGGAAGAAGTATTCTGACTGCCGGATTGAGTCTGTTTATTATCAGAAGAGGAATTTTGCTTCTGCTGTGCCGCTTTTTCCGCTGCCGCTTTCTCGGCTGCTGCCTTTTCCGCTGCTGCTTTGGCCGCCGCCTCTTCTGCTGCTTTCTGTGCGGCAAGACGTGCTGCTGCTTCCTCCTCTTTTGCCTGTTTCAAAAGATCATTGATCGCATCTTCCTGTGCACTGATCTGATTCAGCAAAGCACTTTCTGCGGATTCCTGATTCTGTATGTCTTCCTGATATTCACGAATCTGATTATATGTAGCCTGTACCAGTTCTTCCACGGATTCCTGCTTTTCAGCACTTTCCTGCTGAAGTGCGGCAATCTCATCTTTCTCTCTGGCAACTTCCTGTTCTTTCTGCTCTATGGCTTCTTTTGTTTCCTGATAAGCAGTCAGCATATCCCGATCATAAGCTGCCATCTTTGAAATGTTTTCCGCCTGATTCAAAAAGTCAGCAATACTCTCCGACTGAAATAACATACTGGTATAATCGTTCGCAGAATTCTCATACATATACTGGATACGTATCTTCATCGCTTCATACTGCTCTTCTTCATCGGCCTTTGCCACTTCCAGCTCTTCCTGAAGGCCATTCAATTCTTCCTGTTTGGCATCATAATCCCTTTGAAGCTGTTCCAGGCTGTTTTTCAGTTCTTCTAACTGACTGTTCAATTCCTGAAGATAGCTTTCCGATTCCCCTTTTTTTGATTCCAGGTCTTTAATCTTTTGCTGCGTCTCCTGCAGGCTGGACTGATTCTGCTCCTGTCTTGCCTTCGCATCAGAAATTTTCTCCTGTGTAGTTGCCCCATAACCCTGAAGCGTACTTCCGACAAGTAAAAAAGTGGAAAGGACGATGCTGACCATAGTCTTCTTTCTCATAGTAATCCCTCTCAATTTATCAGCTAATATGCATTATAGCATAGATATCGTCAAATGTGAAGAAAAATTTTAACAACTCGTAATACTTACGTAATATTTATCCACTTTTCCACATAGATTTTGACTTATCATCCACAAGATATAGATTAATTTTTTCTCCAACCACCCCAGTATTTGTTTTTCAGAACCCCATTTACCAATTTTCCCCAGCCCAAAGAAAAGTTATCCACACACACTAAAATCCAGCCTTTTTGCCTGGATGACTCCCCTTTTTCTACTAAAATCGTCTCTCCTCTCAGATATCTCTCCACCCGTTCGTCCTCCGGTTTCAGGCGAAGGACACCCGTATACTGATCCGCATTCAGTGTCATGGCAAGCTGTTGAGACGGTTCAAAACGATCCTTTTTCATATCTCCCATATACAGCCCGTTTCTCAAAAAATGAATACCTTGAAGTTTATCAGGAAGCTCCGGAACCAGATAAACTTTATCTCCCCGAATTTCTATCCGCTCCCAGTCCGGTTTCCAGGTACACTCCTCAAAAAATGCCTGTATAATCTGACGGCTTTTCTTATCCGTCCTTTCTATTTTCCGGATCCTTATTTTTTCTTCTGGAATCTCTTCTGCTTTTTTTGCAAGCGCAAGAAAATGCCCCTCCCCATTCATCCTGTGAGGCCAGATTCGTACACATCGGGAAAGTGTCGGATCTCCATTTCCCCACTCAGGGTGACCCTGAGAAAACCCTTCGTAGGATTCCATAGGCAGCAATTCCATTTCCGGAAAATTTTCCAACATCCAGGAAATGCTTCCTTCATTCTCAACCGGTGCAAAGGTACAGGTGGAATACAGAAGTTCTCCGCCGGGACGCAACATTTTTACCGCATTTTTCAGAATATCTTTCTGAAGTTTCGCAAAATATGCCGGTCTTTCTTCTTCCCATGTTTTGATCACCGCGGGATCTTTACGGAACATTCCTTCACCGGAACATGGTGCGTCCACCAACACCTTATCAAAAAAACCTTCAAAACTTTCTGCCAGTTTTCCGGGGATTTCATTGGTCACAAAAGCATTGGAAATGCCAAAAAGCTCCAGATTTTTCAAGAGTGCCTTTGCTCTTGCATTACTGATATCATTTGCCACCAGCACGCCTTTTCCCTGTAGAGCTGCTCCCAGAGCTGTAGCCTTCCCTCCCGGGGCCGCACACAGATCCAGCACACGCTCCCCCGGCTTTACCGCAAGACGGGAAGCCGGCGTCATGGCACTTGGCTCCTGCAGATAATAAAGACCTGCCGTATAATAGGGATGACGGGCCGGCTGATCCTCCTCCGAATAAAAATACCCATTGAGGATCCATGGTATAGGCCGCAAATGAAAGGATGTATTTGTTTTTAGTTCTTCTCCGGTAACCTTTAAAGGATTCACACGCAGTCCATACTGACGTGTCTCCTGATAACTGTCAAGATACGCCTGATATTCCTCTCCCAACATCTCTCTCATTCTCTTTTCAAATGCTTCCGGCAGTTCCTGTCTCATGATGACCTCCTGTACAACTCATATTCGATATTGGGTATCATACCACATAACCCGCTAAGTCGCAAAGTTTTCTCAAAAAGAAAACGATGACCCCCCAGTCATCGTTTTCCCCGCGTTACCCCATATATGACAATCAGTTACGCTTCTTCTGCAACAGCGTCTTCCGCCATTACTTCCTCATATTTATCCAGAATCAATCTCTGAATCCGTTCTCTGGTATCAGAATTGATCGGATGAGCGATATCTCTGTATTCGCCGTCAGTAGCTTTTCGGCTGGGCATAGCAATAAACAGCCCTTTTTCGCCTTCGATTACTTTAATATCGTGTACCACGAATTCCTCGTCTATCGTGATAGAAACTACCGCTTTCATTTTTCCTTCTTTTGCTACTTTTCGTACCCTAACATCTGTAATATTCATAATAGTGTTCCTTTCATGATCCTTCCTTCAAAATACACATGTACGCTTTAGAGTGCATAGCGCTCATTTTTCTCCACTACAACTTTAATTTCATCTTCTCCGCAGTGATAAGAGTTGGCACGAATCGTATCACGGCTTTCAACAATACAATTTTCAATGTGTGTATTGTCCCCAAGATATACATCATTGAGAATAATGGAATTTTTAATTACACAGTTATTTCCTACATATACCTTCTTAAACAATATTGAATTTTCAACCTGACCATTGATAATACATCCGCTGGCTACCAGACTGTTCTTCACAAGACTGCCCGGATTATATTTTGCCGGAGGCAAATCATCAATCTTTGACATAATCGGCGGATACTGATGGAAGAAATAATCACGAACTTCCGGTTTCAGGAAATCCATATTGGTTTTATAATAAGATTCCACTGTAGAAATATTGCTCCAGTAATCGTCTATCTTATATCCGTAAATTCTCTTCAGATTTTTATAACGGATCAATATATCTTTTACAAAATCATGTCTGTCTTCTTGTGCACACCGTTCGATCAGTTCGATCAGCTGACGGCGTCGAATTACATAAATACCTGTGGATACCGTACGAAAACTGGAGATCATAGGTTTCTCCTCGAACTCTTCTATCCTGTGATCCTCATTCATCTTCAGGACACCAAAACGTGTCACATCTTCATCCACAGCCATATCTTTACATACGATGGTAATATCCGCACGTTTCGCGATATGATACTCCAGAACTTTATTATAATCCAGCTTGTACACACCATCACCGGATGCAATCACCACATACGGCTCATGGCTCTTTTTCAGGAAATCCAGATTCTGATAAATAGCATCTGCTGTTCCCTGATACCAGAAACTGTTATCCGGGGTAATGGTCGGTGTAAATACAAACATACCGCCCTGTTTTCTTCCGAAATCCCACCACTTGGAAGAACTCAGATGCTCATTCAGTGATCTGGCATTATACTGTGTCAGTACTGCTACTCTTGAAATATGAGAGTTTGTCATATTGCTGAGGGCAAAGTCGATACTTCTAAAACTTCCCGCAACAGGCATAGCTGCGATAGCTCTTTTGTGTGATAATTCTCTCATTCTGTTGTTATTGCCGCCTGCTAAGATAATTCCCAATGCTCTCATATTATTCACCGTCCTTCTTTACAATTGCGCCGCCGCTTACAAGCTCTCCGCCAGGATAATCCTCTGCTGTTGTCTTGCCGCTGATGGCTGTATTTTTTCCAATTTTCACATTGGACGGAATCACTGAATTCTCAGCGATTGTAACAAGACCAAATGCATAAACCGCAGGTTTCAGCACATTCGGTGCCTCTTCGCCCACGCCCATCACTACGTTTTCACCTACCGTGACATTTTCCGCAATGATCGATTTATCAATCGTACAGCCGGATTCAATCGTAGTTTCTTTCATTATGATAGAATCTCTTACTACACTTCCGGCTTTGATGGTAACTCCGGCACCAATTACAGAATTATGTACTTCACCGTAGATCTCAGCACCTTCACTGATAATACTTCTTTCAACTACGGCTTCACTTGAGATATATTGTGGACGAATGATATCGCCCTTTGTATAAATCTTCCAGAACTCTTCGTACAGATTAAATTCCGGAATAATATCAATCAGCTCCATATTGGCTTCCCAATAGGATCCTAATGTTCCTACATCTTTCCAGTAACCGTTAAACTCGTAAGCAAACAGCCGCTTTCCATTATCTCTGCAATATGGAAGAATATGTTTACCAAAGTCACAGTTCGGCTGATCTTTCAGTGCCAGAAGTGACTCTTTTAATACAGGCCATGAGAAAATATAAATTCCCATGGAAGCCAGATTGCTTCGCGGATGTTCCGGTTTTTCCTCAAACTCGGTAATCTTTCCATTTCCATCAGTAATCATAATACCAAAACGGCTTGCCTCTTCCATAGGAACCGGCATACAGGCAATCGTAACATCTGCTTTATTTGCCTTATGGTAATCCAGCATAACTTCATAATCCATTTTATAAATATGATCACCTGACAAAATCAGGACATAATCAGGATTATAGGTTTCCATATAAGCCAGATTCTGAAATATTGCGTTCGCTGTACCGGTATACCAGTCACTGTTACCGCTTTTTTCATAGGGGGGAAGTACGGTAACGCCGCCAACATTTCTATCCAGATCCCACGGAATACCAATTCCGATATGCGTATTCAAACGCAACGGCTGGTACTGTGTCAAAACACCTACCGTATCGATTCCGGAATTAATACAGTTACTCAGAGGGAAATCGATTATCCTGTATTTTCCTCCAAATGCTACTGCCGGTTTTGCTACACTTTCGGTAAGAACACCAAGGCGGCTTCCCTGTCCACCAGCCAATAGCATTGCAATCATTTCTTTCTTAATCATGCAATCACCTCTTGTCATATATAATAAAAAATTATAACACACTTTTTATAAATAGTGAACATCTTTTACATATTTTTCTCGTTTTATTTCTTCTTTTTATGACATTTACACAACTTTTACCTGTATTTTCCGATTCATGCTTTATTTGTTGATGATTTTTGTCAAAAAAATAAGCTTCGGAAAAAAAACTTTTCATTTACTTCATTTAAGCATATAATAGATATAGTGTTATCAAAACCTCAAAAACAAAGGAGACTTATCTATGTATACCATTGATTTTCATAAACCGATTCATGTTCACTTTATAGGCATCGGCGGTATCAGCATGAGCGGTCTGGCCGAGATTCTTCTTGAAGAAGGTTTCACTATTTCCGGTTCTGATTCTAAGGAAAGTGAACTTACTGATCATCTGACAGCCAACGGAGCGCAGATTTTCTACGGACAGCGTGCTTCCAATATTATTGATGGCATTGATCTGGTCGTATATACTGCTGCTATTCATCCGGACAACCCTGAATATGCCTGTGCAAAAGAAAAAGGGATCCCCATGATGACCCGCGCAGATCTTCTGGGGCAGATTATGACAAATTATAAGATCCCGATCGCGGTCTCCGGAACTCACGGTAAGACCACCACAACTTCTATGGCTTCTCATGTACTGCTGGAAGGCGGAATGGATCCTACCATCTCTGTGGGCGGCATTCTTCCGGCAATCGGCGGTAATCTTCGTGTAGGGAATTCTGATACATTCATCACCGAAGCATGCGAATATACCAACAGTTTTCTGAGCTTTTTCCCGAAGATCAGCATTATCCTGAACATGGATGCCGATCATCTGGATTTCTTTAAAGATATCGACGATATTCGTCACTCTTTCCGACTGTTTGCCGAGAAGCTTCCTGCTGACGGAACACTGATTATCAACAGTGACACACCTCACTATGAAGATATTATCGAGGATCTTCCCTGCCGCGTGATCACTTATGGTCTGGAACACGAAGCCGACTATACAGCGGAACAGATTACATATGACGAATTTGGTCATCCGACCTTCATCTGTAAATATAAAGGCAATCCTGTAGGAACTTTCTCCCTGAAAGTTCCTGGTATCCACAATGTATCCAATGCTCTTTCTGTCATTGCTCTCGGATATCTGCTTGCTCTTGATCCCGATGTGATACAAAAAGGACTCACAAACTTTACCGGCACGGACCGGCGCTTCCAGTTCAAAGGTGAAATCGGCGGAGTAACGATTATTGATGATTATGCCCACCATCCCACGGAGATCAAAGCAACACTTACTTCTGCAAAGAATTATCCACACAAAACTACCTGGTGCGTTTTCCAACCACATACTTACACCCGTACCAAGGCACTGCTTCCTGATTTTGCAGAAGCACTTACACTGGCTGACCATGTAGTTCTGGCTGATATTTATGCAGCCCGTGAGAAGAATACTCTCGGAGTTTCTTCCAAAGATCTTCAGCGCTGTATTCTGGAACTGGGAACTCCCTGCGAGTACTTCCCAACTTTTGATGAAATCGAAAATTATCTCCTGGAAAATTGCGTCGGCGGCGATCTGCTGATCACTATGGGTGCCGGAGATGTGGTTCAGATCGGAGAACATCTTCTGGGAAAATAACAAAATGTACATCCCCCCGGAGGGTTTTTATATCATAGGAAAGTCGGAGGACTTTCTTATGATTAAAAAAACTTATACACATTTTAAAAAGCCTTTATTTACAGGCATTTGCATAAGTTATCCACATTATCCACACGTTTATACACATTTTTAGTGGAAAAACGTGTGGATTTTTTTGTGTATAATCCTGTTAACATAAAATTTCGTCAAGAAATGCGTATATTCCGGATATTCCTTATTTTATCGACATCATCAGGTTGCAAATAATGACAGGCCACTAATTTTCTCCACATTATCCACAGTTTTCTCCACAAAATTTCATAAAAAAAACTCTATTTGACTTCTTTTTGGACTGTGTTATAATCGTTTCATCAAGATTGAAAGCAGGTGATCTCCATGCAACTTTCCTTACATAATGGCAGCTCTGTCGGAGTCACCATTATTTCAAATGTTTTTATCGATTATTATATGCCCCAGGCCAATGGGGAATTTGTCAAAATATATCTGTATCTGCTCCGCTGCTTAAACAGTGGACAAAGTGACTTGGATCTGGCTCGTGTGGCAGATGTTTTCAGTTGCACTGAGTCTGACATTCTCCGTACACTGCGCTACTGGGAATCCCGTCAGCTTGTTGTTCTGTCCGGTACCGATTCTCAGACATCCATTGATTTTCTGGAGCCTATGATTCCTTCGGATAAATCTCAAAAACTTTCACAGACTCTGTCTTCTGACAGAGTCTCCGGTTCTTCTGCCGTTATTGGCGAAGCGGCCCCCACACGGGAACAGGCTGTTCCAAAAGAAAAAAAAGAACGGCCAAACGCAGACCGGCTTCGGGAATTGAAAGAAAACGAAGAAGTGCGGCAGATGCTCTTTATTGCGGAACAATACCTGGGGACTACATTATCCCGTACCGTGACAGACGAATTGCTTTTTATTTATGATCATCTCCATTTTTCCGTTGATCTGATCGACTATTTGATCGAATATTGTGTATCCAAAGGAAGCGGAGATATTCATTACATAAAAAAGGTAGCTATCAGCTGGCATGAAGCAGGAATTGACACTGTTACAAAGGCCAAACAGGAAACTACCACCTATCATAGAAATTATTTTACTATTCTGAAAGCCTTCGGGATTACCAACCGTAATCCTGTTCCTTCGGAAGTAAATATGATCAATCATTGGATGAAAGATTACGGATTTACACTGGACATTCTGACAGAAGCATGTGCCCGTACCGTCACACAGACAGGAAAAGCCAATTTCCGGTATGCAGACAGGATCCTGTCTGACTGGAAGTCGAAAGGAGTTCGTCATTTGACGGATATTCAGGCATTGGACACACTTCATCGACAGCTTCAGACTGACCGGGAAGAACAGAAGAAAACACATCAGAAAACCCGTACCCAGACAGCCAGTTCCGCTAATCGATTTAATAATTTTAAGCAAAGAGATTATAATTATAAAGAACTGGAAAATCAGCTTCTGAACCAATAAACGCTATTTATAAAGGAGTACTCTGTGTCTTTACGAAACAGTCAATACGATGCGCTGATGCGCTATTATCAAAAACTTCAGCTTCGCAATAAGCACGACCAGGATGAGCGTATCCAGGAGGCTTACCGGGAGATTCCCCGCCTTGCACAGATTGACCGGGAGATTGCCGCCGTCAGTCTGAAAAAAGCACGGCTTCTTTTGGGTGAATCTGAGGAACAGGATTTTAATCTTGCTAATCAAATCAACATCCTGGCCAGTGAGCGCAGACAGCTCCTGTTATCACACGGCTATCCTGAAGATTATCTCAAGATGCAATATACCTGCCCAATCTGTCAGGATACCGGATATGTAGGCGGTGAAAAATGCATCTGTTTTCGCAAAGCAATCAGCGAACAGCTGTATACCCAGTCTAATATCCGGGAACTCTTAGAACAGGCAAGCTTTGATTCTTTCTCTCTTGATTTCTATCCCGAAAATATGGTCAATGAATCCACCGGTTTATCTGCCCGCCGTATGGCGGAATTGGCATTGAACCGGGCAAAGGACTTTGTCCGCAACTTTGATCACTCTTTTGAAAATCTATTTTTTTATGGAGATACCGGTGTGGGAAAAACATTTCTTTCTTACTGCATCGCAAGAGAACTTCTTGACACCACTCACAGTGTCATTTATTATTCAGCTTTCGATCTATTTGACGTATTTGCCCGAAAGACTTTTTCTAATTCAGAAGAATCGCAGGGAGAAAATGACTATATCCTGGATTGTGATCTACTGATCATCGATGATCTGGGAACCGAGCTCACCAACAGTTTTGTGGCTTCACAGTTCTTTCTATGTGTTAACGAAAGAATTTTACGAAAAAAATCAACTATTATATCAACCAATTTAACCCTTGGAAGCTTTATGGATACCTACTCTGAAAGAGTGTTTTCCAGAGTTTCCAGCAACTACACGATGATCAAACTCATCGGCAGTGACATTCGCATCCAGAAAAAATTATTAGGAGGAATTTAAAAAATGGCTCAGAAAAAAACAAAAGATCTGCAGCAGCTTCCCGTTGGTCGGCTGGGAATTATTTCACCTTACAGCTGCGCTGAACTGGGAGAAAAGGTAAATCAGTATCTGGTAGAATGGAGAAAAGACAGCCAGACCGAACATCACAACACCATTGCTTTTGACGGTTACGAAAGAGACACTTATCTGATTGAATCTGAACTGCCTCGTTTTGGTTCCGGTGAAGGAAAAGGAATCCTGAAGGAATCTGTCCGCGGAGATGACATCTATATTCTTGTAGATGTCTGCAACTATAGCCTCACTTATTCTCTCTGCGGCCAAACCAATCATATGTCTCCGGATGATCATTACCAGAATTTAAAAAGAATTATTGCCTCCATTGCCGGAAAGGCCAGACGAATCAACGTTATTATGCCGTTCCTTTATGAGAGCCGTCAGCACAGACGCACAGGAAGAGAATCTCTCGACTGTGCCATTGCACTTCAGGAACTGGTCAATATGGGGGTAGAAAATATTATTACCTTTGATGCCCATGATCCACGTATCCAGAATGCAATTCCTCTTCATGGTTTCGAAACTGTACAGCCGGCTTATCAGTTCATCAAAAATCTGTTGAAAAACGAATCGGATCTGCAGCTGGACAAAGATCATCTGATGATCATCAGCCCGGATGAAGGCGGAATGAGCAGAGCCATCTATCTTGCCAATAATATCGGTGTAGATATGGGTATGTTCTACAAGAGAAGAGACTACTCCACCATCGTGGACGGACGCAATCCTATCGTCGCTCATGAATTCCTTGGAGCAGATGTAAAAGGGAAAGATATGATCATTATTGACGATATGATTTCTTCCGGTGACAGTATGCTGGAGGTAGCACAGCTTCTGAAGGCGAGAGGCGCAGGCAAAATCTTTATGTGTTCCACTTTCGGTCTGTTTACCAATGGTCTTGACAAATTCGATAAAGCCTATGAAAATGGTGTCTTTGACCGGATCCTGACCACCAACCTGATCTATCAGACTCCGGAATTACTGCAAAAACCATATTATATCAATTGTGACATGAGCAAATATATTGCACTGATCATTGACACACTGAACCATGACGATTCTATCAGCAAACTTCTGAATCCGGTCGAACGAATCCAGAAAGTACTGACCAAATATAGAAACCACGAAAAGATCGGATAAAGCATGCTTTTGTATTCGTAAGATGTGCGCAGAAAATCAAGCAGTCCGTTTTAGAAGCAGGTCGTTCCCCTTCAGCTAATCGCTAACTTCGACATAAGACGCTCCGGAGAACCGTCGCGCCTAAGTCTACGTAAGTGCTGGATCTTCAGGCTCACTTATTCCAATACTTCTAAAACAGACTGCTTGATTTTTACACGCTTTCTCACAAATACAAAAGTATGTTATTTTTCCAATTTCTTCAGCATTTTTATTTCTTTTGCATATCCATCCAGTTCATTTGGTGTTTCAAGATAGATGGGAATCCCCTGGAGTTTCGGATGATTCACCATGGTTTCAAATGTTTTCACTCCAAGGGAACCTTCTCCGATTTTCTCATGCCTGTCTTTATGGCTGGCGAATGGATTTTTACTGTCGTTCATATGAATTGCTCTCAACCTTTCAACACCGATGATACTGTCAAACTCATCCAATACCTGATCCAGGTGATTCACAATATCGTATCCGGCATCATAGACATGACAAGTATCCAGACAGACCCCCATATGTTCTTTCAGCTCAACCCGTTCAAGAATTGCCCTCAGCTCTTCAAAATTTCTCCCTACTTCCGTTCCCTTTCCTGCCATTGTTTCCAAAAGAACTGTCGTGTGCTGCTCCTTTTTCAGAATCCGATTCAGAGTCTCGGCAATCATCTTGATTCCTTCCTCTGCACCCTGCCCCACATGACTTCCCGGATGAAAATTATAGCAATTGCCCGGAACATACTCCATTCTTTTCAAATCATCTTCCATAGTCATAAGAGCAAATTCTCGAGTGTGTGCATCCTTGGAGCAAGGATTCAGTGTATATGGTGCGTGTGCAAGAATCTGGCTGATGCCATGCTCTTTTGCAAACACATGATATTTTTCCACATCCTTTTCATCAATTTCTTTCGCCTTGCTTCCTCTTGGATTTCTTGTAAAAAACTGAAACGTGTTGGCACCAATTTCAGCAGCCTCTTTTCCCATATGCAAAAAGCCTTTGGATGAAGATAAATGACATCCTATTCTCAACATGATATTTCCTCCCGTTGTTTATCATTCAATTCTATAAGATTTATATGGATTCCCATATCCGAAAGCATCTGGGCCTCCCGCCTGTGACATGTAAAGATCAAAACCTGACCCACTCTGTGATTCAGCCATTTCAGTGTATCTTTAAGTCTTTTCTCATCATACATGGCAAACACATCGTCAAGAAGAACCGGCATTCTCTCTTCACATAAAACCTCTCCGACCGCCATCCGCAGTGCAAAATACACCTGCTCTACGGTTCCCCGACTAAGCTGATACAGGGATACCGGGCGGTTCCATTCATACAGGGTTACCTTTAGGTCTTCATCCATAGTAATACGACTGTATTTACCTTCCGTTATTTCACTCAAAATACTTTCCGTTCGGCTCTGCAGCCTTCGCCCAATTCTTCTGCGCATGGTACCTGATAGTTCACCTAAAGTTTTCATAGACAGTTCCAGGCTTTTTATCTCCGTATCACATATCCGCATCTCTTCAGATTTTTCCTGCATCTCATCCCTGCTCTCAAGATAATTCTGTAATACTGTCATTTTCTCGGAAAGCTGCTGTTTCACTTCTTCTTCCCGTCCCCTGAGATGAGCAACCGTTTTGTCTGTATTTTCCTGTTTTTCCGTAGTGAAATCTTCTTTTTCCATGAAACGGTGTATACTTCCAATCCCTGTTATTACGATTGCCAAAATCAGTACAATCCCAATAACATGTAAATACACCGGAAGGTGGTTCAATCCATTGCTCAACAGTAAAAACTCCGCCAGAATAAAGAGCACTCCCAACAGCACACTTACCACCAATATCCGGCTTTTTCCTATCCCGCTTCCTGCTTTATTTCCTCTTCTGCCGACAAAACTCCGACTCTTTTTCTCAAGTTCAACTGTTTTTCTCTCTGCCTGAATATGGTAAAGCTGCCGCTCCAACTCTTCTTTTTCCTGACAAACATATCCGATTCTGTCCTCTAACTGTTCTCTCTGCCGATTCTGTCGTTTTTCCAGCTCCTGTCTCCGGCTTTCCCACTCTTTCTTTTTCTTTTTCAGCCGTTCCAGAGCTTTCTGAACATCCACATCACCGGAACCGGCATTTTCGTAATTTGCCATATACTTCTGAAGTTCCCGAACCATGCCTTCATCTGTCTCACTGCGAAGCTGTCCGACAGATACGGTATTATCATAAATACTTTCATTGATACCGCCCAGAAGCATTTCAAGATCTCCATGGGCAATCGAAAGCTGTTCTCCATCTGTCTCACAGACCAGAGATTCTCTTACATCACTTTTATAAAAATTCCGATCAATCCGGAATTCTTTTCCTCCTACTTCAAATCGCATACACCCTGCATAATCCGCAGGATGTTCCCATGGTTCAAAACGGGTATATGGATCCGTTCTGGAAGCTCTTCCCCGATATCTGGGTACGCCAAACAACATTCCCCTGATAAAGGAATGAATGGTAGTTTTCCCGCTTTCATTCGGTCCATAGATCACATTGATACCGTCTTCCAGAAATATTTCTTTTTCCTTTAACTTCCCAAAACGTTGAATCCCCAAATATGTCAGTCTCATAATTCTTCTTCCATCAAAGCCTGAAGTCCATAATACAGCGCTTTCTGTTCCAAAATACCATTTTTTCCGTCAAAACAGCGGATATATTCTCCGATCAGTGTTCCCTCCTGATGCTTTTTCAGTTTTTCCAGATCATAAAAAGGCAAAGTAGAATCTTCAGCCTCAACTACATTTCCAATCTGATACAGCGGTTCCATATCAAAATCCATGTCAGGATTCCGGTACCCTTTTACCAGAAGCAGATAAATATTCTGCTCACCTTTTTCCTCTATCATCTCTTTCGTCATCTGCTCCAGTTCCAACTGTGTTGTTGACGGTTTTACAACAATCTCCAATTTCATATAGGATCGGCTGGCAGCCGGAACAAAACGAATCCTTGTGATTCCCTTTTCTATCTGACCGTAAATAAACCCATGCACACCTGTATCCGTTCTGTCCAAGGGTTCCAGTGCCCCTGAGTAGGCAGCCCGGTTGGGAAGCAGAATCTCATGTTTGTGAATATGCCCCACCGCCGCATAGTCAAATCCTTCCAGATTTTCTTTTTTAAAGGGAATGTGCTTTTCATCTCCCCCATGCGCCAGCAAAATATGGATTCCCGGTTTCCCGTTGAAATCAATTCCCTGATACAGATTTTCCCGGATTTCTCTGTTTTCATAGCTAAATCCGTATATCCAGGTTTTTATCTTCGGAAGATAAATTTCTTCCTGTTGCTGACTGAAAAATCCGTGTACATTCTCACACCATTCAATTTTCCGGTATGCTGAATCCAGTTTCATATAATCATGATTTCCTGCCATCCAGACCACCTGAACTTCAGGAATTGTTGAAAACAGATAATTTAGCTCACGCACTTCCCGCACCAGCGGCTGCCGATGAAACAAATCACCGGCAATCAGCAGAAGATCCAATTTCTCTTTTCCGGCTAATGCAATCACTTTTTTGAAAGTATCCCATATTTCTTTTTCCCTTGAAGCACTCCAGGGGCAGCCCGAATCCGGAACTGCCCCCAAATGTACATCTGCGATATGAATAAAACGCATACGCTCTCCTATAATTCACAGTTATTTACAGTTCTCGGGAACGGCACCACGTCACGGATATTTCCCATACCCGTCAGATACATAACGCAGCGTTCAAATCCAAGCCCAAAACCTGCATGTCTGGTACTTCCATACTTTCTGAGATCCAGATAGAAATCATAATCTTCTTTCTTAAGTCCCAGTTCATCCATACGTTTTACCAGCTTATCATAATCATCTTCTCTCTGGCTTCCTCCGATGATCTCACCGATTCCTGGAACCAGACAGTCTACAGCAGCCACTGTCTTACCATCATCATTCAGCTTCATGTAGAATGCTTTGATCTCCTTCGGATAATCCGTTACAAAGACAGGACGTTTAAATACCTGCTCTGTCAGATACCTTTCATGTTCTGTCTGAAGATCACATCCCCAGGATACTTTATACTCAAATTTATCATTGTTCTTACTGAGAATATCAATCGCTTCTGTGTAGGTCACATGTGCGAACTCCGAATTCACCACATTGTTCAGACGATCCAACAGACCCTTATCAATAAAGGAATTAAAGAAATTCATCTCTTCCGGTGCATTTTCAAGAACGTAACGAATAATATATTTGAGCATGGACTCTGCTAAAATCATATCATCCTCCAGATCTGCAAATGCAATTTCCGGCTCGATCATCCAGAACTCTGCCGCATGACGTGTTGTGTTGGAATTCTCCGCACGGAATGTAGGTCCGAATGTATAAATATTACGGAATGCCTGTGCATAGGTTTCACCGTTTAACTGTCCGCTGACGGTCAAGTTCGTCGGTTTTCCAAAGAAGTCTTTGGAAAAATCCACTTTTCCGTCTGCTGTCTTCGGAATGTTATTCAGATCCATCGTCGTTACCTGAAACATTTCACCTGCTCCTTCACAATCACTTCCGGTAATCAGAGGCGTATGCACATAAACAAAGCCTCTCTCCTGGAAAAACTTGTGAATCGCATAGGCAATCAGGGAACGAACACGAAACACTGCCTGAAAAGTGTTGGTCCTTGGACGAAGATGGGATACTGTTCTCAGATATTCCATACTGTGCCGTTTTTTCTGAAGCGGATAATCCGGTGCGGATGCACCTTCCACACTCACTTCCACTGCCTGAATCTCAAATGGCTGTTTTGCCTGAGGGGTTGCAACCAGAGTTCCTCTGACAATGATCGCAGCTCCTACGTTCAGTTTGGAAATCTCTGCAAAGTTTTCCATACTGTCGTGGTAAACAATCTGTAGTGTTTCAAAAAATGTACCGTCATGCAGTACAATAAACCCAAAAGTTTTGGAATCACGTACGCTTCGTACCCATCCTCCAACTGTAATTTCTTTATCCAGGTATGCTTCCCTGTTTTTATATATCTCTCTGACTGTAGTCAATTGCATCGTAAGCGGTCCTCCCTCGCTCCAATTTTTCCCCTATTGTATCATTTTTCTTAATCGAGTTCAAGGGCTCCCAGCTTTTCAAACGCATTCTTCCTGTCAAACGCAGTAATTCTCTGTTCTTCCACCACATACAATACATCGTCGATGTACAGCCCTCTGGTATCTCCCGACGAACCGTATTCAACTTCGCTATACAGATTATATTCCAGTTTTTTCACAAATCCTTCATCCTCCTGATAGGAAAATACCACATATTTTTTACAGTATTGTTCATCATACGATTCTATAGTAAACCCAATCAGATTTTCATCAGCATCTGCCAGTACCGCTTTATATTTGTAAAGTCCGTCACAACCATCCACGTTTTTCAGGATCAGTTTATTCTCTTCCGCCACATTTTCCGGATCACTGATATCATACATGGATATCTTCAATCCCAAAATCTCTCCCGAATTCGGATCTGTCTCCCAGCCAAGTCCCAGCAGTTTTCCTTCTCCATAAAAATGAAGATACTCAGAAAATCCCGTCACTTTCAGTTCTCCCAGAATTCTTGGATTTTCCGGATCAGAAAAATCTACAGAAAACAGTGGATCCGTATTTCTATATGTGACAAAATAACCTTTATTACCCATAAATCTTGCAGAATAAATAGTTTCTCCCTGTGCCAGATGGTCGATCTGTCCGCAGATCTCCATATCTTTATCCAGAACATACACCCGGTTCACAGGCCCATCTTCCGCTGTGCCGCTCCAGTCCGTCAGCAAAACCCGCAGATAACCGCTGTATTCATTTACCGCAAAGGTATCTGTAAGTTCTCCCTTCAAAGATACAGCTGCTTTCGCCTGTATATCCCCATTTCTCATAGAAAAACGAATAAAATTCGTATATACCTGATCCCCATTTTTTTCATAATTCCAGTCATATCGAACTACATAGATGCTGGATTCCGTAATATGAAATTGTTCTCCCGAATTTATCAGCGCCTTTTCATCCTTTATATTTCCCGGATTCTTCATATTGATGGAAGACATGACCAGATACCTGCTGTCATTGATTTCATTTGGAACATAAATCTCATCCTCCGATATCCGGCTGCCATTGACCCGGGGAATCAATGTGTCACTGTCATCATTTTCATCTACAGTACAGTAATAGTCACTGAAAAGATATACATAATCTCCCACTTTTCTTGATGTACGATAACATCCGTCCTGACTGACTCTTCCCAACAAACGGGGATTTGACGCATCTGATATGTCATACGTGATAAGAATGGTTTTATTAGAGCCTTCCACGTAATAAACATCTTCGGCGCTTTCTTTCAGATTATTCTCATATTGATCCGCAGCCAGGATCAGCAGCCCATTTTCCACATACATCTCCTGACACGTCACATTATTTCCGATTTCTTCTGATGAAATCTCCGCCACAAGTTCCATATTGTCCGCTTTCACGATTCGAAGCCAGCTGCCTGCCGACAAAAGATAAATATACGTGCCATCCGTTTTTACAAGATCTCCTTCATCCACTCCTTCCACCTGAAGGTTCGTGGTAGAATACGCTCCAGTACCTGCACTTTCCTCTGCCGCTTCTGCGGTATCTCCGTTTTCCATCGCCTCATACTCTTTCTGGCGTTTTTTCCATATGGTTGTTATCTGTTTTTCCAATTCTTCATACGTAGTCGTATGATAATAATCATCAAAGCTTTCCTGGGGCACCTCCGCTGTCACTTCCGCCACTTCGTCATCTGCCGCTTCTTCTACTCCCCTATCCGCTGTTTCCGCTGCAGATTCCTTTATGGCCATATCCGCCTGTGAACTGCCTGTCATATTACCATTTGTATTATTTTGAAATATCCATGCTCCACCAACTAACAGCAGTATCACTGCAGCTGCCGTCATTGCCGCAAATTCCTGTTTTCGATAAAACGGACGGATCTTTTTCTGACTCCTTAGTCTTTTCTCCATCCGATCTGGCTGCAGACTATCCGGTACTTTCATGTTACTGGCAGAATCTTCTATTTTCTTCTTCCAATCTTCCATACCTGCACCTCCTACTCCTGCAATAATCGTTCCATCTTCTTAAGTGCTCTGCTCTCTTTTGAGCGAATGGTATTTTCATTTTTATGTAGAATTTTCCCGATTTCTTTGCTGGTATATCCAGCAAAAATATGCATAGAAATGATCAGCCTTTCCTCTTCTTCCAGCTTCGAAAACGCCTGACGCACCTGACAATCCAGTTCCAGTCCTTCTCTGCTGCCCGCCAGATCATCCGGAAGTTCGACCGTTTTATTCACATATTCTTTCAGTTTTCTTTTACATTTATTCGATAAAATCTTAAAAATCCACGGCCGAAAAGAATCCAGACTTCTGAGCTTCGAAAAACTTTCATACGCATCTGTCACTGCATCCGAGGTCACATCCTCCGCATCATGAGTATTTTTCAGTGTATAAAGTGCAAAACGATACAAATCCTGATATACTTCCCTATAAAGCCGGATAAACGTCTGCTGATCTCTGTTTTCTTCCATACATTCACCCCCTCTTTCAGAAATGCTTTCGCATTTCTGTCGTGATATATCACTTTCCGAAATGTCATTTCATAGATACAGTGTCAAAAAGGAACAATAATGTTGCATTTTTTTTGCAATAATACATTTTTTTCATAAAGATTATACAAGGAATAAAGCAGTCAGTTTCATAAACAGGTCGTTCCCCTTCATCTAATCGCTAACTCCGACTAAGACACTCCGGAAAGCCGTCGTGCCTAAGTCTACGTAAGCGCTGGATATTCAGGCTCACTTACACCAATGTTTATGAAACTGACTGCTTTATTCCTCGCACGTTTCTCACTACACCAAATGATAATATCAAAAATATATTTTACTTCAAATTTTCCGGATTCAGGCATTCCAGTTCCGGTACTACAAATCTTCCGTCTTTGCGTACCAAAACTCCGTCAAAGTACATCTCTCCGCCACCGTATTCCGGTCTTTGAATCTGTACCAGATCCCAATGAATTGCAGAACTATTTCCGTTATAAGCATCCTCGTAGCAGCTTCCAGGTGTAAAATGAATGGAACCACAGATTTTCTCATCAAACAGAATATCCTGCATGGGCTGCAGTATATAAGGATTTACACCTATGGCAAATTCTCCCACGTAACGTGCACCTTCATCTGTGTTGAACACCTCATTGATGCGCTCCGTATCATTCGCCTCTGCTTTCACAATCTTCCCGTCTTCAAATTCCAGACGTACATTCTCAAAAGTAAATCCATTATAAGGAGATGGTGTATTATAAGTAATCACACCATTTACAGAATTTCGTACAGGAGCCGTATAAACTTCCCCATCCGGGATATTCATCTCACCCGCGCAGGCAATCGCTGGAATATTTTTTATGGAAAATGTAAGATCTGTACCCTGTGCCACAATACGAACCTGATCCGTTCGATTCATATATGCCACAAGATTCTCCATGGCTCTTCCCATTTTCGCATAATCCAGTGTACACACTTCAAAATAAAAATCTTCAAATGCCTCCCTGCTTGTTTTGCAAAGCTGAGCCATAGCTGAATTCGGATAACGCAGCACTACCCAACGAGTATGTGCCACCCGGCGTTCATGATGAACCGGAGTATTGTAATACTTATTGTACATAGCCATATTTTCTGCCGGTACATCAGAAAGCTCCGCCGCATTATCCGTTCCCCGGATGGCGATATAACAGTCCATCTGATCCATTTCCATAGAATCCACCTGTGCCATCAGCTGCAGCTGTTCTTTTGTAGCATGTAAAAGCATTTCTCTCTGCAGCCTCGGTTCTGTATAATGTACAAAGGGAATCCCTTTTACCGCATACACTTCTTTCACCAGCTGACGTGCCAGATCTTCTGTATCCTGTCCAATATAATGGATATAAACCTTGTCATTCTCTTTCACTTTTACAGAGTACTGTACCAGCCCTTTTGCCAGTTTTACAATTCTCTCATCCATGCTGTTATTCTCCTTTACTTGGTTCTCCCATACTTTCCATATATCCGATAAATACATTATCCGCCCGGGCAAACATGTCTGTACTGTCCTGCTTACCGAAGTATCCCTGTTCACCGGTAGCCGGATAATACAAAATCGTATTCTGATTATTGTATCCGATAATCACTACATTTACGGAATCTGAAACTTTCGCGATCACAGGATTTCCCTGATTTACAAAATATAAAACACTATCCAGAGAACAGCCGCTCAGATTCAGCACTGAATAATCTTCCCCCAGCGACTGCTGAATTGTACTTTCATCAATCGTACCGCTGAGTATTACAGGCGGAACTTCTTCCAGATTTACCTGATGGCTGTCATCCCGATTTCCTCTCTCCCATACATACTGCTGCTGTCTGTTCAGTACCACACCCATCTGACTGTCCGCACGGATCAAAGCATCACTCACCTTGCTCCATGTACTGTCCAGTTCACCTTTTGCATATACGTAATAAATATTATTTTCCTGACGTATTTGTTCAATATCTACTGTAGAAACAGTATCCTGATCTACCAGACTGGACTCCACAAACAGAACATTTTTATTCGTTATACTTTTATCAAAATCAAGCCCTATCTGTGTCGCTTTTCGGTCAGTAGTAATCAGCCGGATATTGACAGTCTCTTCATTTTTCTGAAGATTATTCATGATATGATCGCTGCTGATTGTAACATAAGTTCCATTTTCCCACTGTACCCTTTCCAACTCCAGCAATCCTTCCTGTAGATTCACGTTGCTGACCCAAATACCTTCTTCATGATGTTCTTTCACCACTTCACCGCCAAAGGACTCAATCCGCACTGTAGTCATGGCAAATGTGGTATTACCGGCGCTATCCGTCACGATATCCCCATCATTTGCAAGTCCATAAACCATATCTTCATTGATAAATCCAAGAGCTTTGATTTTCTGTCCTGACGGTGCCTGTATCACATAACTTTCTCCTTGCTCCAGACTCATGACTGTAATGGATGTAGATGCATTTTCTGTCATTTCATTCATCCATGCTATGCTTGCCTGTGACTTTGAGACCACATAACAATCCGGCTGCAGATTTTCCTGAATCATCTGATAAGTTTTTCCCTTAATATCTACCTGATACAGGTTATCTTCCAGAAGAAGATACAATATATCATCTTTCGTGACATATGACAGCATTTCCATGTCACTTTTAATATATTCATAAGAAGATTTCATAGGAATAAACAGCTGCTCGTCCACCTGATTAAACTCAGCACCATAATGATAAACAGCAATGCCCACTTCACCCTCATGAATATCTCTGCTCATATAACCATATACGACAAAATCAATATCTCCCGATTCTTCTACGCGCACAATTTTAATGCCATGTTGCTGAAGGTTTTCCCGTACATCCAACGTTCCATCACGAAAGCTGAAAATCCGTGTTGTTTTATTGGCACTCCTGTTGTAGGACCACAGTTCACCTTCCTGAACAAATGCCACAATATCCGCATTCTTGTTGGACTGATACTGAACCGTCTTGTTTACCACTCCCAGATTAATTCCGTTACTGGTCAGTTCCGTA
Source organism: bacterium (assembly GCA_004562915.1). GTDB lineage: Bacteria > Bacillota > Clostridia > Lachnospirales > Lachnospiraceae > Oliverpabstia. The sequence goes on from SFQZ01000001.1 coordinate 101,219, forward strand.
TTCTCTCCATCATATAATTCCTGCGTCTCCCGTTCAAAATCAAGAAGTCTTACACGTGACTGCATATAACGCAGCCGATAAAAATCAGTGACATTATAATAGTCCGCATTCTTATCTTCCTCCTGATCTGAAATCACATATTTCAGAACAATACTGCAAGTTGTCTCATTGATATCTTTTATAATAGGAACCGCTTTCGCTTCCAGCTTGGGTTCCATCTCTCCCCAAGTAATCCTTTCCAGACTGGAATGAATATTCAATGCCGTATAAGTACTGTTTGTCTCTGTCTCATCCGGTTCAAGATAAGAAGAAATCTCAGAAGCTCTCTCTTTATTGATAGAATTCTGATAAAAATCCTCTACAAACTCCAGATATTGCGTCGTGCTAATGCCTGCTCTCTGCACGATCCGTGTATAATAATAGTAAGTGTTCCCATCTTTTAATGTAACATCAAAGCGGAGTGTATATTCCTGATTCATAAGAATCGGTGTTTCCAACTGAAAATCCGCTTTCAGATACTCATCGTCTTCTTTAAGTTCGTTAAGCTTCCCTATTTCCACTACCGTAGTTCCATCGGCTGTAGACACACGATAGTTTACTTCCTTCACCTTACTCTCCATGGGAGCCAGTACCATTGTCAATTCTCTTCCTGTAGGAAGCGGCGTCAGGCTGTCACGCATATACTGCTCTTCCATCTCTCTGGCATAGCCATACATCGGATTTACCAATATATCCGATATTTCCATATACAACACTGGCAGGGAAGCTTCTTCCATTTCCCTGGTACCCACTGTTTTATCCCTGTTGATAAAAGCCGCTGTTCCTCCCAACGCGGCCAAAAATAACAGCAGTAATACTCCCGCTTTTATGAACCCCTTCTTCATTCTTTTATACCCCCTTCAAACAGCAGGTTTTCCATTGTAGGCTGCAGATGAAACTGATCCAGACAGGATCTCAGTTCTTTTTTATTCTCTTTCCTCTTACCCGTATAAACTGCTCGAATCAAAAGATTTTTTGGTGTATGCTCCATATCAATAAATTCCAGAATCTGTGTGTCATATCCTGCACACTCCAACATCTGCGCACGCAAACCATCTGTTATGAGCGCTGCCATCCGTTCCTTTAAAACACCATAAGAAAATACCGGCGCCAGCACTTCATTGGCAATCTGTCCATTCAGCTCATGCTGACAACATGGTACGGATAAAATAACGGAAGCTCCCCAGTTTACCGCTTTTGCCAATGCAAAATCCGTAGCTGTGTCACAGGCATGCAGTGTAACTACCATATCTACCTGCTTCACACCTTCATAAGATGCAATATCTCCCTGACAAAATGAAATCTTTTCATATCCATATTTTTTCCCCAGCTTACTGCAGTTTGCAATTACATCCTCTTTCAGATCAAGTCCAATAATACGGACATCATATTTTTTCGGTTCATGAAGATAATAGTACATGGCAAATGTCAGATACGACTTTCCACATCCAAAATCCAGAATTGTAACTTCCCTGTCCTTTGCCAGTTTTGGAAGAATATCCTCTATAAATTCCAGAAAACGATTGATCTGCCGGAATTTGTCATATCGGGCATGAACAATCTTCCCTTCTTTTGTCATTACACCCAGATCGATCAAAAACTCTACCGGTTTCCCCTCCTCCAAAATATATCTTTTTTTTCTGTTGTGGGTTAATTCCCGGTCTTTGCGTTCCTCATCTCCACAGCATGCATTCTCAGCCGTGTTCGGATATCTCTTTTCCTTTATCGTAAACTTTCCTTTTTTACTAACCAGTATATTTACATTTCCCTTTATACTATCAAGCTGCAGCTGCCGAAATCCAGTCATCAGCCAGTCTTTTGCCAGCTCAATTGTCTCTGTTTTTCCATGATTTTCATGAAATTCTTTCGGACCCAGGGTTTTGGTACACTGAAACATCAGTTTTTCTTTTATCAATACCGGTCGGATACGGATTTTGGAAATCCCATCCCTTTTTCTTGCTCCGCTTATCACAATCTGGCGGAGATTCTTATCCAGATATTTATCTATAATCTGTTGAATTTCTGTCATCTATATTCACCTGCTGGTAATTATTCTCAAAAAATGATACCTGATTTCTAATAACACTTCTATTCTAATAGTTTTCCGTACAAACCACAACACCCAAATTATAATTTTTGATTCGTATAGTCGATAAATTATTTGAGGCTGCTGATGGTATATCCTGTGCATCAATGGCATTGAAGCACAGGATATACCATCAGCAGCCACTTTGCTTTATCAGCTATATGAATCAAAAAGTATGCCTATCCCTCAAATTTTTCTATACTTTATGCAGAGAAATATTATCTTCTTTCAGGTTTGTTTTTTAGAAGAATCGGCGGCATCTGCGGTGGCGGCATCTTCTTCGAAACATCTCATTGAAAAGCAATACTCCGATCAGATCTCTCAGTCCGTCTCCCCGATCTCTCTCCATCGCTCGGGTGTCTGTTTTACTTTGCTGCTGATCCTCTTTTTCATCTTCTGACAGTATCTCTCTCTCAATTTTCCGGCAAAGATGTTCCATCATAAATTTATCCGGATATTCATCAAACATCATACTGCCGTCATATTCCATGCGATCGCATTCTCTTTCTACCTTTTCCTGAATTCTTGAGGCTCTGCGGGAATAGTAGGACTGCATAAGCTGTAAATCTTTTTCCTGCTCCCGTTCCTGATCAAATGGCATCAAAAACGGATAGGCCATATAAAATGGAAGCGGTTGTTCAAACTGCATACATTTACCTCTGGACATCATTTCATAATACTATATGCATTGTTTTTTCAGATGTGATATAATGCGTGTATAAATTCCATGACAGTACAGGAGGATATATCCATGAAAATCAAAAGAGACCAATGTTTAGCACTCATTATTGATGATCAGATTCGTCTGCTTCCCTCTATCTCCGAGTCCGCTCTGCTGCTTCAAAATACCGGAATTCTGCTACAGGGACTGCGAATTCTTGAAGTGCCTTTGCTGATCACTCAGCAATACACAAAAGGTCTGGGCATGTCTGACCCTTCTATTTTCCATTATGCCGGAACAGAACATTATCTGGAGAAACGTTCTTTTAGCTGCTGGGGTGATTCTGAAATCCGCAGATTTATACAGAATTCCGGCTGCCGTCAGATCATTCTCACCGGAATCGAAACCCACATCTGTGTTCAGCAGACCGCTCTTGATCTTCTGGAAAATGGATACGATGTGATTCTGATTGAAGATTGCGTTTCCTCCCGAAAACCAACGGACAAAGCAACAGCTCTGCGTCGAATGGAAAATGCGGGCGTGACCGTGACCTCCTATGAATCTCTGCTGTTTGAGTTAATGGAGACTTCATTATATCCAGGTTTTAAGGAAATATCTATTCTTGTCAAATAGGCATCTGATAAGACTTTAGTTCACAGTTCCCCAGACAAAATTTACCAAACTTATCAATTTCCAGATCCGTAAAATAGGTATGCACCACACGGCTGACGGCCCCATGGCACACCAGAAGAATTGTCTCCCCAGGATACTTTTGGGGAATTTCATCCAACAGGCTGTAGATACGGTGAGTTACGTCCAGTACGGACTCACCCCCCGGGAAACGGCAGGTGATATTTCTCTTCTGTTCCTGAAATATCGGATCATCTCTCTGCAGTCCTTCCATTTCTCCAAAACTATGTTCAATCAGTCTTTCCTCAATCTCCATCGGAACCTGAATATAAGTATTCGCCAAACGCGCCGTCTCTCTGGCTCTCTTCAGTGGAGATACCAACATTTTCGTAATTCCTTTTCCTTTCAATTCCTCTGCCAGTTCCATCGCCTGCGCTCTTCCCCGTTTAGTAAGCTCCACATCCGGACGTCCGCAAACTTTATTTTCCACATTCCAGGTGGTTTCCCCATGACGTGTAATATATAACAACATTTTATCCCTCTTTCCGTAAAAACGGCATCCGCAAATTTTACATCTGCAAATGCCGTTTTACTTTAACCTTTTACACTCAGACGAACAAGTGCTCTCTGAAGTTTTGCCTCCACAATCTTATATTCCTTGTCTGTAAGTCCGCCTTTGGCAAGCATATTTTCAGCTCTTTTCTTAGCTTCCTGTGCCCTCTCGGCATCGATATCTTCCTGCCATTCCCAGGTAGTTGCCAACAGATGACATGTCCCATCAATCATAGAAAGCATACCGCCGATGCAGGCTGCCTGACGTCTTGTACCGTCCTCTGTCACAATGTGTGCTTCTCCCATACCGAGAGCTGTACAGAAATTACAGTGTCCTGCAAGAATTGCCAGATCACCTGTGATACTTCTGCACACCACGCGCTCCACATCGCCTTCAAAAAGCAATCCGTCCGGTGTTCCGATTCGTAATGGAAAAGTCCTCATAGACATCCTCCTTTACATCTTCTTTGCTTTTTCGAAAACATCATCAATTGTTCCCGCAAACAGGAAACAGCTTTCCGGAATATCATCACAGTCACCGTCAAGAATCATCTTGAAACCACGAAGTGTTTCTTTCAGAGGAACATACTGACCAGGCATACCGGTAAACTGCTCCGCCACAGAGAAACTCTGAGACAAAAAACGCTGTACTTTACGTGCACGGTTAACAGTCTGTTTATCTTCTTCTGATAACTCATCCATACCCATGATCGCAATGATGTCCTGCAGTTCTTTATAACGCTGAAGTACTTTCTGTACTGCACGGGCAATTTCATAATGTTCTGTTCCGACCACTTCCGGTGAAAGGATACGACTGGTAGAATCCAACGGATCTACAGCCGGATAAATACCCTGACTGGAAATTTCACGGGATAATACTGTTGTTGCATCCAAATGGGTAAATGTTGTTGCCGGAGCCGGGTCTGTCAAGTCGTCGGCCGGCACATAAACAGCCTGAACAGAGGTAATGGAACCTTTCTTCGTAGAAGTAATACGTTCCTGCAGTGCACCCATCTCCGTAGCCAGCGTGGGCTGATAACCTACTGCAGACGGCATACGTCCGAGCAATGCCGACACCTCTGAACCAGCCTGAGTGAAACGGAAAATATTATCAATAAACAGAAGCACATCCTGATTTTTCACATCACGGAAATATTCCGCCATGGTAAGTCCTGAAAGACCCACTCGCATACGAGCCCCAGGCGGCTCGTTCATCTGTCCATATACCAGAGCAGTTTTATCGATAACACCGCTCTCCTTCATTTCATTGTAAAGATCGTTTCCTTCACGGGTACGCTCTCCTACACCTGTAAATACAGAAAGTCCTCCGTGGGCCGTTGCCACATTATGGATCAGTTCCATGATAAGAACCGTTTTACCTACTCCGGCTCCTCCGAACAGACCGATTTTACCACCTTTCGCATAAGGACAAATCAAATCTACGACTTTAATTCCTGTTTCAAGAATCTCTGTCGCCGGAGTCTGTTCCTCATAACTTGGTGCCGGACGATGAATCGGCCAGTGCTCTTTTGCTTCTGGTGCCGGAAGGTTATCTACCGGATCCCCAAGAAGATTAAACACACGACCCAGACATTCTTCTCCTACCGGAACTGCGATGGGAGCACCTGTATCCACAGCCTTCACGCCTCGCACCAGACCATCCGTAGAATTCATGGCAATACAGCGCACCGTATTGTCACCAACCTGCTGAGCGACTTCGGCTGTAAGCTTTGCGCCTTTATTATCAATTTCAATGGCATTCAGAAGTGCAGGCAGTTCATCATGCGCAAAGCGAATGTCCAAAACAGGACCGATGACCTGCACTACCTCACCAATGTGTTTTTCACTCATGTTCTGTGAATCTCCTCTTAATCTATAATTACGCGGCAATACTGTCTTTCACCGCCTATCGATCAGATGCCTTCCGCACCTCCAACAATCTCTGTGATTTCCTGCGTTATGCTGGCCTGACGTGCTCTGTTATAATACAGATTCAGCTTCTCGATCATTTCTTCCGCATTGCTTGTAGCAGCCTCCATGGCTGTTCTTCTGGCTGCCAGCTCACTGGCAAGACTCTCGCATACGGCACCATAGATCAACCCGGCCATATATTCGGGAACAATCGCATCAAAAACCTCTGCACTGTCCGGCTCATACAGAATCAGACTTTTCACTTTATTCTGTGTCTCATCTTCTTTGGCTTTCCGGTTCCCTTTTGCGAGTTCCGTGAGCGGAAGTGTTGAAAACACCTCCGGCTGCTGAGACAGCATGGAAACAAATGTAGTGTAGCACAATTCAATATGACCAAATCTACCTTTTTTAAATTCTGTACATAAAAGATGTGCCATCTCAAAGCAATCCGCAACAGAAATGTCTGCAATTTCAGCAAACGCTTCCGTCACGCAGGGAATCCCTTTTCTCTGGAAATATTCGACTGCTTTTTTACCGATGGGCAGAACCGAAAAATCTTTTCCTTTACTGTCTGTCTCCAGACATTTAAAAAGATTCGTATTGTATCCACCGGCAAGCCCTCTGTCTCCGGCTATCACCACATAACAATATTTTTCACTGGAAGCTTCCCTCGCATATACAGAAGAGAAATCTGTATTTTCTTCTGCAATATTCTGCAGAGTATTATAAAGTTCCCGGAAATAAGGACGGCAGGTTTCCGCCCGTTCTTTTGCTTTACGCAGTTTGGAGGATGCTACAAGTTCCATCGCCTTGGTAATCTGCATGGTGCTCTGCACACTCTTAATACGCAGCTTTACCGACTTCATATTTGCAGCCATATGCTACCTCCTAATCACTTATTTTCCCGCTCTTGTATCCAGAAAATTCTCCGTATACCGGCCGATTGCACTCTTGAGTTTTTCCTCAGTTTCCGCTTCCAGTTTACCAGTAATACGGATTTCCTGCATCACCTCAGCGCCCTGTGCATCGGTATCCAGATACGTATATAAACCGGATTCATATTCTCTGACATCCTCTACTTTAACATCTGACAGAATGCCTTTGGTTACCGCATACAAAATCGCCACCTGCTTTTCCACCGCAATCGGAGCATTCTGATTCTGTTTCAGCACTTCCACAATACGTGCGCCCTGTTCCAGACGTGCTTTAGTATCCGGATCCAGATCTGATCCGAACTGTGCGAAGCTCTGCAGCTCGCGGTACTGCGAATAAATCAGTTTCAGAGAACCTGCAACTTTTTTCATTGCTTTAATCTGTGCATTTCCTCCAACTCGAGATACGGAAATACCTGGGTTTACTGCCGGCATAATACCTGAGTGGAACAACTCTGTCTCCAGGAAAATTTGACCATCTGTGATGGAAATAACATTCGTCGGAATATAGGCAGATACATCACCGGCCTGCGTCTCAATAATCGGGAGCGCCGTCAGAGAACCACCGCCATGCTCATCATCCAGTTTCGCTGCACGCTCCAGCAATCTGGAGTGAAGATAGAATACATCTCCAGGATACGCCTCACGTCCCGGTGGACGGCGAATCAAAAGAGACAGCGCACGATAAGCCACTGCGTGCTTACTCAGATCATCATAAATGATCAATACATGTTTGCCTTTATACATAAAATACTCGCCCATTGCACAGCCGGAATACGGTGCAATGTACTGCAGCGGGCTTGCTTCAGATGCAGTTGCCGCTACAACGATCGTGTAATCCATCGCTCCGTTTCTTGTCAGATTTTCTACTAATGTTGCCACAGTAGAACGTTTCTGACCGATTGCCACATAAATACAGATTACGTCTTTCCCTTTTTGGTTGATAATTGTATCCACAGCCAGTGTGGTTTTACCCGTCTGACGGTCACCGATAATAAGTTCTCGCTGTCCTCTTCCAATCGGTACCATTGAGTCAATTGCCTTGATTCCTGTCTGAAGAGGTTCAAATACTGATTTTCTTTCACAGATTCCGGGAGCCGGACTTTCAATCGGACGAAACTCTTCTGTCACAATCGGTCCTGCTCCATCAATCGGCTGCCCAAGTGAATTCACCACTCGTCCGATCATAGCTTCACCTACCGGTACGGATACTACCTTACCGGTACGTTTTACGGTCTGACCTTCACCGATCTTCTCATCGGAACCAAATAATACAATGGACACACTGTTTTCTTCCAGGTTCTGCGCCATACCAAAACTTCCATCTTCGAACTCCAGCAGTTCTCCTGCCATACAGTTCACAAGCCCACTGGCTCTGGCAATTCCGTCACCTACCATCAAAACTGTACCTGTCTCATTCTGCTGAATCGTATTTTCATAATATTTGATCTGACTGCGGATGACCTTGGATATTTCTTCAGGTTTTAATTGCATAGTTCCATTCCCATCCTTTAAACAATTATTTCATTCAGTTTTCTGGAAATACTTGCCAGACGACCCTGCACCGTTCCATCCAGCTGTTTTCCTTCCAATTCCACTCGAAGACCTGCCACTACAGAAGGATCCACTTTTATGATCATGGAAATCTTCTTTCCGCTGATTTTTTCCAGTTTTTTCTCCAGTGCTTTTTGCTGCTCTTCATCCAGAGCTACAGCACTTGTAACAACTGCTTCCGCAATGTTATGGTCCGCGTTGTAACGCCGTGTAAACTCCTCGCAGCATCCTGCATATTCCATCAGAATATTCCGTTCACACAGCAATTTTATAAAATTCACCAAATATCGCTCTGCCTGGGCACCAAACGCTTCCTCAATCAGCTTCGTCCGCTCTTCCTTCGGAATCGATGGCTCCATCAGGAGCTTCACATACTCCGGATTCTCACGAAAAAGCTTCCGGATCATCTGCATCTGTTCCAGAATAATGCCCGTGAGCTGTTCTTCGGCAGCCAGTTCATACATGCTGCCGCCATATAATCTGGCAGTCTGCGTCATGATGCCTCACCTACATTCGATATAAATTCGTCAATCAGTTTCTTGTGGTCTTCTTCACAGATTTCGCGTTCAATTACCTTACCGGCAATCTCCATTGCCATACCACCGATCTCATCTTTGATTTCGTTTACCGCTTTTCTCTTCTCCTGAGCAATATCATTTTCAGCTTTTGCCTTAAGTGCTGCCGCCTGTGTGGAAGCCTCTTTCAGCATCACTTCACTCTGAAGAGCAGCTGTTTTCTGCGCTGTTACCAGAATTTCATTGGCTTTGTTCCTTGCTTCCAGCATATTCTGCTCATATTCTGTTTTAATGGCATTTGCCTCATCCTTTGCCTTGACGGCATCCTGTATCTCGGCATCTGCCATAGCCCTGCGTTTTTCCAGCATTTCATTGATCGGTTTAAACAGAAAACGCTTGATGAGATAAACCTGGATAAACAGGTTGCAGATCTGCGCTATGAAAGTCCACGGCACAATTCCTACCAATTCCTGTACCTGCATGTTTATAACCTCCTGTTTTCACATCTTTGCACTTTTCAGGCATTCGCCAATCACCCGAAAACTGCATGTTTCATTTCTCTGCAGCTTTATCAGCCCAGGAACTTCATAAACATACCAGGTGCCACGAAAATCAGCAGCAGACCTGTTACAAAACCGTAAATACCGGTAGTCTCTGCAATCGCACAACCAAGAAGCATAGTAGAAGTTACTTCACCTTTACACTCCGGCTGACGGCCGATCGCTTCCAGTGCCTTTGCCACCGCATTACCTTCACCAATACCAGGGCCGATACCGGCGATCAGAGAACAGCCAGCTCCAATAGCACATCCTGCCAGTGCAATACCTTTTGCAAGTAATTGAAATTCCATAATGTAATCCTCCTATTATTCATATGATTTTAAATTAATACTTTTCTCATCCTTCTTCTGCTGCATTCGCAATATACATAACCGTCAGCATGCAGAAAATAAATGCCTGCATTACACCTGAAAACCAGTCAAAGTAAACAGATAAAATTGCAGGAATACCGACATCAAGAACCGGTATCTGTGACAGCACATCTCCTACGATACCGGGAATCAATCCCAGAAGCGCAGAACTTGCAACTGCCAGTGCACTGTAAAGCAGTGCGTTGATGACCACACCTGAAAGAATATTACCGAAATGACGGCAGGCCATGCTGACTGGTGTAGCCAGCTCCGAAAGAATATTGAACGGTGTCATAACTGCGATCGGTGTAGTAAATCCTTTCAGATAGCCGCCAACTCCACTGGTTTTAATTTTCTGAGATGTGATCATAATGAATACAACCACCGCCCACGCAGCCTCTGTTGAAAGATCTGCCGTAGGACTCCTCAGTCCGATCAGACTAATCAGATTCGACACAACGCTCGTAACAAACAGTGCCGACACAAAAGGAATCAGATACCGAAACTTCTCTCCCATATTGCCAATTACAAAATGATTGGCTTTTTCCACGAGAAGCTCGGCAACTGCCTGCCTTTTTGAAATATTCTCCACTTTCAGGTCATGAGTCAGCCAGATACAAAGTCCCGTAATCAGTAGCATAACAATCCAGCTTACAACAATTGTTTCACTGATCTGCAGTTCTCCCAGTATCGGCAGATCAATTGGTACCGTAAACAGGACCTTTGCTCCGGAAATATCTAACTCCATCTATATCTCCACCTCCTATCTGGCTGTATTTCCTCTCTCCGCTGTAATTATTCAGCCTGTTTTAATTACCTTCTATTTTTTCATGATACCCATAATTTTGATACCAAGACTTGGGAAAAGAAGAGGAAGAATTCCCGCAACGAACCAGAAACAGGGCGCCACAATTGCCACGATCACCCATAAAATCTGGAGCATCATTCTCTGTGAGTAACTGGATTTCATTGTCATCCTGGCAGCACTTTCATGCTCAGACGAAGCTACTTTCTGAACCGTAAGCCCCATAAGAAAAAAATTCAGTACAGCTATGATTCCTCCTCCGATTCCTCCCAGAATCACCGTGTAATTGAACGGAACTTTCTCCGGTAATACCAGATGAAGGACTCCGATAACAATCCACATCAGGATGACACCCGTCACCGTACTGACCGCCACTCGTTTTGTTTCTTTTTTCACCGCTGGTTGAACATTGTCCATAAAATTGCTCATAATTTCCTCCGTTCGCACATATTCTGCGTACATTTCCAGACTTTCATTCCAACTTCATTATAAAAGTTACCCCGGTCACATATGCCTGTTAAATGATACTTTTTCCTTTTTCTTTTCTTTTTTTTCACGTTTTGTCACGGAAAGGTATAACTTGTACGCTACCATAAACGAACCGCCCAGTCCGAAAAAAAATCCGGGGATGAAAACCCATCCGCCCACTCCCGTATACTCTGACAGCCACCAGCAAACACCCAGACATAATAAAAGCGGGGTAACAAATGAAAGTCCGAACTGCGTGAATGCAGTGATATACTTTATAATATTCATCCATTTCTTCATTGTATCCGCTCCTTTATACCTTTGGTATTATTTGTCATTTTACCAATGAAACACTATCAGATATATAGATTTTATCACAAAGTCACTAATCGCTCAACGATTTCCGTTTAATCTTTTAAAAGATTTTACAATTTCCAAATTATATTTTTATTTTCTTCATAATTTATTTTATTAATTTTGGACATTATTATCAGTTTGTCTAAAAAGTTTCTTTTTATACTTTAGATTTCTATGAGAAATAGAATATCACGAGGTCAAAAAAAGTGTCCCACATACCAATATCAGGCACTCTTCACCCAATGATATTCGTATGTAGAACACATTTTTTATGGATTTATTCATATAAGTATTTGGAATTTTCTTCCAGATCGATAGTACTCTGATCCAGCCATTGATATCCGGCATCAATAAATTCATCATTTTTCATGCCTAATACGGCTCTCACTGCTGCTACTACCGTAGCATATCCCATTCCGTACGGGTTCTGGCAGACAATTCCCACCTCCGTGCCGTTTCGCACGGCTTCTGCCTGAGCTTTTCCCATATCAAATCCGACCAGCTGAAGATTCCTGTCTGCATAGTCTTTGAGGACAGTCAGCGCCGTTTCACTCATAACTTCATTGGTACAGAAATATCCTTTCAGTTGTGGATGTTGCTCCAGCGTCTCTTTCATCTGCTCTTCAATGGAAGGCTCTTCCTCTTTGGAAGGCTCATAAGAAATTGAAACAATCGAAACATTCGGATGATTTTCCGCAACTTCATCCTCGAATCCTTTTACCCGTTCCTGGCTGCTTTCACCCAGCTGGAGATGTGCCGCCACTGCTATTTCACCCTGTTCACCAATGATTTCACAAAGTCTTTTTGCCGCTTCCGCGCCGGCAGAATAATTATCGGTTGCGCAAACCACGTCAATCAAATCATTATTCGCAACTCCGGAATCCAGGATGATCACCGGAATTCCATTTTCCCGGGCAGCTTCCATCTGTGCTCCACAGGAATCCATATCTACCGCAGCAAGACAAAGTACATCTGGATTTTCTGAAATAACAGCATCCAGAATATTTACCTGTTCATCCACTCCGCCTTCATTTTTAGGTCCTTCAAAAGTATACTGAATCTTATCTGCATCTTCGTAGCCAAGTTCCTGATTCAAATCTCCTATTGCCTGATCGATTCCTTTCTTCACCGCTCCCCAGTATCCGGTACTCGTACCTTTTACTACGAAAGCAAGTCTGCTTTTCTTTTCCAGAATTAAGCCCTTCACGGAAGTATAATCTGTCACAAGCTTTTCTTCATCCGGAAGTTCAATCTCCACTTCTTTTTCCTGCCCATCATTTTCCGTATCTTTCGTCGCATCTCCTGAAGCATCCAATTCTGAAGTCCGTGATTCATCCATATCTTTTTCTGTCTCTTCTGTGCGATCCGAACTTCCGTTATCTGTCTTCTCCTGCTGTGCAGCATTCTGTTTTCCTGTTCCGCAGCCAGCCAAAAGCACTCCCGTCAACAGCAGTGCTGCCAGTTTTTTCAGCTCTTTTTTCATCATACAGTCCCCTTGATTTCAATGACAATTGTCTGCTACCGTTTCCTTCATGCATATACGCACACCACATAACACGCCTTTATTATACATGAAAGTAAAAAATAGTCTATAGGCGATTCTTAAGATTTTTGTGGTTTTTTTGTGTCTTTTTTATTGAAAATCATAATTTCTTCCCACACAGCTCTCAAAATCAATACCGTCACAGGTCCAAGAAAAAAACCACCAAATCCATATAAATAAAAGCCGCCATAAACCGAAACCAGCATCACAGCAGGGTGAAGTCCGATCTCTTTTCCCAAAATTCTCGGTTCCAGAAATTGTCTGGTCAGATTCACCGTAAAGTATAGAATCAAATAACCAAGAGCCGTCAGATATTCCCCTTTCAGCATCCACAAAACAGCCCAGGGGATCAATATCGTACCGGCACCAATCAAAGGGAGCGCATCTAATATTCCTACAATAATACCAGCAACCGCAAAATAAGGATTTTCCAAAATCCAGAATCCAATCACACACACAATGGAAATCATCATCATCAAAATACATTGCGCTTTCAGATATCTTCCTCCTGCATGGCATATTTTTCTCCAGACAGAAGCAATCTTACCTGTCAATTTCCCCCTGTTGATTTTCTCCCGAAATGTTTCCATATCTTTTATTACCAATGTTCCAAAAATAATTATCACCAGAATCCCGCCGATCAGGACAACAATTCCTCTGATCATAGTTACCAGATAATCGAAGCAGACACTTCCCAGTTTATTCTGTACTTCTTCCTGCATCCTGCCGGTCTGATACAACAAAAAATTTCTTGCATCTTCCGCACAGATTCCTGTATAGGTTTCAATCATACGACAGCATGAATTTAAAAATCTGTCCACATGTTTTTCCCATGCTCCAATATTTATCATAAGATTTTCCACCTGGGAAATCACCATGACGGATAATTTCCAGATCCCCCAGGCTAACACAAACACTATAACTCCAATCAAAATCCCACCGGCAATTCCTCTTCTGATATGCAATTTTTTCTCCAACCATTTTGCCGGCGAAAGTACCATGGATGCAAGAAACCACCCCAATAAAAAAGGAATCGCCGGCGGCAGCAGATATTTCATACCCGCATAAATCACCACTCCGATTCCTGTCATCGTCACTATTTTTTTCCAATCCACTTCCGTCACCACACTCCCTATGAAACAGATTCAATAAATATCCTTTTCATAGTATCTGTTTTGCGGTTGCTAATATGCTGACAGTTTTTTGAAAATCTCTCCCTCCGGCTCTATCTGAAATTTCATTTGTTTTCCTGTTCCAGGATGCTCAAACTCCAGTCGATACGCACACAAACCTATCGTTTGTCCTTTTTCTTCTTCGGAAAGATGCTTGTTATATTTTCCATCTGCCCATAAAGGCATTCCATGATGTGACATCTGGACTCGAATCTGATGATGCCTTCCCGTCTGGAGCGTCACTTCAGCCAGTCCTGCCGTCTCAGTTATGTTTAAAATTTTATAATATAAAACGGATTTTTTTCCCTGCGGTGTTCCTTCAGGCACAACCCGTGATGTATTCGTTCTGCTGTCTTTTATCAAAATATCTTCCAGCTTATTCCCCTCTTTTGCTTCTCCGGTAAATACCGCCAGATATTTTTTCTTCATTCTCCCGTCCTGCTGTTGCCGATTCAGATTGGCTGTTGCTATAGAGCTTTTCCCAAATACCAGAATCCCTTCCACAGGTTGATCCAATCTCTGTACAACGCCCACAAATCCACCTTTCAGATAGTTTTTAAGCGCACTCTCCATATCCATCTGTCCGATTCTGGCACTCTGAACCGCCATACCGGCATGCTTTCTGCATACCAGAATTTGTTTGTCCTCATATAAAACATCTTCACTGCTCCAGTTCTTCATACATACACTCCATCTTATAGTATCCAATATATTTGTCGCTATTATACCGATTCGTATGCAAAAACACAAGTTCAAGTACATTTAATTCAAGACAAAACTGAACAACCGCTATATCGAATTTTTCTGATATAACGGTTGTTCTAATGATCTTCTTTATTCAATTGTATTTTCCTCTTCTTTTATTTTATTCTGTTTATGTTAATAAGTTCTTTTATATAATATCTTTTAGTTCCCTATTCAATTATCTATATAAATTTTATATTTTCTTCTTCCCTGCTCGTAAGTTTTCTTTCTTACTTAGAAATGTTATATCTATATTATTAATAATAATAGGAAGTTTCCAAATCTATAATTCCGGTTATAAATTTTTCAAAATACTTTTTTCTACTTTCATTTCCTATATAGACGTTTGATTTTCTATCTGATTTTGGTTTTAATTTTCAAATATATCTGCTATCCTGTAACAGATACACCTTACTTTATTAACCTTATAATTCAATTCGGATCATTTCTCTTTTATTCTATATAGTTACAATCAATAGATTTGATATTTTTTTAAAAAATGTTTCTTTACACATCTTTTAAAATCTCACTATTACTTTTGTGGTATTGTATTCAATGTAAGGATCAGCTCTTTTTACCTTTCATCTATCCATTTTCATATCTTATGTATGATTTTCTTTTTCTTTTCATCCTTCATGAGAGGTCTTTCTTGCGGGGAATGCTTTATCATACCACTCTTACATTGATTGTTTAAAATTTATGTTCCCACTGGACTCTTCCTCCTTATCTTTTTTCACAATTACTTTTTACATCCCATTTAGAATACTGATTCTTTATGATAAACTTTGATTTAAATAATTATTTGTTTTTGATTTCTTTTCACGTTTGAATAAGATTTATTGCTTTCCGTTCAATCTTACCACCCAAACTTTCTGGAAATCCGATTCAATTAATTATTTAATTAAATTATCTGTTCGAATTCAATTTCTTTATGGTTTGTTTCCATTCTTCTTATGATGATTTCTCGTCTCTATCATAGAAAATGGGGGTTGATGTTTGAAGTAAGTGTTTTGTTTTTTGTTGAGATTATAATACCAAATGCCTTTCGATTTGTCAACACTTTTTTTGAATTATTTTTAAGTTTTTTTATTATATACTTTCTTTCTTCTTTTAAACTGTTTATTTGTCTTATAATTTCATAATTGTATTATCAATTTATATAATTCATAAAATTTAAACATTTCATAAAAAGGATAATGTCCTTATTACAAACAGCATCGGTAATACAACCTGGCATTCATAATAAGGACATTATCCTTTATACTTATTTATCCTCTATAGTAGTTGATCAGGCATCCTTTCAGGATAATGGTTCTTTCATCATCTGTAAGATCCCCCAGCTTCATCTCGAATGGAATCAATTCATCGCCCACAACATATGCTGTCACAGTATCCCATTTCTCCTCAACTGCTTTCCGTACATCAGGTACGAACAGATAGTCTCCGTTTTTAAATGGAAGATCTCCCGCTGGAATGAGGAATGGGAGCATACCCCAATTGATCAGATTGGAACGGTACCTCTTAGTAGCATATTCATTGGCAATATTTGCCCAGCCTCCTAATACTTTCTGGCAGGACGCCGCCTGTTCACGTGCAGAACCATCCCCCGGTTTCACTGCAAAGATAGTGGAACCTATTCCTACATTTGATTTATCTACATCCGGATATTTTGTATGAATTCTATCAAGTACCGGCTTCAGTTCCGGCAGCGCATCTACCGGACATTTTCCTTCCTGAATCGCCTTTTGTGCTTTTTGCACTTCTTTTGCTCTTCCAACATATGCAGGATCTTTTCTCGAAAGAGCAAACTCAGCAAGTCCCAAAGGATTAGAACGATAAGAAGAAGTCTCACCGGATGGAATCAGCTCATCTGTCGTTGTTACCGGATCATGAATCTCAGAAACAACTTTAAGAATCAGGTTATCCGACAATGCCGGCATCTCGGGCCAGTCTTTAATATTCGGTCCAAACTGAATCTCAACAGACGGATCAGCTACACCCTTACTGTCAAAAACGCGATTCTCATAAATAGTTTTATCAAAATAATATTTCGGGTTCGTATAAGTTCCTTCGAACTCCGTAGCCGGTGTCAGACGGCCCTTATTGGCTGCCGTAGCAGCGATAGAACGTGCATCCATAAGTGCAACAGAAGAAATCTGACCGTTCTGGATTTTGGATCCTTCTCTGTTCGGGAAGTTTCTGGTAGAATGACGGATACTGAATGCATTATTAGCAGGAGTATCTCCAGCTCCGAAACAGGGACCGCAGAATGCAGTTTTTACAATAGCACCCGTTGCCAACAACGTAGCCAAAGCACCATTTTTAGCAAGTTCCATATAAATCGGTGTACTTGCCGGATAAACACTCAAAGTAAATGCATCGGATCCGATACTTGTGCCTTTCAGTATATCAGCTGCCGCACAAATATTTTCAAATCCGCCACCGGCACAGCCTGCAATAATTCCCTGTTCCACATATAATTTTCCATCATGTACTTTATCTTTTAACGTAAAATCAACTTTTCCATCCAGACTGACCTGTGCTTTCTTTTCCACATCATCCAGTATATCCATCAGATTTGCATTCAGCTCATCAATGGTATAAGTGTTGCTTGGGTGGAACGGCATAGCGATCATAGGACGGATCTTATCCAACTCTACAATAATCATGCCATCATAATAAGCAACCGAACCCGGATTCAGTTCTTTATACTCTTCACTTCTTCCATGAATCTCATAAAACTCTTCAATCTTTTCATCTGTTCTCCAGATAGAAGACAGACAAGTAGTCTCGGTAGTCATAACATCCACACCGATACGGAAATCCGCACTCAGACTGGAAACTCCAGGTCCTACAAATTCCATTACCTTGTTTTTTACAAATCCATTTTTAAACACTGCACCGATAATAGCCAAAGCCACATCCTGAGGTCCTACTCCCGGAATCGGTGTTCCGGTCATATAAACGCCCACCACACCCGGCATATCAATATCATAGGTCTTGGATAAGAGCTGTTTTACCAGTTCCGGTCCGCCTTCACCCACAGCCATCGTACCCAATGCACCATAACGGGTATGACTGTCAGAACCAAGGATCATTTTTCCGCCTCCGGCCAGCATCTCTCTCGCAAACTGATGAATAACAGCCTGATGAGGCGGCACATAAATACCGCCATATTTTTTTGCACAGGTAAGACCAAACATATGGTCATCTTCATTGATGGTTCCTCCTACTGCACACAGTGAATTATGGCAGTTGGTAAGAACATAAGGTACCGGAAACTTTTCCAGTCCTGAAGCTCTTGCAGTCTGAATAATTCCCACAAAAGTAATATCATGAGACGTAAGCTTGTCAAATTTAATCTGCAGCTTTTTCATGTTCCCGGATGTATTATGCGTCTCCAGGATCCCATAAGCTATTGTCTGTTTTGCTGCTTCATCCGGTGCCGAAAGTCCCTGTGTCACCGCTTTTTCCGGTTCTACAATCTCAGTTCCGTTCAACAGATAAGTTCCGCCTTCCAATAATTGAATCATAATAATCTCTCCTCTGTTTTTGATTCATTTTTTCTGACAGCTATAATTCTGCTTAATCATTTTTTTCCATATATTTCATATAGCTGACTACCATCATTGCAATCTTGAATGTAAGAGCATCATCAAAGACACGAATATCCAATCCTGTACTCTTCTGCAGTTTTTCCAGACGGTACACCAACGTATTACGATGTACATAAAGCTGTCTGGACGTCTCAGACACATTCAGATTATTTTCAAAAAATTTGTTGATTGTTGTCAAAGTCTCATCATCAAAAGTATCCGGAAGCTGTTCTCCAAAAACTTCTTTCATGAACATCTGACACAGTGGGACAGGAAGCTGATAAATCAGCCGCCCGATTCCCAGATTATTATACGGGATAACCACTTTGTCCGAGTAAAATATTTTCCCCACTTCGAGAGCCATTTTTGCTTCTTTATATGAGCGAGAAACATCTTTAATTTCATGGATTACATTTCCATAGGAAACCCTGACCTGAGACATTGCCTCTGCATTCAGCATATCTACCAGCGTTCTTGCCGTCTGATTCAGCTCTTCATATCCCTCGGACTCTTTCAATTCTTTCACTATAATAATGCTTTTCTCATCAATCGCAGTAATATAATCACGCGGTTTTGACGCAAATAAACTTTTTACAGTCTCCATGGCGTTATTATCTTTTTCATATTTTGTCTCTACCATGAAAACAACACGTTTTGCTTCTGTATCGATTCTGAGCTTTTTCGCCCTGTTATAAATATCCACCAATAGAAGGTTATCCAGAAGAAGATTCTGAATGAAATTATTTTTATCAAGACGCTCTTTATATGCAATGATCAGATTCTGTATCTGACTCACTGCAATTTTGCCTATCATATAGGCATCTTCGCTGCCGCCGCCGGTAACAAGTACATACTCTACGCTTTGATCATCATACACTTTAAAGAAATGATAACCCTGCAGTACCTGACTGTCTGCCGGAGAATAAGCAAATTCCCGAATATGATCCGGATTGGGCCCTCCTTCGTTAAAAGTGGATGCCAACATCTGACCTTCTACGCTGAGCACACACAGATCAATTCTGGTAATGGCTCTCAATTCATCGATCGTTTTTTGTAATACCTGGCTTGAAACCAAGCTCTCACTCCCTTCCTGATCCAGTCCCTTTTTCTTTCCTTAAATCATATCGTATTTTTCTGCAAAAAGCAACGAATTCTAATAACTTTTCTGTAACATAAAAAGGCGCCAACCTTACCTCAGGTATTGGCGCCTTTGATTTCATTATGTAATTAGTTGGTGATTGTAAGTTCTGTCTCTTTGTCAAATACATGAACTTTGGACATATCCAGACCAAATTTAACGGTATCACCAGTTCTGGAAGTTGTATGAGGATTAACACGTGCTGTCATGCTGAATCCTTCAACATCGAAGTACAGGAATACTTCAGCACCCAGAAGCTCGTATACGTTGATAGTAGCTTCAACTGTGCTTTCCGGGAACAGGGAAGCATCGTCTGTTACGTTCTCCGGACGAATACCCATAACAACTGTCTTTCCAGCATATCCGCCATCGATCAGAGCTTTTGCTTTTTCAGCCGGCAGTCTCAGTGTATATTTTCCAACAACCAAATCTACATCTTTTCCTGTAACTTTAACAGTTGCATCCAGGAAGTTCATCTGAGGAGATCCGATGAAACCAGCTACAAACAGGTTTCCAGGAGCATTGTACAGATTCTGAGGAGTATCAACCTGCTGTACGATACCATCTTTCATAACTACGATTCTGGTTCCCAGTGTCATAGCTTCTGTCTGGTCATGTGTAACGTAGATAATGGTAGCACCCAGTCTCTCATGCAGTTTAGAGATCTCAGTTCTCATCTGAACACGAAGTTTAGCATCCAGGTTTGACAGAGGCTCGTCCATCAGGAATACTTTAGGATCACGTACGATAGCACGTCCCATAGCTACACGCTGTCTCTGACCACCGGAAAGAGCTTTCGGTTTACGGTCTAACAGTTTCTCCAAGTCAAGGATTTTAGCTGCTTCTTTAACCATTTTATCAATCTGATCTTTCGGAACTTTTCTCAGTTTCAGACCAAATGCCATGTTATCATATACTGTCATATGAGGATACAGAGCGTAGTTCTGGAATACCATTGCGATATCTCTGTCTTTCGGCTCTACATCGTTAACAACTTTATCACCAATTTTCAGTGTACCGCCGGAGATTTCTTCCAGACCAGCGATCATACGAAGTGTTGTAGATTTTCCACATCCGGATGGTCCTACGAAAATGATAAACTCTTTATCTTCGATCTCAAGGTTGAAATCTTTTACGGCTTCAAAACCGTTTGGATAAGTCTTATTAATGTGCTGTAAGGATAAACTTGCCATAATAAAAATACCTCCTGCTAATTCTTTCTATATAGTCTCCACAGTCAGAACTTTCTGTTCTGTAACTGAATTTAGTATACCTAAAATCACTCCTGTCCGCCATACCCGAAATACACAAAGTTTTCAACAACAGGTTGTCAAAAATGTTCTCTACTACTTTCTTATTTTTGCTTTTGTAGCAATTTAACCAAAAATTTCGTTTTTTCATATACACATTGACGAACCTCTTTGATTTTTCTTTTCTATTTTTCCAAAGTAATTATTCGTCGGGCATTTTCTTCACCTCTGTTTCTTTATTTTCACACATTCTTCATTTGCAATTTTCTATTATATTCGTTATACTGTATTATTATGACACGCACTACAATGAGGACGAAGTGGATCGAAGCTCCATAAAAATCCGAATTGTAGGAGCTGCTTGCAGCAAAACAATCTGTAATCACTTTTGATATCCACATTGTGCCACAGAAAAATGATATGCACCAAAACAAAAATAACGTTCAGAAAAGAGGAGTATGTAATGAGCAATCTTTTTAATCCGGATAACAAATTCTTTGTCTTTATGGGAAGAGTCGCAGACCTGATGATCCTGAATCTTCTATGCATTGTCTGTTGTCTCCCGATCGTGACCGCAGGTCCATCTATCACTGCTTTGTATTATGTAACACTGAAAATGGTAAGAAATGAAGAAACTTATATTGTAAGGGGATTTTTCCATTCTTTCCGCCAGAATCTGAAACAGGGGATTATTATCAATATTATTATGCTGGTAGCAGGTATCCTGCTTGTATTTGATCTGTACTTTTGTCGGGTTATGCAGACACAATCATCTTTTTATAAAGTACTTAACTATTTATTTATGGTAGGAACAGCGGTCTATGTCATGCTTTTCATTTATATTTATCCTGTTCTGTCCAAGTTTTACAACTCAATCAAGCGTACTTTCCTGAATGCATTCCTGATGTCCATCCGGCATTTTCCTTATACAATCCTGATGCTCGTGATCACCGCAGCACCGATTGTTCTGGCATTTGTTGTATCTACTGCATTTGCTTATGTGCTGTTATTCTATATCCTTCTGGGATTCTCAGTGATTGCATATATTAACTCAAATTTCTTTGTAAAGATATTTGATAAATACATACCGGAAGAAGCGGCAGATGCTTCTGATGAATCTCTTAAAGAAATTGATGCTTCTGTATTCAAAAATCTTCAGCCAACAAACGAATCTCCGGAAGAGATTGAATCTGCAGAAAATACAGAAACCGGTGATATTTTCAGAGCAGACGGTGATAATGCGAATGATTCTGTGGACAACCAGGAATAGTTTCATATTTATACATGACAAAAGCTGCGATACATCAGATTTCTGATTGTATCGCAGCTTTTTATTTATTCCGTCGCTTCAAATGTGATTGTAACTTTAAACAAATCTCCATCCAGATAGATATCAAAAGTTCCATGCTGTAGCTTTACCAGATTCTGAGCAATGGATAATCCCAGACCACTTCCTTCTGTACTTCTTGATACATCACCGCGGATAAACCGCTCTGTCAATTCTTCCGCACGGATGTTCAGCGGATGTTCCGAAACATTTTTTATCTCAAAGATTACACGGCATCCGATCTTTTTAACTTCCACATATACCCTTGTTCCCGGCATCGCATACTTGGCGGCATTATTATAAAGATTTTCAATCACTCTCCACATTCTTCGGCCATCTGCCAGAATCACTACCGGCTCTTCCGGAATTCTGCTTATAATCTCCAGACTTCTTGCCGCAAATTTCTCTTCAAATTCTCCATTGGTCTGTCGGATTAATTCACCCAGCCGGATGGGCTTCATATCAAGTACGATATTACCGGAACTGATCTTGGATGCTTCCACCAGATCTTCCGTCAGTTGTTTCAGTCTCTGAGATTTGCTGTCAAGAATATCAATATATCCTTTTATTTTCGGATCCTGAATGTCTTCTCTCTTTAAAAGATCCACATAATTGATGATAGATGTCAGCGGTGTCTTGATATCATGGGAAACATTCGTAATCAGATCCGCTTTCAGGCGTTCACTCTTCAAAGTCTCTTTGACTGCATTCTGCAGTCCGTCTCCTACATGATTGACAGCCTCCGCCATCTCTTTGTTATCCCCGATCAGTTCGGATGCATCTATTTTAAAATCCAGTTCACCACTGGCGATACGTGCCAACCCATCTCTGATCACCTGACGCCCTGCACCTTCCCTGATCAGATACAAAAGTACCAGACTGTCACCAATCAAAGCCAGCACTACACCAAATCCTCGAAATACTGATACTGCAAAGATATTACCCAGCATTAAAACACTGAATGCAATGATCATCCTGCCTGACGTTTTTCTTGCCATGTAGACTTTCTTGCAGCTTTGAACAATCGAATAGCACAGACTGGACTTCCATATTCTTTTTCCTTTGATACGGCGAACCACACTCATATATGCCGCAAGGAAAATTCCTCCCAATGCAACCTCGCCTGATACAATCAGAACTTCCGCAAAAAGATCCCACGCATACATTTCATCAATAAATAAAATTCCCACTGTCAATAGCAGGGCCAGAGAAATAAAGGTTACAGCCAATGCCACTTCCGCAGGTGCACCATCACCGAATGCTCTGTGCAATTCCCTGTCCATTCTGATTCTTCCTGCCTGTATAGTAAGCAGTACCAAAGTGACAATTCCCAACACAAAACTTATCACAGCACCAATCAACAGCAGTTTTCCCCATCCGGAATATTGCTCATAATATTGTCGTTCATGATAGATTCCGTCAACAACCGGATAATTTGTGTCAAGCAAAACATCAATCGTCTCATTCTCGCCGGAGATTATAACACTACTAAAATAATTTTTCAGATATTTTTCCGCATCGCTGTCCGCATCTACATTTTCCAATCGTCCATTTACTCTGTCCGCATGAAAATACAAAACCTGTTCTATATTGTCAATTTTCCGATACCCATTTTCCCACTCCGGGACATTGGTATACAGTGAACCATCATCCTTATTTTTCACCACGTACATAACATTGGATTCTGCTTCCAGTTCTTCCTGTATACCGCTGTACATTGAAAGCAAGTTACCGGCATCGATCAAACTTTGATACAGATCCAGCAAAGAAACAGTTTCCGGATTTTTATTGGCATAGTCAGCAAGTGTAATTCCCGACTGCGGAAGATATTTCTCTTCTTCTTTTCCCTGATCATAAAGCTGTAAAAAAGCCGGAGAATACTGCCATGAACTCTCTTCAGTCACAGTACCCTGCTCTTCCAAAGCAGCCTCATCGGCATCATAAACTTCTTCCCCTGTCAATTCATCTGCATAGTAGGAATTTTCCATATTGTTCCGCACTTCAAAAAGGATTTCATCCAATCTCTGAAGAGTACCGTCCTCTGACATTTTACGGATATCGCCTACCGTGTATGTGGTGTTTTTATTCATCTCTTTTCCGGTTTTGCTCAGATCCGTAATATCAACTTTGTTCTCCGTATTCAGCTTGCCATTCGTAAAAAAAGCCTTCCCCTCTGTTGCCAGTTCCGGAAGCCGGTGAAGAAACTGCGCCACTGCTGTTCCACACTGATATGTTTCTTCATAAGATAACTGACGGTTCTGGGTAATCTGCTCAGGCTGCATACCACTTTGAAACAATTCGAACAGCATGGTGACAGTTGCAGCAAACACACCGATCGCAGCCAGGAACAGAATAATCAACAACACTTTGATCCCTTTTGAAAAAAAGAAACTTCTCTGTTTTTTTTCTTCCATAACAATAACCTCCTGCATACAGGGGTCACATTTTTTCTATTTTATATCCAATCCCCCATACCACTTTCAGATATCTAGGCTCTCTCGGATTGATCTCTATTTTTTCTCTGATGTGCCGGATGTGCACAGCTACCGTATTGTCTGCGCCTATAGCCTCTTCATTCCATATATTTTCATAAATTTGTTCAATAGAAAAAACTTTTCCCTGATTTTTGATAAGCAATAATAAAATATTATATTCTATTGGTGTGAGTTTCACCATTTCACCATCTACCGTTACCGTTTTCAGATCATCATTAACCATCAGACCGCCACAGGTATATACTGCCTGCTTTTCTTCTACCGCCATATTTCCAAGCTGTGTATAACGGCGAAGCTGAGATTTTACTCTGGCAATAAGCTCCAATGGATTAAATGGTTTTGTGATATAATCATCCGCACCTATATTCAGTCCCAGAATCTTATCCACATCTTCCGATTTTGCCGACAAAATGATAATCGGAATACTGCTGTATTCCCGGATTTTCCGGGTCGCACGAATACCATCCAGATTCGGCATCATTACATCAATTAAAAGCAAATGAATTTCTTCCTGTTTCAGCATATTTACCGCCTGAATTCCGTCATAAGCTTTCAGGATACGGTACCCCTCCTGTGAAAGATAAATCTCAATCGCATCCACAATTTCTCTATCATCATCGCAAACTAATATATTGTACCTTTTCTGATTTCCTTTTTCTGTAGTCATTATTTTCACCTCACTTTCCATTATAGGGGATAGCCGACCTAAACGCCAGCTGTTCTTTCTTACAAAATTATGGTATCAGGGAAATCTTTAGAGCAGGTTGAGGAAAATCTTAAGATTTGATGAATTCAGAAAATATACTTATATCATTTGATGAGACAAGAGACAGAAGCTTTTGACAAATTCATCTTGTTATGTTATTCTATTACCGACAGGCAGTCGGTCTGTTAATATTATCCGGAAATGGCAGGAATATAAATGAGAGTAGTAAAAGAAGCTGAAGAACGTAAAAACGAAATATTGGATGCTGCAGAAAAGCTATTTGGAGCAAAAGGGTTCGATCATACCAGCACAAATGATATTTTAAATGAAATCGGGATTGCCCGGGGTACCTTGTATTATCATTTCAAATCAAAAGAAGATATTCTGGATGCCATGATTGAACGTATAACAAGACAACTGATAGCAAAAGCAACAGACATCGTGCAAAAGAAAGAAATTCCGGTACTGCAGCGTCTGACCATGACAATTATGGCACTGAATGTAAACAATGAACTTGGGTTGGAAGTAATGCAGCAGGTACACAAACCGCAAAATGCTCTGATGCATCAGAAAATGCAGGGAACTTTACTAAGCGGTGTCAATCCATTGATTACCGGTCTGATTGAGGAGGGAATCCAACAGGATATTTTCAGAACAGATTATCCCGCAGAAGCGGTGGAAATGACTATGTTATATTCCAGCACAGCTTTTGATTCCATGACTGTATACACTGAAGAAGAACGGCAAAGAAAAATCGTTGCGTTTATTTATAATCTGGAACAACTGTTGGGGATGGAACACGGAAGTATGCAGTCTGCCATTCTTCCTATTTTCCAGAACGAAACCAGACATCATGAGATCAAAAGCTTTTGACCCCAATATCTAAGAAAGAATTGAGGAGTTTCATATGGGGAAGACAAAAAGCAATTTTTCAAAGTTTATGCTGCTCTGGACAGGAGAATTTGTATCCTCCATCGGCGGCGGTCTTACCAGTTTTGGTCTGGGGGTATATGTATTTAATTAAACAGAAAGTGCTGCCAGCATGGCGCTCATCACACTGCTGGCATTTTTACCAACTCTTTTGTTCAGTGTTCCTGCCGGCGTGCTGGCAGACAGATATGACAGAAGATTGCTCATGATGATGGGGGATGGCTTATCCGCACTGGGGATTCTCTATATATTAATCTGCATGCTTCAGGGAGATGCAGCTCTCTATCAGATTTGTATTGGTGTATTTATAAGTTCCGTGTTTTCCTCTCTCCTGGAACCTTCCTATCGTGCTACTGTTACAGATTTGCTCACCAATGAGGAGTATTCAAAAGCAAGCGGTATGGTAAGCATAGCCGGAAGTGCGCGCTATCTCATCTCTCCGATTTTAGCCGGAATTCTGCTTGCCGTCAGTAATATAAAACTCCTGCTGCTTATTGATATCTGTACTTTCATTCTCACGGTGATTTCAACCGCCGTTGTAAGAAAAGGAATCGCAGTAAAAGAAATGGAAAATAAATGTTCTTTTGCTGAAAGCTTAAAACAGGGATGGAAAGCAATTACCAAACGACGTGGGGTATTTATTTTGATCGTAATATCCTCCGTCATGACTTGTTTTATGGGTGTTTTACAGATTTTGGCTGAACCTCTGATTCTGGATTTTTCAAACAGTACCATTCTGGGTATCGGAGAAACGATCTGTGCCTGTGGAATGTTAGTATCCAGCCTGTTTTTAGGTGCAAAAGGATTACATCAAGGATATGTAAAAATCCTGAGTATTTCTTTGTTCCTTGCGGGCATTGGTATGATCGGATTCGGAATTCGGGAAAATATCTATATCATCTGCATTTTTGGTTTTCTGTTTTTTGCCACGCTTCCCTTTGCCAACAATTGTCTGGATTATCTGGTAAGAACCAATATTCCCGATGAACTGCAGGGAAGAGCCTGGGGCATGATCGGATTTTTATCTCAGATCGGATATGTTGTAGCCTACGCAACCGCAGGTGCGGCAGCAGACGGTATTGCTGCACAATTTCATATCAGAGTCGGTCGGGGCGCAGCCGTTGTAGTCATAGCCGCAGGCATCTTTTTAAGTTTAACATCACTGTTGATATATCCCGTAAAAAGTGTCAGGGCACTGGAAAGGAAAACAGTATGACAGGAAAGCTGATAAGGAACGATATAAAACAAAATAAATTATTATCCGCGATGACAATTATATTTATGGCAATTTCATCCATGCTGCTTGTTCTCACAGTTTTGTTGTTTACCAATCTTCTCTGTTCCATTGACGATCTCATGGCAACTGCAAAGACACCTGATTTTCTGCAAATGCATACCGGAGAGCTGGATGAATCGCAACTCCATCGTTTTGCTCTTGCGCATTCCGAAGTGAGGGAATGGCAGATATGCAAATACCTGAATCTGGAAAACAGCAGCATTTATCTGGGAAACTACAGTCTGGCAGACAGTACTCAGGATAATGGTCTTTGCGTGCAGGGAGAAAAATTTGATTATTTACTGAGCACAGAGAATCACGTTCTAAATGTTTCTCAAGGTGAAGTATATGTTCCTGTCTGTTATCGCACTCAGTATGATCTGCACATTGGAGATACCATGGAAATCGGCAGTCAAAAGATGCACATTGCAGGTTTCCTCAGAGATTCCCAGATGAACTCCATGATGGCTTCCTCAAAACGATTTCTTGTAAATGAAAGCGATTATCAAAAACTCGCAGAATCAAGTGAAGAAGAATATCTGATTGAATTTCTCTTGAAAGACGGAACTGACACTGGCGTATTTGCCGCGGACTATGCGCTGAGGGACTTCCTGCCAACGGTCCGACAATCACCGGCCCACTTATTCGTATGATGAATGCCCTTTCCGACGGAATGATGATTCTGGTGATTTTGCTTGTAAGCATAGTCGTCCTGCTCATTTCCATCCTTTGTATCCGTTTTATTCTTGCTTTGCGGCTAGAAAGAGACAAAAAAGAAATTGGCATGCTGAAAGCACTCGGAATTGGAAAAAAGGAGATTCGTCAGCTTTATTTTGCAAAGTATATTCTTTTTTCTGTATGTGGAGCTTTTATCGGACTTGTTTTGGCCCGCACGATGCAGAAACTTTTACTCCGACAAATGCAGGAACTATATGGTGTTTCAAGTGCAGGATGGCAGTCAGACATATTCTCTATTCTTGCAGTACTTCTTACGGAAGGGCTTATTCTGTTTTCTATCAGATGTGGTCTAAAAAAAACAGAACGATACACTGTTTTGGAAGCACTGTTTCCCAAACAGACAGAGAATAAGAAAAATAACCACAGACAATATCTGTTTATCGGTTTTGTAGTGGCTGCCTGCACCTTTTTGATGCTTGTACCTCAAAACTTGTACAGTTCTCTTTCTTCTCCGAAATTTGTTACTTATATGGGAATCGGAGACGGGGAAATTCGCATCGATATAAGGCAGACAGAAAATATCCGTACCATAACAGAGCGGATTGATACTGAACTTAAAAATGATTCACGAGTTAAAAAATATGCGGTGCTTCAGACGAAATCCTGTCCCGCTTTATCTTCCGACGGGAATCAGATAAACCTGACTGTTGAAGCAGGTGATCATAATGCTTTTCCCATAAGCTACATAGAAGGGAAAGCACCTGAAGGAGAAAAAGAAATTGCCCTGTCTTCTTTGAATGCAGAAGAATTAGGTCTGTCTGTGGGAAGCACTCTGGAGCTTCTGATAAACGATACACAAATATCTTATACGATATGCGGTATCTATTCCGATATTACCAATGGAGGGAAAACAGCGAAAGTGGGAATATCATCTCCTATTAAGGACGATAATATTCCTGCCATGTGGAACATCGTATATGTCTCACTTGAAGATTCTGTTTCAAAAGAACAATGGATTGAAGAATACAACCAAACAGGCATAAAGATTGTAGATATCGCAGATTATGTGAAAGGAACTTACGGACAGACATTGCAGGAAATCCGTCTTGCTTCAAAAACAGCCACAATAATTGCGCTGTCATTATTTCTCTGGTGGTGGCATTGTTTACACGGCTCATCGTGGAAAAAAATCGTTATTCTATATCCCTGCAAAAAGCACTTGGTTTTACCAGCGGCAGCATAAAAAAATCCTATATGATAAAAGGGCTTTTGCCTGCTATAATAGGAACTGTAGTGGGATTAATCACAGGAAACAGAATCGGAGAATATCTCTGCGGTATGATTTTGAAATCATTCGGTGCAGATCGCTTCCATTTTGTCATAGATTGGGATAAAACACTATTCTTGATACCCATCATCTCTCTGACAGCAGCAGGCACTGCAGTTTGGATCGGCATAATGGTGATAAAAAAAGTGAAAGCTTTTGAATGTTGTATGGGAATGGATCAGCCCTCCGGCGGAAAAGTCTGGCTGAACGGTCAGGAAATTACGGGACTTTCAGAAGATGAAAAATCAAATCTCCGATTGCACCGTATGGGATTCGTCTTTCAGCAAATGAATATGATGTCCAATTTAAACATTCTGGACAATATCTTGCTTCCTGCGATACAGGCAAATAAAGGTAAAAAAGATAATAGAAAATCAAAAGCTGAATTAACGGAAAATGCCAAAAAACTGATGCAAAAACTGTCTATTTCTGACCTGGCAGATCGAAGCATTACTCAAGTTTCCGGTGGACAGCTTCAGCGTGCCTGCATATGCAGAAGTATGATAAACCAGCCCGAAATTCTATTTGCGGATGAGCCGACCGGTGCATTGAATAAAAGCACAGCTGCCGAAGTCATGGAAGAATTTGTAGAGCTGAATCGTGAAGGAACCACAATCCTGATGGTAACACACGACAGCAAAATTGCCAGCAGATGCAGTAGAATCTTGTATCTTCTGGATGGCAACATTCATGGAGAATTAATTCTTGGAAAATCAGATACCATTACCGAAAAGCAACGGGAAGAAAGAGTCACCCAATGGCTTATGGAAATGGGTTGGTAATTTATGGTCCCCTACAACAGTGCATCATAAGGAGGAAAATAAATATGTTTCGTTTGTGGGGAAAATTATGGAAAGATAACCGCATGATAAAAGATACTGTTATCTGTGACGAAACAGATGACACGAGAACGCATAAAATTTTTCATTCTTTGGATGAAATCTGCTATCTCTGGGATCTCAGTAAACCCATCTGGCTGGAAAGCAACGTAAATGATTTTAAGCGTCACGACAAAACAAGATTTTACGCAGACAATTTCATTGATTCCATTGATTTTGATTATCTGGAAATCCAAATCATAGAAGAATAAAGATCACAGTTCAGCCTTGCCCGGACAGTTTCAGGTAAATACACCTGATTTCTGTTCGGGCCGGCTTTTATATATCATTCACCGGTATATCTTATACACGGATCAATAAACTTTATTCTGAGAACTGTTTTGAAGATATCTTTTAATATTTTTCACCGTTTCTTCCACACATCTTTTACGGCTTTCGGTGGCTGCCCATGCGATATGTGGAGTAATCAGAAGTTTTCTGCTGTCCTGAATGTTTTGCAGCGGGTTATCCCGGGAAATCGGTTCCGTACTCAGCACATCCAGTCCGGCGCCCGCAATCATTCCCGTATTGAGCGCTTTGGCAAGATCAGTCTCATTTACGATCGGACCTCTTGCCAGATTCAAAAGTATAGCTGTCTTTTTCATTTTCTCAAATGCCGCACGGTTCATAAGATTATTTGTATGGACATTCAGCGGCGCATGAATGGACAAAATATCAGACTGCTCCAGAAGTGTTGAAAAATCTACTTGTTCATATGCTGTATTATACCTGTTCCCGGAAGCGGAACAGCAAATCACACGACACCCAAATGCTTCCGCAATCTGAGCCACCTTTCTTCCGATTGCGCCCATTCCCAAAATTCCCCATGTCTTTCCTGACAGCTCAGTAAATTTTTCTCCATAATAGGAGAACATTCCGCAGTCCGCATATTCTCCCGACTTAACAAACTCGTCATAAAATCTAAGCTTCTCAAGCAAATAGAAAAGCAGAGCGAATGTGTGCTGTGCTACTGCCTCCGTAGAATATCCAGCCACATTGTACGCCGCTATTTTTCTTTTTTTCAGATACTCTCCATCCAGATTATTGACACCGGTGGCCGTTACACATACCAGTTCCACTGAAGCTGCAGTCTTCAGCGTTTCTTCGCACACCGGAAGTTTATTTACTATGATCACCTGGGCATCCTGAATTCTCTCTGCCATCTGCTCTTTGCTCGTCTGAGGATAAACCTCTACTTTTCCAAATTGTTCAAAGGCGGCAAAAGAGATATCGTCACCCAGACTTTTTGCTTCTAAAATAACTATTTTCATATTTCATTTTCCTTATCTTATGTTTACTTCTGTCATTTTTCTTAGGATTTTCTCACGTCAGATATTCCCTTATTACCTCCCGCATAATATGATCTTCTTCCGGTGTCAGCATATGAGAAAACTTTGTCCCACTGGCAGCGGTCTGCTGAATTCCTTCCGTAACACGGTTAATCAATTCTTCCCTCGCCTCTTCCCTGACCTTATCCATCTGAATATCCTGTGCCGGTGCCCGGGAGGTATTTTCCATATAGTCCATGAGCCCGTCCAGAATAATATCCTCTTTACTGATAAATCCCATAAATTGCTTCATCAGAAGTAGCAGTACAAATATTCCCGCTCCTACCAAAACGTATTGATACCGCATCAGTTCCGCTTCTTCATAGCGATATGTTCCATAAACAGCGGCCATCATCAAAAGGAAACACAGCAGAGCACCAAAACCAATCCCCTGTTTCCATTTTTGCAGACTGATTCCCCACACTTTTCCTTTCACCAGCTGAGTACGAATAAAAACTTCCGGGTTATTGATTGCCTGTTCACGTGTAAGACGCATCTGATATTCGTTCAAAAAATCTTTTGTCCACTTTCCTTTTGGTTCCGTTATCCGGCGTAAATCACGCATAGCTCTGCTGTAAAAGTGATCCACCATAACAATGCAGAAAACTCCCAATATTCCTGCCGCAATCATCCCATAAAGCAACAGATTTTGTTTCATCCATTCATGAAGCATATGTGATTACCCCCTTATTTTTGTCTCCCGAAACGGGAGGATTTCCAGCCGTTCATAGCCCCGGGGCTTACCAGCGGCCTTCTGGAGATATTATATCGCCCATATGCCGGATTTGAAACCAAAATCGTTCGTCAAATTCTTTCTATTTTTGCCGCAGACACTCTTTTTTCATGGAAGAAACCTTCAATTTTAATTACAGTTCTCTCAACATCTCACTCACAAGATTTACACAGTGCCAAGCCGCTTGTTTCTCAAATGTAGGATAATCCATGGTTGCACTATTGTCTGCTTTATCTGAGATCGCACGCAAAATGACAAAAGGTATTTTATTTAAATACGCTACCTGTGCAATTGCCGCACCTTCCATTTCTGTACAACATCCTGCATAAGTTTTAATCAGCTCATCCTTTACCTCAGCATTGGCCACAAATTGATCGCCGCTTACGATTCTTCCTTCAAATACTTCAATATCCGGATTCACCTTTTTGCACACACTTACCGCCTTTTCACGAAGTGCCGCATTGGCAACAAAGGAAAAAACTTCCATTCCGGGAATCTGCCCCTTCTGATATCCAAACTCTCTGGCATCTACATCATGTTGAAGAGTATCTGTGGATACCACAATATCTCCAATATTAATCTCGTTTTTTAAAGAGCCCGCAATACCTGTATTGATAACTGCTTCCACCTGAAAATCATCAACCAGGATCTGTGTGCATACTGCCGCATTCACCTTTCCAATACCAGATTGTACAACAACTACTTCTTTTCCGTTCAGAATACCATGATGAAATTCCATGGAAGCTTTCTTCGTTAAAGTCACATTTTCCATCTGTTCCTGCAGCGTTTCCACTTCTATTTTCATTGCTCCGATAATTCCTATTTTGTTCACTTTATTTTCCTCCATATCTATCTTATCATTCCCCGCTCTCAAAATGTGCAGGCACATTCTTCTTGCTACCGCCCATTATATCATAAATCACTCAATGATTAAAATATTTCCATTATTTTGTTCAAATATAAACTGTTTTTTGCTATAATACCAATGGATTTTAATGTTGCCGTTTTTCACAATCGACAACGTTATCTGCAAAGCAATTTACTCATGAGAACAGGAGGAATATTATGGTATACAAAACAAAAGGTACATGTTCTTCCCAGATCAGTTTTGAACTGATTGACGGAAAGCTTCACAATGTAGTATTTACCGGTGGCTGTAATGGTAACTTAAAAGGAATTGGCGCTCTGGTGGAAGGTCAGGATGCAAAAGAGGTCATCTCACGTCTGGAAGGAATCCACTGTGGATTCAAACCAACTTCATGTCCAGATCAGCTGGCACAGGCCCTGAAACAGGCTCTGAAATAATCTCAAAGGAGTCATACGGCTTCACATATACCAAGTGTGAAGCCGTATACTTTATTATCTGTCCCATTTATCACACAGACTGTTAATCTGACTGGTGAATTTTGCCAGATCTTTATTGCTTCCTCCTTCATTGTGGCGGATCACTGTAAGAAGTCTCTGTCCTGCTGCAACCAAACGTTGGTATACACTGGATGCTTTTGTCTGTTTCGCTTTTTGCTGTATACGTATACCATCTGTCTGTCGGACAAAAATTCCTTCTTTCAAATCGTAAATTGTACCACTATAAGGTGCCATCGCATGATAATGAAGTTCATCTTCTAGTCTTCCTGCCAATGTCTCACAGGATTCTGTTTCTCCATGACATACAAAAAACTGACGCGGTTTCTCTACAAAGGAAGATGCCCACTTCATTAACCCCACATTATCTGCGTGCCCACTGATTCCCGGGAGTACACATATTCTGGCATTTACCTGAATCTCCTCACCAAAAATCTTCAGCTGTGGTGCGCCTTCTATAAGAGCCCGCCCAGGCGTTCCTGTTGCCTGATACCCCACAAATAATATTGTGCACTCTTTTCTCCAGAGATTATGCTTCAGGTGATGTTTGATACGTCCCGCATCACACATACCGCTTGCTGATATAATCACTTTAGGCCGTTCATCAAAGTTAATCGCTTTTGATTCCTCACTGGTAACAGAAAGCTGTAATGATGGAAATGTAATTGGGTTGACTCCCCTTTCAATCAGCTCCATTGCCTCCTGATCAAAGCACTCTTTGTAATGCTCCCTAAAAATACTGGTGGCTTCTACAGCCAGGGGGCTGTCTACCACTACCGGAAAATTCTCATGTCCTGTGACCATATGGTCTTCATTTATTTTTCTTATAAAATACAGCATTTCCTGTGTTCTTCCTACAGCAAAAGAAGGAATTACTACATTTCCGCCCCGATCAAATGTTTTCTGAATCACTTCAGCCAATGCCTGTGTGTAATCCGTTGGTCTCTCATGGGTTCGATTCCCATATGTTGATTCCATCACTACATAATCCGCCGACAAAAGATAATCCGGATTTTTGATCAGGGGCTGGTTTATATTCCCAATATCTCCTGAAAATACAATTTTTCTCTTCTCACCGTCTTCTTCCAGCCATATCTCAATACTTGCAGAACCCAGAAGATGTCCGGCATCCGTAAATCGAACCTGAATACCATCATCAATCGTAAGAATCTGTTTATAAGGACATCCAACCAGATTAGTGATTACCCCTAACGCATCTTCCATCGTATAAACAGGTTCCACGGCTTCTTTTCCGGCACGTTTTCCTTTTCTGTTTTTCCACTCTGCCTCGAACATCTGTATATGAGCACTGTCACGAAGCATAATATCGCACAAATCCGCTGTCGCATATGTGGTATAGATATTTCCCCTGAATCCTCTCGCATAAAGCAGTGGCAATAACCCTGAATGATCAATATGCGCATGTGTCAGCAGCACAAAATCCAGATCGGAAGCAGCCACAGGAATTTCTTCATTTTCATAATAATTCGGTCCCTGCTCCATCCCACAGTCAACCAGAAAACGTTTCCCTGACGATTCCAGATAATAACAACTGCCTGTAACTTCATGTGCTGCACCAATAAACATTAACTGCATAAAAATCCTCCTTTCCGGACGATGTAAATTCTTATACTATATTATACGCTCTGTGAAAGATGAATGCAACGCTGCGCCTTACATCTCTGAGGGCAACTCTTTTCTTGACTTTTTCCATCGTAAGATTAATAATACTGTTACATCATATTTTATAAATGTAATATTTTCAGGAGGATTAGGTATGAAACATATCGTTCTTACCGGTGGTGGTACTGCCGGTCACGTTACTCCAAATATCGCTATGATTCCCGCTCTGAAAGAAAAGGGATTTAAGATTTCCTATATCGGTTCTTATGACGGAATTGAGAAGAAGCTGATTGAAGAAATGGGGATTCCTTATTATGGTATCTCTTCGGGTAAACTGCGACGTTATTTTGATGTGAAAAATTTTTCAGATCCGTTTAAAGTACTGAAGGGATATCAGGAAGCTAAGAAATTATTAAAAACATTAAAACCTGATGTTGTATTTTCCAAAGGTGGTTTTGTCACTGTACCTGTGGTGATTGCAGCAAAACACAGAAAAATTCCTGCAATCATTCACGAATCCGATATGACACCGGGTCTTGCAAATAAGCTGTGTATCCCTTCTGCTGTAAAGGTATGCTGTAACTTCCCGGAAACAGTAGATAAACTCCCTGCAGACAAGGCTGTTCTCACCGGTACTCCAATCCGTCAGGAACTTATGAGCGGAGACAAACAGAAGGCACTTACATTTACTGGACTTCCCGGAGACAAACCTGTTCTTATGATCATCGGCGGAAGTCTGGGATCCGTTGCAGTCAATACTGCTGTTCGCCAGATTCTTCCTGACCTTTTGAAAGACTTCGAAGTAATCCACCTCTGTGGTAAAGGGAAACTGGATGATTCACTAAACGGTACGAAAGGTTATGTTCAGTATGAATATATCAAGAATGAGCTTTCCGACCTGTTCGCACTGGCAGATCTGGTAATTTCAAGGGCCGGTGCCAATGCGATCTGCGAAATCAGTGCACTAAAAAAACCAAATCTTTTGATCCCTCTGTCTGCCAATGCAAGCCGTGGAGACCAGATACTGAATGCCCATTCCTTTGAACGTCTTGGTTATAGTAAAGTACTTGAAGAAGAAGAGCTTACAGATGAATCACTGCTTGCCTCTATTCAGGATCTGTATCAAAACCGAGAATCCTATATTCAGGCCATGAGTCAAAGCAATCAAATGGACTCCATAGGCCGTATTGTACAAATGATCTGTGAATATGCAAAATAAAGCCTCGAAAGGATGCTGTATTATACTGCAGCATCCTTTCTTTTGTTCAATCACGCTTTTTTCTGATACAACATTTTTCGTTTTTTCTCTTAATGTTCAAGCTCTGCTTTTACTTTCGCTACTACCTCATCTCTCACTTCATCCGTAAGTGTTCCCGGAGTCCATGTAACACCGGCACCATCTCCCTTATATCGTGGAATCAGATGCATATGGAAATGAAAAACAGTTTGTCCTGCCGCTTCTCCGTTATTCTGAACCAAATTAAATCCATCACATCCAAGCGCTTTCGTCATAGCAGAAGCCATTCTCTTTGCAAGCTTTATGACTTTTTCTGCCAATTCATCCGGTATCTCATAAATATTTGCATAATGTTCTTTTGGAAGAATCAATGCATGACCTTTACTAGCCGGACCCAGATCAAGAATTACACGAAAGTCTTCATCTTCATACAGTGTAGCCGACGGAATCTCACCGCTGGCAATTTTACAAAAAATACAAGTGTCCATTTCTACCTCCATAATCTCCCAACTTATCGTCGGGTTACGTCGTTTGATTTTTGTTGTCGCCCTCTTTTTTCAATGATAGACTTATCACTGAATTTTATAAAGAAAAGAGGTGCATTCTTTATGTTATCCCCAATGGAAAAACATCAATTAAAACAATATTGTGAAAATGATCCCACATTAAATCTCCTGATTCATCGCCTGGAAGAATCTCATCGTATGGATCTTTCACGTATTTCCCACGAAATTCGTAATCCCGTCACTCTCATCAACAGTTTCCTTCAGCTTACCTTATCACATCATCCGGAAGTTACTTCTTTTGACACATGGAAACCTATTATAGAAAATATGGAATATTTAAAGCAACTGCTCAGTGAACTGTCCGATTATAATAATTCCATGGTCCTTCATAAAGAACAGTTTTCTCTTTCTTCCTTTTTATCTTCATTGATTCAGGAATGTGAAACTGTATTTCCACTTTTGAAAGTATCTTTTCAGAAAAAAACTGCTGTACCTCCTGCCTGTTTCGATAAAACGAAACTACGGGCTGCCATACTAAATCTGATCCGCAATGCCTCCGAAGCACTTGAAAATCAACCGAATGGTGAAATCATTGTTTCTCTTTCCTTTGACGGCGATACTTTCCATATCTGCGTCGAAAATAATGGTCCTGAAATACCTTCTGAATATCTTTCAAACCTATTTGAACCATTTATCACACACAAAAAGGACGGAACAGGTCTGGGGTTAGCAATTGTCCATAATATCGTACAGGCACATGAGGGTTCTATAAACGTCACCTCTTCTTCCGAAAAGACCAGCTTTATTCTTCATCTTCCACTTTCTTATGAGACGTAAAACTGTTCCTGCGGATTTTTCCTTCTATACACCAGAAAGGTAAGGAAAATTCCGCCCAAAAGTCCTCCCACATGTGCAGCATTATCTATCCCGGTCGACTGAAAACCATGATATATACTTAGAAAGATTACAAATACCAGTCGGGAAAGTGTCAGATTTTTCACCCTTCCCCGCTGCTTTAAGAGTATCACAAAAATTCCGCCGATCACGGCGAATACTGCACCGGAAGCACCTGCGCTCACTGCCATCTCACCGGAACGACAATCCATAAGCAGAGATATTATATTTCCTGCCAGCCCCCCACCCAGATAAATCAGGAGATATCTCCATTTACCCGCCAATTCTTCCAGCATATCACCTAAAAACAAAAGCAAAACCATATTATTCAAAAGATGGTAGACCCCAAAGTGTAAAAACATACTGGTAAAAAGACGGTACCACTGTCCCTCTAAAATCCATGGTGTGTAAGCCGCACCACATTTCAGCATAAATGTAACATTTTCCGTATCATCAATGATTTCTGTCAACACAAAAATCAGAATATTTACTCCTACGATCAGAAGATTCATCCAGTTTATGGGACCCTGAAAGATACGTTCCAAAGCATCTGGTGTATCATTTCCATACGTTTCCTGCATTGTTCCACTCCTTTTACCATATTTATCCCCTATTATAAAACACTCAGATTCTCTTTACAAGAAGTGTGGAACATTATTATACCGCACTTTTATCATACTGGAATCATTT
Source organism: bacterium (assembly GCA_004562915.1). Lineage (GTDB taxonomy): Bacteria > Bacillota > Clostridia > Lachnospirales > Lachnospiraceae > Oliverpabstia. Next base: position 140,072 of record SFQZ01000001.1, read on the forward strand.
CAAGTACGTCTCAGTATATAAGTCAGATCTGCGAAACGGATCTCATCTCCTTCTTTAATTTCTATCTCCTTCTCACCCTGAACTTCCTGCCCGTTGACCCATGTTCCATTTTTAGAATTCAGATCCCGAAGATAGCACTTGTCTTCATCCATCCGGATTCTCGCATGGAGACGGCTGACAGCACCGGAGGGCAATACAATATCTGCCATTTCTTTTAATTTCCCGATAAAACAGATCTCTCTTTTTTCCAATCGAATACATTGACCTTTATTTGGATATTTTTCTTCCAATATAAACACACCTTTTTCTCTTGACTGATCCAATACTTGTGTCAGGCAGTCATCCTGCCCATACTCTACAACCTTTTCTTTTTTTTCACATTCTTCCGGTTCAAATCCCATAAACAGTTCTTTTTTCTGATTTTCCCTTTCATCCTGTTGTCCGCCCGGATTTCCCCCTTTGCGCTCTCGCCACGTGTAAAAAAACGTCATTATCAGAAAGAGGATTCCAATTGCTCCCCATATCCATAAATATACCCTATAATTTCTCCACAAATACCATCCGGTCAATCCAAACAAAAAAACACCTACCGTTCCCGTTGTTACCAAAAACGGATGTGAATGGTCTTCCTGCTTTTCTTCTTCATCCTGAAAAAAAGCATTAAGAGCAGCTTCATGTTTCTTTTGCTCTAACCATCTGCTTTCTTTTTCTTCCTGACTTTCTTTTTCCGTCAAATCAATCCGTAAACTATTTTCTCTATCATCATCGGCATCTTCTTCTATGCACTGCAGCCCATCTTTTCTATCCTCTTTCTGATATATTTCCAATTGTTCTCTGAGTCCATCTAACGAAAATGATTCCCTTACAGCATATTGATAAAATCCATATCCGACCATCACCCCTTTCTGGCTTTGATGATCAATACAGGGCAAAAGTCCTTCCATCAGTTCCCTGAAGCTATTTTCCAGATTCCATACCTCACAAGGTACACAACAAAAATTCACTTCCTGCATCTGTGCATCCAGAAAAATATATTCCATGTTGAGGCATAAAGAATTTCCATCCAGAAGATATTCTTCCATTGCCGATAAAACCCGAATCAGACTACAGATTAATACCAAAAAATCTTCTCCTGTCATCTTTCTGCATTGACATCTTTCTGCCAAAGAAATTTTTGATGTAATATCGTAGTAAAACAGGACATCACCATTCATTCTTCTGAAGCTGCAGGGCAACAATCCTGAGATTTTATTTTCCGTTATCATCCGAAGGGGATATCTGTTTTCTGTTTCTTCTTTCATTTTCAGCACCAGATAACTATTCTGAAGATCCCGCCTGTATTCCGCATCCAAACTTGTTCATCTCCTTTCATTCTATCAAAGCTGCCGCCTTACGAATAAATTTTACTGGTCGTACAATCTTTTGGGAGACAGATATCTTCATGTTAATTCCCTTTCTTCCCCATACCGGTGTGGAGCCTGCTATTTCTATCTGAACTCGATCCGTGCTGCCTCCGACCGAAGAAGAAAACTCCTCCGGAACCGGATAACACTCTTTTCTCAGAATATTCCATCGTTCCTCAGCTTTTTCTGTCCCGGAAGCTTTTTTTAATATTCCCTGTGTACTACCTGCAAGCACCGTCTCACAGGCAGCCTGTGTATACCAGCATCTCTGATAAACAAAAATACTAAGAGAAATCATAATTCCTGCTGCCATTACAACCATGGGAATCAGAAAAGATGCTTCTACCGTCATCATTCCTCTCATTTTTAATGATATCCTTCTTTTTATTCTTTCTTTTATGTAAACCATTTTCCATACTCCTCCATAAGGTATCCTGCCAGTAAAAACGGAACAAACGGCATTTCTGTTTCCTTTTTTCTTTCTCTTAACCACAAAAAAATTCCGGCAGCACCCGCTAACAGGAAACCATTCATCAGAATATTCCATACCTTTTCTATTCCCATGACCCATCCCAGAGCACCTATTACAATGCCATCGCCTCTTCCAAGACTTCTCTTTTTCCAAAGTGACACTCCAAAAAAGAAAATACCCGGAACCATTCCCGACCAATATATGATTTCTCCTCTGAATAATTTTAAAGTCCAGACAAGCAAAATAAAAAACAAGGTATATCTGGTATCGATTTCCTTTGTTTTCCAGTCTGTCCATGCATTGATTCCCAGATATATTGCTGTCAGATATCTCATGAAACCTCCTTTGCCATACATCGCTGACACTGATGAACTCCCTCTGTCTCTGATTTTCTTACCAAACGGACGGTTCTTTTCAAACCGCTGCATTCTTCCTGCATATGATAACAATCTCCTTTTTCAGTATAATACACGGTTATATTTCCCGAAGAAGTAATACCACACTTCTCACACAGATGATACTTGCTTCCGTAAGCATTTCGAAGACTATCCATATAATTCAGCACGTTCTGATGAACTGCCAGATCCAGATGTGAGCACGATGATGTCGTATGATATACACTCTCGTATTCCGATACATATACCATTTCTTCCCATGAACTATCCGCTATTCCTGCCTTATCATCTGTACCTTTTCCCACCCAGCTGTCAACCTGACTTTCATTATAAAAATACAGTTTCGGTAATGGAAGAATACTCAATGGAATTCGGTACTCTATCCGGGCACGCAGCTTTACTGTATGATTTTCATATACAGAATCGGATGTCGATACTTTCACATAGTCTCCCAGATCCGGTATTCTTGTTTTTGCATATATCGCACAAACAAAAGACGAAATCATACCTGCCGGAGAATCTTGTCCTTTTTCAGAGGCATATGCATAAGTCCCCAGTTCTAAAGCACTTTGATGAAGGGAGTTTTTTACCAATGCCTGAACTCTGTAAATATCAAGAACGCTCAGCAAAGTGCTGACCGTAAGCAAAAATATCGGTACGGTAACGGCTGCCTCTGCTGTCATAGAACCTGAAAACTTTCCTTTATTCAAAATCCGGAAGAATACCCTGCGGATTCCGGTATAAAACGAATATATGGGGGAATGATTCGTTTTCTCTGCCTGAAGAGAACGTTGTTTTTGTTTTCCTTCCTCCGAAGGGCATTCTTCCAGACTCTGATTTTGTTTTTTCTCATTTTTTCTTCTACATTTCATATCCATAATCTCTCTGAATCGTAAAATGATATCCACGGCACACCGCTCCCATTTCAACCTTTAAATAACTTACACACAAATCCATCCTGAAATTTTCTTTTCCCTTAATGCTTCTCATAGACTGTTCCACCACATCCATAGTTCTGAGAACCTGTTGTTCTGATTTTCCCAAACTTAACAAAATTCGAAGATACTCTTTATACGACAAACCGTTTTCTTGTTTTACCTGTTGTTCTTTTACAATCCGGGGAAGATTTCCCAGATTTTCCAGCGACAAATTCCAACTTTCTGCTGTCTTAACCAACGGTATTTTTCCTCCCGCCAAAAGTTGTCTTACATCAAGAACACTTTCTCCAAAAGCCCATACAGCTTCCAGTGCCAGACTGACCACACTTTCCAGAGCAGGAATTCCCGTTACTGCACAAATAGCCAATGCCATTTCATGAATTTGTGCCTGACAGACCGGATTTTTCAGCAAATAAACCATATTTGCCGCCTCCCGCATTGTCAGTAGTCTGGTTATCACCGCTTTTAAATTATCCTGATCTGTATTCTTTCCTGCTATCACATATTCTAGCTGATACGAAATACCTCCCGTTTCTTCCTTTTCTCCATAACAGTTCAAATGTTTTATCATATATTCCTGAAATATCAAATTTCCGGTCACTGTATCAGGATTTTCACCAAAGTACATGATTCCCATTCCTTTTTCACAGGTTTTCAGGCTCATTTTTCCCTGAGCATCAAAAGTTTTTTGTGATACCTGTGTGTTTGCGGGCAAAACCAACGCTAAAATTCCTCTTTTCTGTAATTCCCTGACCACCTCGATAGGATTCACAAACTCTTCTCCGGAGGTTGCCAGGCTCTCTGTCTGAATCTCTGTTTGATCTACTTGTTCTGCTGACTGCATTTTCACCTGCGCTTTTGCCTGCTCATAGGATTCCTGCGCTTTTTTCACCTGTTCTATATTTCCCTCTTCTTCCTGAGAACGAATGATCTGTCCCTGTATATCTGCTTTTTTCAAAAGAAGCTGTATCCCCTGAATTCCGGCTGTATCTTTCATATAATCGATTGCCTGTATCTTGAACGCTCTTCCCTGTTGGTCGGATGCCAGTGTGATACCTGTCACCGCTCCGGACTCTTTCGAACATCTCCACAGATTTTCCCCACGAATACCCGTAAAACTATTTTCCGGATTGCAGCTTCTTATCATACTGTCTTCCACTTTCTGATACATGCGTCCCGGCTGCAATGCTCCTGTACCATATCCCCCGTCCAGAAAGAATACATGATATTTTTCAAACAATTCCCGATCATAACCGGCAAATACGGAATATAAGCCTTCCTCAACTCCAGCTTCTGCCTGAACTTTTCCGCCCGCTGTCTGTACTGAGCGAAACATTACTTGGATCAGTACTAGCAGCACTGCCATAAACAGGCTGGAAAATACGGTTACACTGCCTTTTTTCTTCAAAGGATACACTCCTTTCTTTTTGCATTTGATGGAATAAATCAGATGTAGCTAGATACTGTTACTTTGATTTGTAATCTTGGATAGAATGTTATTTACCAGACTGACCAGCTGTTTTTTAAAGATCATCACAAGACCCACAAGGACCACAATAATAAGTATAATTTCTACCGTCCCCAGTGCATCTTCTTCTGTTAAAAAACGTTTCCATAATCCCATTGTCCTCACCTCCTTTCTGGCATAACCTGGATTTCTAATCATTTAAAATCTGCGCATGCTTATCCTGAAAAAAATATCCACGCAGGAACCAGTAAAATCACAAACACGATCAAAAGCATCAGAACCATGGGAAATAGCAATTTTGTTGAAGCTTGTTCACCCAGAATCCTTGCCTGCTGCTTCCTCATCTCCTGTGCTTTTTCCGCTTCTTCTTCCAACATAATCTCAATTCCCTGACTTCCTTTTTGCAGATGCTGAACCAATAACGTGGAAAGAGTCCGATATGACAACAGCCCCGATTTTTCTCCTATCCGTTCATATGCTTCACTTTCTGCAACTCCCCGTTCCATCTCTTCGCAGATTTCTACAAGAATCTCATATGCTTTTCGCTCACCGTTTACCCGATTATAATTTATATAATCTCTTCCGATTCTCTCCACAGCTTTCCGAAGATTCACGCCGGCACTTAACAAAAGGGTCAGTTTACTTACAATTTCCGGATAATCTTGCATCATCTGCTGACGTTCCTGTTTTCTTTTTTCTTTCAAAATCTGACGTTCTCTGAACAATAGAAAAATCGGACTGATAAAGACAAGAATGGCAATCCCATTTTCTATTTCATTGCTCTTATTTCTCCATATCAGCTTCTTATCTTCCCAGATTTCCGGAAGTTTCAGCCAGTCGCTCGCCTGATTCTCATTTTCTTTCTGCACAAGATTTGAAATCTGTTCCTGAATGTCCAAAAGAGGCGGAAAGACTTTTACATATTGATAATACATTTGTTCCTCATCCTGCAGTCTGACAGCAGCAGACAGACATATTACCTTTCCTTCCTGAGGCAAGTCGTTTCCCAGATTTCCATCCCAATCCACACTTTCCGAATCACTGGTCATCCAGCTAATCTCTACCGGATATTCTTCCAGACTTTCCGGAAGAACCAGTTTCTGATTCACATAATCCGCTGATGTGTTATCCCCCAGAATAATCTCACTCAGTCTTTCTCTCACTTCATGAAAAATTTCATTTTTTTCTTCCTGTGTCAGACTTTTTTCATCGATATTCACCACCAGACTTTCTTTTCCGGTCCTTCCTTTTTCGTCTTTCCATTCTACCTCGAGTTCTTCCTGCTGTTTTCCGGAACCATATTCTGGGCGGGGCAGTTTTGTAATTTTTTCTTCATTCAGATAGAGAACACCCCTCATCAAAATGACAAGAATACTTCCTGCCGCCATCATTGACCATGTTTTAAAAAGAATTCTCTTACTCACCCATTCCGGAAGATACCGCCCTTTCTTTTTCCCCTGTCTGATCATCCATGTAATTGGCCGATATTTCCATGGTCCTTCTTCTTTTCTTCCCATAATTACCATCACTGCCATAAACATTAAAATCAGTATTCCGATTCCCTGAATCATATAGAAATCCTCACAATTTTTCTTCCGAGCCGGAAGCTGAAAAAATATATGCCAAGGCAAACAGTCATAACCATATTGCCCAGCAGGTTATGATAAAGAACATCCAGAAACCCTTCCGAAGTTATCTGCATATATATGATCATTCCTCCCGGTACCAGACTCATTACCAACTGTTCCATCTTTTTTCCGGCTATAGACACGTCAATTTCCCGTTCTACACGGATTTTTTCACCAATGATTCGAGACATTTTCTCTATGATTTTTCCGAGATTTCCACCGGTTCTTCTGGAAATCAAAAAGATTTCCCCAAAACTTCTGATGTCTTCCACACCACTTCTCATTCCGAGATCCAGAAAAAGCTGTTCAATCGAAATTCCTACCCGCATCTGCCTTTCCATATAAATCAATTCCACAACCAGGTCATCCTTTTCTCCATAAATCCTTTCCAGTTCCTTTCTACATTCGGTAACCGCCGACTCCATAGAGTACCCTGCACGCACAGCGTTTTGCAATCCCTGAAGCACATCCTGAAAATGGTACATTAGTATTTTTCTCCGTTCTTGTGTCCGCTCTGCTCTCTTCCACTTTATATACCAGATTCCCAAAGGTATCGCTCCGATAAAAAACCACCAGGATCGATAGCACAGATAATTAATTCCACACAGTAAAACCACAATTTCTACTATATTAGTTACCCATTCTTTTCCGGTAAAAACATATCTGTCATAATTCTGCTTCATTTACCATCCCCTCCAGTTTTTGTTTATGAAACAGCTCATTCGCTTTGCACAGACAATCTTTTTTTCTATCCCACTTATACAAAATCTGCATCTTTATCTCCCCGTTTTCATAACCGATTACTTCCGCTATTTCCAGCACTTTTCTGGAACGATCCGGCATTCTTCCCAGATGTATTATAAGATCGATCCCGGAAGCAATCTGACGCCGGATTGCCTCAATAGGAAGCTGCATCCCCATAAGTACCATTGTTTCCACACGACTGATCATATCCTTTGTACTGTTAGCATGAGCTGTTCCAAGACTTCCGCTGTGTCCCGTATTCCAGGCTTGTAAAAGATCCACAGCTTCTGCTCCCCTGATTTCACCGACAATAATCCTGTTCGGTGCCATTCTGAGGGCTGCCCGGATCAGATCACGAATCGTAACCTCTCTGTTTCCTTCCATATTCGGCGGCTTGGCTTCCAGACGCACCAGATTATCAATTCCCTGAATCTGCAGTTCCGCATTGTCTTCAATTGTGATAATTCGTTCATCATGAGGGATATAATTGGATAATGCATTCAGAAATGTTGTTTTTCCGGAAGACGTTCCGCCTCCGATCAAAATAGAATAGCCGGCTATTACCATTTTTCTCAAAAATTCTGCAGCCTCCGCAGAAATACTTTTCTTTTCTATCAGCCACTCCATCGTAATGGGATGATCAGGGAATCTTCGGATTGTAAGGATAGGACCGTTTAGAGCCACAGGATATACTACTGCATTTACCCGGGCACCATTTTCCAGCCGTGCATCCACGATTGGAGAATTTTCATTAATGACTCGATTACACTTACCCGCTATCTGTTGGACTACATCTTCCAGCTTTTCTTTTGACATAAATACTTTGTCCCATCGCAACCGTTTTCCTGACCTCTCAACAAAAATATTCTTATAACCGTTCACCATGATTTCAGTCACACTGTCATCATCCAGTAATTCCTGCAGAATATCCAATTTCCGTACAGAATAAAAGATTTCTTTCCTAAGATTCTCTTTTTCACTTACAGACATTTTGGTACGCCTGGTATGAATCAATACCAGTTCATCAATCTGCTCCAGAATTTCCTGATCACTCCAGTCTTTTCCATTTTCCAGTGTTTCCATCAGCTGATGACGGATTTTCACAAATAGTTTCTCTTCCACTACAGGTTTCCTCCCTGTCCTTTTCTTATCAGTTCCCTGACAAAATCTCCAAGTTCACTCCACACCAGATCATCCAGATATCCGCCTCCCTTATGAGTGGATCTGTGATAAGGAAGCCTTATCTTTTGTATCTTATCCAGTACGGATACTTTATCCCATAAGCGCAGCAAATTTTCAAACTGATTGATTTTGGCCTGTGACATGGGATCCGTCCTGACCGGCATATAAATCAGCGTACACTGATCCAACAGCTGATAAAGATTATTGACTCCGTCACCCAGATCCAAAATTACGGTATCATAAGTACTGTAATCGGCAATCTCCTGCAAAAGCAGGAGCCATTCTTTCAGGCTGGTCTGCTGAATATCACCGGGCGATAATACAGGAGGAAGATAATCCAGATTATTGATTGTCTGGATCATCCCATTCATCTTCAGCAGCAGATTTGAGGTGTTCTGTCTCAGATAGTACAAAAGATCTCCCAGATTCTGATCATAGGTACGCTCAAACAAATATTCAAAGCCGGAATACTCCTCCATATTTAAATACAATACTCCCTTGTTTTTCGCCAGAATCTGTCCCAAGGTAAGAGCAAATGTAGTCTTCATGGTTCTTCCCACCGGTGAATAGATTCCTATGATATCCATCTTTTTCTTCTCCATCTTCAGGGTATCCGTCTGCTCCTGACATTTTTCCCCATAACAAGCCAGTGCCTCCCGGATCACCTGATTCGAAGACTGATATTTATAAATGCTGGGATACTGTCTCAGATTTTCCGGTATCATCCCCTCTGACAGAATCATAATCTGTCGGATCTTCTGTTCCTGAATTTCATCACACATAGCTTTTTCCGAAATCAACAGAATTTCCACAGGATGCTCACTTACAAATTTCAAAAAAGTCTCCGCACTTGTAAACACACGGATCTCAAAGGGAATATTTTTCTTTTTTCCAAGGTATTCCATAAAGTGGTAAGCGTACTCCACCTCCAGATCACAGACCGCAAAAATATTTCTTTCTTTACTCATATGCTTCCTCCTCGCATTGTCAGCAGTATCACACTGCAAAATATAGGTATTGTAAAATGGATATTCTCCGGGTTTCTCCCCGGTGCCAGATATGGCGGAAATGTCTTTGTAACAAAAATATGATTCAGATAGGTAAAAAAATAGAGAAATCTTTCTTTCACATCACATCGAAAGAATAGTAAAGGAACTGCCATAACCGCCCCGATCAAAAATGACCATCCGATACATTTTATCGCCCATCGGACTCCCATGACACTTCCCAGTACAACGAATACCTTAATATCGCCCGTTCCCAGCATCTTACACAAAAACAATGGGAACAGTACTGCGAAGGGAATCAGCATTCCTGTCAAAGATCGTAACATTTCTATTGGCTGATCAACGTTTATGAGCAGAAGCTGACCACACAATATCCCGATACAAATCCAGAAATTATATACTTTCTCCCACTTCAAGTCCATAATCATGGCAACTCCCGAAAAAAGAATGCAAAAAATCCCAGAAAACTTCATCATTCTCTCCACTTTTAATATTTTGAATTTTATTGTTTTGGAAAAACTGCAGTGGAATCACTGCTTCAGATCTGAAAGTATGAGTTCATTATAGACTGGTGTTTCTTATTTGTCCAGCTTATTTTTACCATTTTTTTCTTTTTGTAATATTCCTCCAAAATACTTTCCTGAATTTTGTTACATATTTTTTGCAAATTATTTCCGACATTTTTTTTGTAATACATTGCCGGATTCAAAAACAAGTTGCCGAACTTTGCAAAAGCGTGTATAACTATCAATAAGAAACTTTAGAGGTGACAAACTATGAGTAAAGAAGTAAAAACAAACGCCATGCGGATTCTTGACAAACATCATATTTCCTATGAAATCATCCAGTATGAATGTGATACCTTTATCGACGGACTTCACACTGCCGAAAAAACAGGTGCCCCTGTAGAGCAGTCATTCAAAACTCTGGTAGCTCAGGGCAAAAGTAAACAGTACTATGTTTTTGTTGTCCCTATAGCAGAAGAGGTACAACTGAAACACGCTGCAAAAGCAGTCGGTGAGAAATCCATCGAACTGATTCCTGTGAAAGAAATCACAAAAGTAACCGGATATGTAAGAGGCGGCTGCAGCCCTCTGGGAATGAAAAAACTTTTTCCTACTGTCATCCACAAAAGTGCCAAAAATTATGACAAAATCTATATCAGCGGCGGCAGAATCGGCACAACTATCTGCCTGAATCCACTGCAGCTGGCTCAGGTTGTCAATGGAAAATTTGAAGATATCACTGCTCCGCATCCGGCGGAATGATATGTTATCAACAGTACTTGCTATTCGGAACTGTAAGTCTCGGACTGCCTTTACAGCCCCAAACTGTTACTTTGTAAATTCATATATTCCGATTCCTGTAGCCAATGCCAGATTAAGAGAATCGATATGATCCGTATGACGGATCACAACGCTTTGCCCCTCCAGGGCAAAGCTGTCCGGCAGTCCTGTAGCTTCATTTCCAAAGATCAAAGAATATGTCTCACTTTTATCTCTTCTCAGCTCCTGAAGAGGAACTGCTCCTTTTAACATAAACGGATACATACTTCGTTTTCCGGCTTTCGCCTTATATTCCTCAAAGCTTTCAAAATAGCAAAAATTCAGCTGAAACAAGGAACCCATAGAAGCTCTCACTACTTTAGGATTGAACACATCCACCCCAGGTTCAATAATAGCCAGATTTTCTATTCCAAATCCGATACTTGTTCGGATAATCGTTCCCATATTTCCCATATCACTGGGATTTACCAGGACCACATGATTTTTCCCGGGGTCAAGCGTATTCGAATACTTTTCAAAAACACCGATGGCAAATATATTTTCTTTATCCCGCAGCTTTTCCACTGATTTTGCTGACCATTCCAGCGGTATTCCATTCTTTTCACACAGCCCGCTGATGATTGTAAGCTGTGTCTGACTGTTCATGTCCGGGTGCAGAAGTACTTTCCGTACATGCTGCGGCTGGTGCTCTAAAAGCTCAATAGTAGGAAATGCTCCAAATGTGTAAGTATGCTCCATCTTCTTGGCATATTTTTTTAACGGTACATCACGATTCATATTCCTTGCTCCTCCTTATATATCAAACCTTAATTGACACCTGAGTTGAACTTTCCAGACAGCATCACGCAAAAAAAACACCGTCCCCGCAGCTCAGTGTCTGCAAAAACAGTGCTTTCAGTGCGCCTTCAGGGACTCGAACCCTGGACAAATAGATTAAGAGTCTACTGCTCTACCAACTGAGCTAAAGGCGCTTACTATTAACTTATCTTCAACGCAAGAGTTATTATAATCAATCTCTTAGAAAAATGCAAGCGTTTTTTTCATTTTTTTATCTTTTCTTCTTCTTTTTCCCATTTTCACTTTTCTCTGCCAGCATTCCATCCAGTTCTTTGAGATTTTTATGAATCTTTGTCAGCTTCTGATCCATCCGGGGATTGTTGTAACTCCAATCCCAGAGAGGCGATTTTTGAAAGCGATTTTTACTCATTTTCTGCCTCTTTTTTAAGTTCTTTCTATATAATATGCCTCTCTGTTCTGAAGGTGAATCAGGTAACTTTTATTTATGTGCTTCGCACTCCCGAAGTTCTAAAAACATTCGGAATGTCTCAAAATCATTTTATGAATGGGATTTCCCATGGAAGAAAATTTTTCTTCGTATTCTGTCATCACATTTCCCACCAGCATTTCTTCCTCATGATGAAGATCAAACGTGTACGCCTCCAGTGTCCAGCCTGCCTCTTTTGCCTCTTCTAAAGAAAATTCAAAAAGATTTCTGTTATCTGTCTTAAACTCCACCTGTCCCTCCGGAGCAAGAATCTCTGCATACCGCTCCAGAAACTGACGGGATGTCAGGCGCCGCTTTGCATGCCGGTCTTTCGGCCATGGATCGGAAAAATTCAGATAAATCCGTTCTACCTCACCTTTTGCAAAAACTTCCGGCAAAATACGTGCATCCATCCTCACAAAGAAAAGATTGGCCAGTTCTTCTTCCATCTGCTCTCTTTTCTGTACAGCCCGAAGCAGTACACTGTCATACATTTCTATTCCTATATAATTACACTCAGGATGGAGTTTTGCCATATCCATGATAAAACGTCCCTTTCCCATTCCTACCTCAATATGCAGCGGATGTTCATTTCCAAATATCTCTTTCCATTTTCCTTTGTTTCTCTGTGGTTCCTGAATTACATACGCACTTTCCGTAATTACTTCCTTTGACCCCGGAATATTTCTCAATCTCATAATTTATCCCTTTCTGTAGCTCCTTTTTTACTGTTATTGGTAATCTTACTACAAAACGGATTTTTTTTAAAGATATAATCCTTGTTTACATCCTCCAAAAAAAGGTGTATGATGTAACAAACTTTTTAAGAGTTGATTCTTTACATTGACTCTCAGGGACTACAGTCCCGAACAAGAAAATAACATAAAAAGGAGAGGAAAAATGGAACCCATTATTGACAAATTGTCGGAAATAGAAACCGCCGCCTCCCGCATTATGGAATCCGCTGTAAATGAGACACGAATTCAAGACCAGAAAGCCGAGGAACGAACCGCCAGGTTTGACGCCCAGGTAGAAGCGGCTACTCAGAAAAAATTGGAAAATCTGCGTGCAGATCTTCAGAAAAAATCGGAAAAAGAACTGGAAAATCTGAAACTTTCCATGGAACACTCGCTTACTTCCATGGAACACTACTTTCAGGAACATCACGAACAGATAACGGATGAACTTTATCAAAAAATAATCAGGATGTGAGAATTATGGGTAATATATTATCATATAGTGGTCTGTCCACAAAAATCCGGGCTATGCAGAGCAGGCTTTTGACCACTCAGCAATACCGTGAACTGGCAGAGCTGAAAAATGTTCCCCAGGCAGTTGCCTGGCTGAAACAGAAACCCGCTTATGAAAACACCTGGGCTTCTCTTTCTGATGATGAACTTCACAGAGGAAAGATCGAGCAGCTTTTGGTAAATTCGATCTATAATGATTTTACAAAAATCTATCGTTTCGCAAATATTCATCAACGAAAGTTTCTTGATTTATATTTTGGACGGTATGAATTATCTATTATGAAAGAATGCCTGAATAAAATATTTGACCACAGAGATGTTCAGCTTGACCTTTCTGTGTTCGAGCCATTCTTTAACAAGCATTCCAGACTGGATATCCACAAGCTGACAGCTTCCGGATCTATCGAAGAATTTGTTGCCAACCTGAAAGGAACACCATATTATCAGATTCTTCAGTCACTGGCAAATCTGGAAAAGCCTACGTTGTTCGATTATGAAATGGCTCTGGATCTTTACTATTTTTCCACCATCTGGCGGACGAAAGACAAAATTCTTTCAAAAAAAGATCTGGAAGAAATCACCGCTGCCTACGGCAACAAATTTGATCTTCTGAATCTTCAGTGGATTTACCGTTCCAAACAATACTACCATGTGAATACTGCGAATATTTACGCTCTGTTGATTCCTGTCAACTACAAGCTCAGTAAAAAAGATATCACAGCTCTTGTAGAGTCTGAAAGTACATCCGCATTTGAGACTGCTCTGGCACAGACTTATTATGGAAAGCATTATGAACGGCTGTCACCAAATACTCTGGAAGAAATGTATTCTTATATTATGAAACACGTTCTTTCCAAAGAAAGCAAACAGGATCCTTATTCTGTAGCAACTATTTATTGCTACCTTTATCATAAGGAACATGAGATCGACCGTCTGACCACAGTACTGGAATGTATCCGGTACGGAGTCGATCCGGACGATACCATGAATTATATTTTTAAATCTTAAATGATTTATCTACCATTCTACAACCGGAGGATGTAAGTATGATTGAAAAAATGAAATTTGTCAGCATCACCGGGCCCAAAGCGGATATTGACCGCGTTGTGGATCAATACCTGTCCAAGTATGAAATTCATCTTGAGAATGCTCTGGCAGAACTTAAGACAGTTCAGAATCTGTCTCCCTATCTGCAGATCAATCCTTACAGATCGCTTCTGACAAAAGCGACAGAATTTCAAAATCTTCTGGATACGAATGCAATTCAAAAGAACAAAACTGTCACTCTTGATGAAGCAGTCAATCTGATCCAGAAATTTGACAGGGATATGACACAACTGAGTCAGGACCGAAAAGACCTGGAGGAGCAAAAGAAACACCTTGAGTGTCTTCTGGAACAGCTGGAACCTTTCCGCCAACTGGACTTTGACCTTTCGGCGGCTGTAAAGTTCCGATATGTTTCCTGTCGTTTCGGACGAATCGCAAAAGAATATTATGCAAAGTTCGAAACTTATGTGTATGAAAATGTACAAACTCTCTTCCAGAGATGTTATACGGATGAGAATCATATCTGGGGCGTTTATTTCTGTCCAAGCGGACTGTCTGACAGGGTAGATGCCGTATATGCTTCCATGCATTTTGAAAAAATGGATTTGCCCAGAGAACTTCACGGACAGCCTCAGAAAGTTTATAAAGATTTGAAAGATCAGCTTTCCGAGATACGTAAATCTCTCTCTTCTCTGGAAGCCCAAATTAAGGATCTGATTCAGAAACACTCCATTGAATTGTATGCAGCTAAAGAGCGTCTCGAATCCTATTCAAGGAACTTTGATATCCGTAAACTGGCCGCCTGTACCCATGAAAATAACAGAGAAGTCTTCTATATTCTCTGCGGCTGGATGTCCGCTTCTGATGCGGCAGCTTTTCAGAAAGATATATCGGAAGACAAAAATCTCTATTGTTTTGTAGAATCGGATGATTCCCAGGTCCATGGCGAGCCTCCTACAAAATTAAAAAATCCCAGGATATTCCGTCCCTTTGAGATGTTTGTCAAAATGTATGGTCTGCCATCCTACCATGAGATCGATCCTACGATTTTTGTAGCGTTAACTTATATCTTTATTTTCGGCGCTATGTTCGGAGATGCAGGGCAGGGAATCTGCCTCTTCATAGGCGGACTGCTTCTCTACAAGTTCAAGAAAATTGACCTTGCTGCCATTATTGGAACTGCCGGCATTTTCTCCACGTTCTTTGGATTTATGTTCGGAAGTGTATTTGGTTTTGAAGATGTTATTCCCGCCAGATGGTTACGTCCGGTAAGCGCCATGTCCGAGTTATCTTTTCTCGGAAAACTGAATACCGTGTTCGTAGTTGCGATTGCTTTCGGTATGTTCCTGATCCTTGTGACCATGATTCTTCACATTATTAACGGGATTCGCACCAAAAATATCGAAGAAACATTTTTTGATCAGAATGCCATTGCAGGTCTGATATTCTATGGTTCTGTGGTAGCGGTAATTTTTCTTTTTATGTCAGGACACAGTTTACCTGCCGGAATTGTCCTGGGTATCATGTTCGGTATCCCGCTTCTGATCATTATGTTCAAAGAGCCTCTTACCAGAATCGTGAAAAAAAAGGAACCTGCTATCGAAGGTGGAATCGGAATGTATCTTGTCCAGAGCTTTTTCGAATTGTTTGAAATTGTTCTGAGTTATTTTTCGAATACGATTTCCTTTGTCCGTGTGGGCGCTTTTGCCGTCAGCCATGCTGCCATGATGGAAGTTGTACTGATGCTGGCCGGAGCTGAATCCGGAAGTCCCAACTGGGTGGTAGTCGTTCTTGGAAATATTTTTGTAACCGCAATGGAAGGGCTGATTGTAGGTATTCAGGTTCTTCGTCTGGAATACTATGAAATGTTCAGCAGATTTTACAAGGGAACCGGTAAACCTTTCAAACCGTTCCTGTCCAAAAAAGCGTAAGGTAACATTTTTTTATCAACTTTAAAATATCAGGAGGAAAATTATTATGACAACACTTATTGAAATCACAACAGCAGCAGCATTGATTCTCAGCATTATTATCCCCGGAGGTTATTTCTTTCTGGGTGCCAAAACAAAAAAACGTTACAAAAAATCTCTGGCAGCAAACTGCTTTTTCTTCTTTGGCACACTACTGGTAGGCACCATTGCCATGTTTGCAGGAACACAGAGCGTGCAGGCTGCTACTGATGCCACCGCAAGTCTTGCCACAGGTATGGGGTATCTGGGTGCTGCTCTCGTAACAGGTATGTCCGGTATCGGTTCCGGTATCGCCGTTGCAAGTTCTGCAAGTGCAGCACTGGGAGCTATCAGTGAAGAAGGTTCTCTGTTTGGTAAATCCATGATTTTCGTAGCTATGGCCGAAGGTATTGCTCTGTACGGTCTGATCATCTCTTTCATGATTTTAGGTAAACTTTAATCTATACGATAAAAAAGAGGTTTTCTATATGAAAATGTATTTAATCAGTGACAATATCGACACACAGACCGGTATGCGTCTGGCCGGTGTGGACGGTGTTGTTGTGCATGAACGGGATGAGCTGAGAAATGCTCTTGAAACAGTTCTTGCAGATAAGGAAATCGGCATTCTTCTTCTGACTGAAAAGTTCGGAAGAGAATTTCCCGAAATTATTGATGACGTCAGGCTGCACCACAAAGTGCCGCTGATTGTTGAGATCCCCGACCGGCATGGTACCGGCCGTAAACCGGATTTCATTACCTCTTACGTCAATGAGGCTATCGGACTAAAATTGTAACTACCAAAACTTGAACAAATGAGGTGATTATTTTGACAGTTGAAGAAAAATTAGAGCATTTTTATAACGCTTCCATTGAGAGTGCCGCAAAAGATGCCGAGCACCTTCAGCGTGAACATCAGGAAGCTCTGGATAAAATTTTTCAGGATCATAAAGAAACCAAAGAGCGTCAGGCCAGGGCACAGCTTCAGGCTGAATCTGACAAACTGAGCCGTGAAATCAACAAAGAAGTATCCGCCAGACAAATAGAATACCGCCGAATCCTTTCTTCCAAAACATCCGAAATCAAGAAAAAAATATTTCTGGAAGTAGAGGAGAAACTGAACAAGTTCAAAACCTCTCCCGAATATATGGATTTTCTTGTTAAACGGATCCAGGAGGCTCTGGATTTTGCTGAAGATGATGTCATCACGATCTATATTGATCCTTCTGATGAGGCTTTACTTCCCGCACTCACAGAACATTTTGGTTTTACACCCATCCTGTCGCGAGACTCCTGGATGGGCGGCATGCGAGCTGTAATACGTTCAAAAAATATACTGATAGACAATTCATTTGCCACTCTGCTTCATGATGCAAAGGAAGAATTTGTCTTTACCGGAGGTGGCGCTAATGAGTAAGACAGGAATTATCTACGGAATCAATGGCCCGGTTGTTTATTTGAAAGGCAACAACGGTTTCCGTATGTCAGAAATGGTTCATGTGGGAGAAGAAAATCTGGTAGGCGAAGTGATCGCTCTTTCCAAATCAGCCACTACCGTTCAGGTTTTCGAAGAGACCACCGGTTTGAAACCCGGATCGGTCGTAACCGGAACCGGAGATGCAATCTCCGTTACCCTGGGACCTGGTATCCTGAATAATATTTTCGATGGAATTCAGCGACCCTTAAGTGAAATTGCGGCCCGCTCCGGTAAATACATTACCAGAGGTGTCAGTGTAGACTCCCTGAACACCCAAAAGAAATGGCAGGTTCATTTCACCGTGACAGAAGGTGATTTCGTTTCCGGCGGTACCATTATCGCAGAAACTCAGGAAACTGCCACAATTCTGCATAAATCCATGGTTCCTCCTGATATAGAAGGAACGGTAATAAAAGTAGCCCCGGACGGTGAATATACGATCCTCGATCCGATCGTTACCCTGCAGCTTGAAGACGGTACCACAAAAGATCTCACTTTGTGCCAGAAATGGCCGATTCGTGTTCCCCGTCCTACAAGCAAACGTTTTCCCTCTTCCAAACCGCTGATCACCGGACAGCGTATCCTTGATACCATGTTCCCCATCGCCAAAGGCGGCACTGCTGCCGTACCCGGCGGTTTCGGAACAGGAAAGACCATGACACAGCACCAGATTGCCAAATGGTCTGACGCAGATATCATTATCTACATCGGATGTGGCGAACGTGGAAATGAAATGACACAGGTTCTGGAAGAATTTGGTGAACTGGTAGACCCGAAAACAGGTAATCCGCTGATGCACAGGACAGCTCTGATCGCCAATACTTCCAACATGCCGGTTGCTGCCCGTGAAGCTTCTATCTATACTGGTCTTACACTGGCTGAATACTATCGTGATATGGGTTACGATGTGGCGATTATGGCCGACTCCACCTCTCGTTGGGCGGAGGCTCTTCGTGAATTGTCAGGACGTCTGGAAGAAATGCCTGCTGAGGAAGGTTTCCCTGCTTATCTGGCTTCCCGTCTGTCCGCTTTTTACGAACGTGCAGGAATGATGCAGAATCTAAACGGAACAGAAGGCAGTGTCTCCATTATCGGTGCTGTTTCTCCTCAGGGCGGTGATTTTTCCGAGCCGGTCACTATGAATACCAAACGTTTTGTCCGCTGTTTCTGGGGACTGGATAAGTCTCTTGCCTATGCCCGCCATTTCCCTGCTATCCACTGGCTGACAAGTTACAGTGAATACCTCAGTGATCTGGCACCCTGGTATCAGGAGCATGTGAATAAAAACTTTATGGATCTGAGAAACCAGATTATGGCCCTTTTAAACACAGAAAGCAGCCTTATGGAAATTGTAAAGCTGATCGGAAGTGATGTTCTCCCGGATGATCAGAAATTGGTACTGGAAATTGCCCGTGTGATCCGTCTCGGATTTCTTCAACAGAATGCATTCCATAAAGAGGATACTTGCGTTCCTATGAAAAAGCAATATAAGATGATGGAAATTATTTTATATCTGTATAAAAAATCAAAAGCTCTGGTTACTATGGGCATGCCTATGTCCATACTGAAAGAGGACAATATTTTCGAGCGCATCATTGCCATCAAATACGATGTTCCAAATGACCGGCTGGATCTGTTTGACGATTATAAAAAGGCTGTAGACGAATACTACAACAAGGTACTGGAAAAGAACGCATAAGGAGGCACTGAAAATGGCAATTGAATATTTAGGCTTAAGTGAAATCAATGGTCCTCTGGTAGTTCTGGAGGGCGTAAAAAATGCCGCATTCGAAGAAATTGTAGAATTCACCATAGATGAAAAAGAAAAGAAAATGGGACGAATCGTAGAAGTTTATGAAGATAAGGCCGTTATTCAGGTCTTTGAAGGTTCCGACAATATGTCCCTTAATAATACCCATACTCGTCTTACGGGACACCCCATGGAAATCGCTCTGTCGGAGAAAATTCTGGGACGCACTTTCGACGGAATCGGCAATCCCATCGATGGTCTTGGACCGATTGTCTCTGACACGAAAGTAAATATCAACGGACTTCCTCTGAATCCTGTCACCAGAGAATATCCCCGAAACTACATCCGAACCGGTATCTCAGCCATCGACGGTCTGACTACTCTAATCCGGGGACAGAAACTTCCTATTTTCTCCGGAAACGGTCTCCCTCATGACAAACTGGCGGCACAGATCGTACAGCAGGCTTCTCTGGGTGATGACACAGATGAAGAGTTTGCCATCGTATTTGCAGCTATGGGCGTTAAATATGATGTGGCTGAATTTTTCCGCCGTACCTTTGAAGAGAGCGGCGTTTCCGATCATGTAGTAATGTATCTTAACCTGGCAAATGACCCTGTGGTTGAGCGTTTGATCACACCAAAGGTTGCTCTGACCGCTGCCGAGTATCTGGCATTTGAAAAAGGTATGCATATTCTGGTCATCCTTACAGACATCACTTCTTTCTGTGAAGCCATGCGTGAGGTTTCTTCCTCCAAAGGAGAGATTCCTTCCAGAAAAGGTTATCCGGGATATCTGTACAGTGAACTGGCAACGCTCTACGAACGTGCCGGTATCGTCCGGGGAGGCACCGGATCTGTAACACAGATTCCGATCCTGACCATGCCAAATGATGACATTACCCATCCGATTCCTGACCTTACCGGTTACATAACGGAAGGCCAGATCGTACTTGACCGACAGCTTCACGGGCAGTCCGTATACCCGCCGATCAATGTCCTTCCTTCTCTTTCCCGACTGATGAAAGACGGTATCGGAGAAGGTTACACAAGAGCTGACCATCAGGCTGTGGCCAATCAGCTGTTCTCCTGTTATGCGAAAGTAGGAGATGCCCGGGCACTGGCGTCTGTTATTGGTGAAGATGAACTGTCGCCCATCGACAAGAAGTACCTGGTCTTCGGAAATGCGTTTGAAAAACAATTTGTGGGACAGGGTGAATTTGAAAACCGTACCATTGAAGAAACTCTCAATATCGGCTGGAAGCTGCTTGGACTTCTTCCTAAGGAAGAGCTTGACCGTATTGATACCAAGATACTGGATCAATACTATCAGCCTACCGAACTGGATCTGGCAGAAGAAGCAAGAAATGAAGCCAATGCCATGATGGAATAAAAAGGGGGGAATTGTATGGATCCAAATACCTTTCCTACCAAGGGAAACCTGATCCTTTCCAAGAATTCTCTTGCACTGGCGCTTCAGGGCTTTGACCTCATGGATAAAAAGCGAAACATTCTGATTCGTGAAATGATGGATCTGATTGAAGAAGCAAAGGGAATCCAGTCTCAGATTGATCAGACTTTCCGCAATGCCTATGCGGCTCTGCAGAAAGCCAACATGGAGATCGGTATCAATACCGTTCAGACTATTTCTTACACCGTACCGATCGAAGATTCCATTCGTATTAAAACACGAAGCATCATGGGCACGGAAATTCCTCTGGTAGAATCCAACCCCGGTGGCAATCTTCCCACTTATGCTTTTTACAGCACGAAAGAATCTCTTGATGAGGCCAAACAAGCGTTTGAAAAAGTGAAAGCACTGACCATAAAACTATCTATGGTAGAAAATTCCGCTTACCGTCTGGCAAGCAACATCAAAAAAACTCAGAAACGCGCAAACGCTCTGAAAAACATAACGATTCCTCATTATGAGCAGTTAACAAAAGATATATCCAATGCTCTTGAGGAAAAAGAAAGAGAAGAATTCACACGTTTGAAAGTAATCAAACGAATGCAGATGAAAAAGAGTCAAACTCAATAAATGTGTTGAGGCGGATAAATCAATATCTCTTGATTTATCCGCCCATCTACATTTATCGACATATAGATAACAAATTCAGATTTTTGTTGGCGGCGGTATTAATTAATACTAAAAAATCGAGCAGTCCGTTTTAGGAGCATTTTTTCTACACGCCTTTCACAAAACCAAATATCCTTTAATGTTTCAAGTGTTCTTTCAGATTTTCATCCTCATAGTCAAACACGCATCGTTCAAATGCATTGATCACATGGGTATCTCCATACTGGTCATATCGCTTATGCTGTCTTCCATAAGCCATATGTACATGTCCATGAATAAAAAAACGTGGATGATACTTATCCATCAATGTGTTAAACACCTGAAAGCCCTGATGGGGCAGATCCCTGCCATCATTAAGCTGATAAGCGGGAGAATGGGCCAGAAGAATATCAAATCCGCCTCTAAAGAAAAGCTTCATACGCATTTTCTGTACCCTTCTTCGCATTTCTTTTTCTGTATACTGGTTAATCCCCGGACGATATCGCATAGATCCGCCCAGTCCGAGAATGCGGACACCTTCATGCACATAGATCTGATTTTCAATACAGATACAGCCATCCGGTGGAGTCTTTTCATATTTGTCATCATGATTTCCATGTACGTAAAGTACAGGTGCTGATGTAAATGTCGCCAGAAATGACAGATAGTTCGGATTTAAATCACCACTGGAGAGAATCAGGTCGATTCCTTCCAGTTTTGCTTTTTCAAAAAAATCCCACAGATACTTTGATTCTTCATCGGCTATTGCTAAAATCCTCATAAGTGAATCCCTTTCTTATTCCGGATTATCAATACCCTGCAAAAGAACAACCGGTTTTGCTTTTTCAATCAATTCATCCATCTTCGGAATAAATCCGATTACATTTTCAGCAAGCCAGTCCATGGTGATAATTTCTTCCGGACTCATTACTTTGTCTGCGTCTCTCTGCACAAGACCATTCTGTGAATACAGGACACCGGAAAACGGATTAAAATCGCCACGGCAGATCGTGTCCTTCAAAAGGTCAATCAAACGTGCAGTACCAATCGGGAGATGCTTGGAACAGATAACCTCTATGATGCCCGCAGACATTCCCCACCAATAATTCAATCCCTTTGTGTTATCAGAAGCATCATCATATTTCCATGATCCATTCATAATATTGCGGATCATCTTTTCGTAGAATTTACCCCAATGCCATACAGGCATAGCCAGATTAATAGGCGAATTCTCATCGGCACGATAAAGCCCGAAATGACGGCTGGGTTCTCCCGGAGTAATCATATCCTGGCCGGAAATATAATGCACTTCATTTTTCCTGAAGCTCTCAGCCACATCGTGATTTTTCAATGTAGACCATTCCAGATAGATTTTTGCACGCGGATTCACCATCTTCGCTCCCAGAGCGAATGCATTGATATTTGCCGTCATACCAAAGATAGGATAATCCGCAATATAGCCGATTTTGCCGTTGGAAGCCATAGCACCGGCGATGGCACCCATCAAAAACTTCGCCTCGTACATTCGTGCATAATACGTACGAATATAACGATGGGATGTATTAAGAGAACAGTTCAGAATTTTCACTTCCGGATGCTCAATAGCAGCTTTCAGGCTTGCCTTCAAAAGCGGCGGAGAGGTTGTAAAAATCAGATTGTTGCCATCGGCTATAGCCTTTGCAAGCAGTTCTTCCGCATTTTCCTCCGTTGCATTCTCATAAGAAGTAGTGCTGATCTGGTCCTCAAAAGTCTGCTGCAAATGCATCCTTCCCAGCTCATGAGAATATGTCCATCCGGAGGTTTCCGCCGTCTTTTCGTGAATAAATGCCACATGCTGCTTCGGCGCACTTACCGGAATCAGACGGGCGAAAAGATTCTTTTTCACTTCTCCCTCTGCTGTGGGATCCATCTGCAGTTCTACAGAATCCTCCGTGGTCAGCAATTTAAATTCATCCCATGATTTGATCAGTTTTTCTTTCATCTCACTGGAAGTCATCTCGCCCAGAGACTGATAATCATACAGCCGGATAAAGGAAAGAAAAGCATCTCCCGGGGTAATGGGAAGCTTATTTCCTCCATTTGCCGCAAATTCAGCACTGAATCTCGTATATGCAGAACTAAAATTCAGCTTATCATCATCCGTCCATACTTCATCCGGACGTTTTCCTACAAGACGCTGCAGTTTAGCGAAACTGCCTTCCTGGGTAAACCAGATATAATTAATCTCCGATAAACTGTAGAAATCCATAAATTCATAATATATCTTTGTCTCTTTATCGTTGGAACGAGGCGGTACAATACGGGTAACAATTCCCGGAATCGAAACCGCATCAAAAAACTTCAGAACACTGACCCTTTTATTCCCCTCTTCCACATAAAATTTATTCATAAATTCATAAGCTTTAATCGGATCACGAATTCCTTCATTCATATGAGCCTTATAAAGCTCCATCCATTTGGCTGCAAATTCCGTATTTTCCTTCAGTATAGGATAAAAACTTTTACTGAATGCAGTACTTCTGCCGGCAGTTTTGGTACCTACCAGCAGCTCAGAAGGGATCTGCACCAGTCCCAACGGAATTTCCCGCGCAGCGATTATATTTTTCTCTTTCAATATATCATCAAGAACAGGAAGTGTCTGTCCTTCTTTTTTCCCCATACGGTATGCTTTATCATAATCAGCTAATGCCTCAGACGCATAACTATTTGGCATAAAAATTCCTCCTTATCTAAAAGAGTGTTGTATGTTTCGGCTTAATCGTATCATTGAAAGCCCTAGAAATCAAGCATTAAAGTTTTTTTTATTATAAAACCTGTAGTTGAGAAAGCAGAAAGAAATATGATATAATGAGCCTAGCGCAATCTGCGCCTGCGCAAATCAAATTCCTTTTCAGAGGGGTGAATATATGGACAAAGCATACGATACTTTTCACGAAGTTCTGGTAAAACTTTTTAACGAAATTATGGATATCGAAGCAAAGGCAATCATCACGCCGGATTTTAAAGATATAACCAATAATGATATGCACGTAATTGAAGCGGTAGGAATCGAAGAACCCAGAAACATGTCATCGGTTGCCAAATCACTCTCCATAACCGTCGGTACCCTGACAATATCTGTAAATAACTTAGTAAAAAAAGGATACATTCACCGGGTACGCAGCAATGAAGACCGCCGTGTTGTGCTTATTTCTCTCACCGATAAAGGAAAAAAGGCATTTAACCACCACAAAAAGTTTCATGAAGATATGATTCAGTCTCTGATTGCGGGACTCTCGGAAAAAGAAATCAATACTCTTGTAACAGCGCTTACCAATCTGAAAGAGTTTTTCAGAAATTACAGATAATTTGGACCAAAGAAACGTCTGCATTTTCGACATCATATCCGAAAACGCAGGCGTTTCTTTTCCTATATTCTTATTGTAAATTCATTTCTTTTAACTGATGGAACAAATCAATATCCGATTTTTTAATCTTCAGATTTGTTTCCAGGGAACGGCCGTCAGCTGTCGTAATTTTCATTTCTATGATGGTATCTTCAGCCAATACTCCCGGCTGAGCTGCCGCAGCCATAAATTTAGGAAACTTGGGATGATTGGATTTGAAAGTATTCCACATTCCCATAATTTTCATCATATCCATAGGATTCGGCATCTTTTTCACCTCCTGCTTTCCGTTCAATGATATTCTTTTGAAGCATCATAGCACAGTGAGGCAAAGATTACAAATACTTTTCAAGGATCGGAAACTGGCAGGGACCTGTTTTCAGTATTGCTTTATGAAATTTCCGGATATCAAATTCCTCCCCTTCTTCCTGTTTCCGTTCTTCACGCAAATCCAGGAAATGAAGATAGCCCATATAGTATTTAAGATAATTTGTTGGATCTTCCACAATTACCTGATAAATTTCTTCCTGAGTATCTTTATTGGCGATGCCAAAGTTTTCCAAAAATTCCGCTGACCGTATCCGATCCCATCCATCATAATGAATCCCCGTATCCATCAAAGAAAGAATACATAGATTCAGGGAACGATTCAGCCATTCCAATCTGGAAATATCCGGTTCTTCATCATAATATCCATAAGCATATGTTTCGATATAGGTTGCCCATCCTTCCACATAACCACCCATATTCAGAGCATACCGTATATGCGGCGGATCCGTGGATGCAAAAAATATTGTCTGATACAGATGCCCGGGAAACCCTTCATGGGCAAGCGTTGTAAAGAGCTGAATTCCTTTCAGATTGGCGTATCGGTTGATATAGATATCATTGGGGCTAAGAGTATCTATCGGTGCAGTCAAATAAAACGCAGGGCTTAAATAAGCTTCCAGAGCGTCAGGTACATACTTTACTTCATAAGTAGTATCCGGAGCCTCCGGAAAATCCTGGTTCATCTTTTTACGCAAAGTTTCCAGAATCTCTTCCGGACTACTCTCTTCCTGTGCGGATATATGATTTGCAGAACCCATCTTTTTGATCAGATCAGGATTACGGCTTATGATCTCTCCGCATTCATTCATATCCAGCTGAAGCTGTTTCAGCAGACGTGTTTGAAGTTCAGATACCGATTCGTAAAGTCCGCAGTTACTTTTCAACAAATACTCATAATATGCTTTTCCTCCTGTAAAACCACATAAACCGCCTGCATTTTTCCCCGTACCTTTCAGCAGATACAAACCATCAATCAGTTTCTGGTACGCTGGAACAACCTGATCTTTTAAAATTTTTTCATGCAGTCTGGTATAGGCTTCCTTCTTTTTTTCAGACATTCCGGAAAGAGCAGATATTTTTTCACAAAAAACGGAAGAAAGATAATTATCATCTGGATTCCGGGCAAACGAAGAACACTGACTGATAATCCTCTCTGCTGTCCGATCACTCATAAAAGTACCATTTTGAGATTTCAGCTGCTCAAACTCCAGTAATCCATCAAAATATGTATCCACTGATGCCAGCAATTTCAAATAATCCTGAATATCCTGTTCTTTCCGAAAAGTATATTCTGCCAGAAGAACAGGCAGCTGTGCCTGAGTACCAAGAGAAGGGCTCAAATATTCTTCCAACAGATAATTATTTCCCGGCAGAAGCTCTGTTTCATAAGCAAGGCTCAGAATATCACAGGTAAGTCGATTTTCCCGATTCAATTGTTCATAAGGAAATTTTTTCAATGCCGATCTGCGGTTTTCACATGCAATAAGTCCTGCCGATACCTGCGACGGATCAAAGGATCCCAGAGAGACAGAATACTCCGTAATTCCCAGATTTTCAGGATTGGCAAGGGTATAGTGGAGATTCAGGGCACTGCTGCTTACATCAGCCATAAAAAGAGCCTCCGTAAATGCCTCAAACTGATGATTTGTATAATAAGATTTTCCGACGGAGATAAGGGAAGGGGCAGACAGAACTCCGGCAAAAATCAATCCACCGGCAAGGATCGGTTTCCAATGTTTTTTTGAAATCTGCATAGAACTCCGAGGATATGGAATTACTATTAGCATATGTAAAATATCATGGAAATATGTTACACTGGAGATAATCAATACCACATAGAAAGATGTGGTTTGCATAAAATCACATTTGAGTGCAGGAGGAAAAACAATGGAAACTATTTATGATATGATCATTATTGGCTCCGGTCCTGCCGGACTGACAGCCGGAATTTACGGAAAAAGAGCAGGTTTATCCATACTTGTTCTGGAGGGCAGTTTTATACAGGGCGGACAGATTGTCAACACCTATGAAGTGGATAACTATCCGGGGCTCCCAGGCATCAGCGGCATGGATCTGGCAGAAAAAATGAAAGAACATTTGCTGGCCCAGGACGGTAAAATCGTCAGAGGAAAGGTCCGATCTATATCCCTGGAGGGAGAGATCAAGGTTGTCCATACAAAAAAAGAAGAATATCGGGCAAAAACTGTAATCCTTGCGGCGGGAGCTGTTCACAGAAAGCTTGAAGTTCCGGGGGAAGATGACTTTTCAGGAATGGGTGTTTCTTATTGCGCCACCTGCGACGGTGCATTTTTTAAGGACAAAACCGTAGCTGTCGTCGGCGGTGGAGATGTAGCGGTGGAAGATGCAATCTTCCTTTCCAGAACATGTAAAAAAGTTTATCTGATTCATCGAAGAGATGAACTGCGGGCTGCCAAAGTCCTGCAGGATGCCCTGCGTAATATCTCCAATATCGAACTATGCTGGAACCGATGTGTGACGGAAATCGGAGGCATCAACCAGGTAGAATGGATTCAGACAGAAACAACAGACACGAAACGGACGGAACGTATGAATGTAAATGGCATCTTTATTGCAGTTGGCATTATCCCTGACACCGGGTTTATCAAAGATCTGATTCACCTGGATACAAAAGGTTACGTAGTGGCAGGCGAAGACGGGCAGACCAATATTCCCGGAATCTATGCAGCAGGCGATATCCGCACAAAACAGCTTCGACAGATTATTACGGCAGCTGCAGACGGTGCAAATTGTGTAGCCTCGGCTGAAAAATATCTGCAAAACTTCTCACTGTAAAAAATGCCGTAAGTGTCCAATCCCGTATGCCGCAGAAAATTGGAAAACAAAAAAGGTATTTAGTAAATATTAACAAATTGTGTCGAAAATTAACACAATTGAGGTGGATAAGCTAAAAGTTATCCTCGAGTTATCCACAAACAAAAACGCCTGAAATGCCGTAAAATCGAGTTATACACAAAGTTATCCACTTTTTCCACATTTTTGTATGTGGAGAACCTCGATTTACATAACTAAAAACGAAACAAATGTTTTGTGAATAAGTGATAAATCGAATGATAACACAAAATAATGTGGAAAACCTATTGACTTTTTTAAAGTCAAATAGTGGTCAGAATTGTTTAATATTTTCAAACAATTCAATCAGAATTTATGTAAACACATGTCGGAACCGGGAGAAAACAACGTGCTCTTCCTTTGTTGTATATACAAAATCTCCGGAGATTTTTCATTTTCTCCGGAGATTCTTTTCTCTTTTCAAGATACTCTTTTTCCTTTTAAAATAACCTGCTTCGTTTCCAGATCACTCATGCTTAACAATACCACGTTGGCAACTTTTCCCGATGTGATACTTCCGTACTGATCATAGATTCCCACAGATTTTGCGGAATTGACTGCAGCACAACGGACCGCTGTCTCCAACGGAACCTGCATCTTCAATACAGCCGTCTTCATACATTCCATCAGGTTGGTATTGGACCCTGCCAGTGTTCCGTCCTCCAGAGTCGCATGATTTCCTTTTACGATTACCGGCTGTCCTCCAAGCTCATACATACCGTCAGAGAGACCTGCTGCCATCATGGTGTCACTGATAAAAATCACACGATCCGGTCCAAACATTTTGAGAGTATTCCGAACGATTGCCGGGTGGATATGAACACCGTCGCAGATCAACTCTGCCTCGCAACGGTCATCGTCAGAAGCTGCGATTATCGGTCCCGGTTCTCTGTGATTGATGGGATTCATGGCATTATAAAGATGAGTCATATGATGTACTCCCTCTTCCATGGCCATTTTGGCAGTCTCATAATCTGTGGTGGTATGAGCGATGGACAAAACCACTTCATTTTTTTTAGCACGGATAAATTCCATAGCTCCCTCTTCTTCCGGTGCCAGGTCCACCAGCTTGAACAATCCGCCTGCTTCTTTTTGAAGACGGTCAAACATTTCTACATCCGGTTTATGAATGTACTTACCGTTCTGGGCACCTTTCTTTTTCATGGCGATAAACGGACCTTCCATATTGATTCCGCAGAGGATCGCGCCCTTTTCATTTTTATGTGCTCTGGCTGCCCGGGCAATCTGCGTCAGTTTTTCTTCTGAAAATGTCATTGTAGCCGGAACAATGGTTGTCACACCCACACTTGCTTCGTAATCCGCAATTGCCTGTATCGCTTCTTCCGTTCCGTCACAGAAATCTCTGCCCACACATCCGTGGAAATGAATATCTGTCAGCCCAGGGATCGCATAACACCCTTCGCCGTCAACAATCTCATCCTCTTCCGGTGCCAAATCCACAAACTTTCCATCACAAATATAAATATCCTTTTTTTCAAAAATTCCTTCTTCTGTGTACACCATAGCATTTTTGATAATCATATCAAATCACCTTTTTCCTTTCGTTTCAATGCTTTCACTGTAGTACCGTAAATCTCCTGTTTTCTCTGCCAGTCAATCTCTTGATAATAACCGTATAATATGTCTGTCATCACAAGAACCGGATATTGAGGGGAGATCAGCTTTCCAAATTCAAGGTTTTTCCTTGCAGCCACACAGATAATCTCATCACAGAATTGCGCGTATTCCTGTCTGCTGTTTGCTGTGAACAGCACCGTGCCCGCTCCGTTTTTATGAGCCTGCCAAAGTGAACTGATCACTTCTTCTGTCTTTCCGCTGATACTGATTCCCATAACCAGACATCTGTCATCCGAAATCACAGAATGCATTCGCATCATATCACTGTCATCGATGGCATCCATATCCAGACCCAATCTCATAAATCGAAACTGCATTTCTCTGGCTGCAAGACCGGAACTGCCTGTTCCATATACAAATACTCTGTTTCTTTGAGACATCATCTCTACCACTCTACGAAGCTGATCCTCGTCTGCCAGATTGTAGCTTTTATTCAAAAGTTCCTGATAAGCATCAAATACTTTTCGCATCTGCCCTGTAATATGCTGATTCTCTTCCTCAAATGCCTCCTGATAATGATAAACAAATTCCCGATATCCCTTGTATCCACATTTTTTTGCAAACCGGGACAGGGAAGCTTCCGATACATACAAAAGACCAGAAATATTCTTGGAGGAAAAATCCATTTTTTCCTTATTATTGATAAAGAAATCCGCAATATTTTTTTCTACAGCAGAGAGATTCTCATAATGTAACTCAATCACAGGAACAATTGTTTTCTTATAATAATCCATATTCATTCCTTCATAAGTATTTTTAAATATCACTTGCTTTTAGTATACCATTTTTCCATGCACTTTCAAATATTCCAGGGATTTCTGAAAGTACTTTCTATTTTTTATCGTAACTACTCAGCCGTCAGGCTGAGTAGTTACTTCCCATGCACTTTTAAACATTGAATATACCAGCGCTCCTTGACAATTTGCAGCATATCGCTTTATAATAAGGT
This sequence comes from bacterium, assembly GCA_004562915.1. Classification (GTDB taxonomy): domain Bacteria; phylum Bacillota; class Clostridia; order Lachnospirales; family Lachnospiraceae; genus Oliverpabstia. The sequence goes on from SFQZ01000001.1 coordinate 170,562, forward strand.
AATTTAATGTATTATCATGATAAAGTACGATGAAAAAGGAGGCAACACTATGGCTGAAAACACCAAAATTCCTTATAAAATCTATCTCGAAGAAAATGAAATGCCAAAACAGTGGTATAACATGCGTGCAGATATGAAAAATAAACCTGCACCACTTCTGAATCCCGGCACGCTGCAGCCTATGACCGCAGAAGAACTGGAACATGTATTTTGTGATGAACTGGTAAAACAGGAACTGGATGATGAGACTGCATATTTTGATATTCCTCAGGAAATTCTGGATTTTTATAAAATGTACCGTCCTTCCCCTCTGGTACGGGCTTATTGCCTTGAAAAAGCACTGGATACTCCGGCAAAAATTTACTACAAATTTGAGGGAAATAATACTTCCGGAAGCCACAAACTGAATTCCGCTATTGCACAGGCTTATTACGCCAAGAAACAGGGCCTGAAAGGCGTAACTACAGAGACAGGAGCCGGACAGTGGGGAACGGCATTGTCCATGGCCTGTGCATACCTGGGTCTGGACTGTAATGTATACATGGTAAAATGTTCTTATGAGCAAAAACCATTCCGCCGCGAAGTAATGCGTACTTACGGAGCAAATGTAACTCCATCACCATCTGATACCACCAATGTAGGCCGTCAGATCCTGAAAGAATTTCCGGGAACCACAGGAAGCCTTGGATGTGCCATTTCTGAGGCTGTGGAAGCCGCCACTACCCGTGAAGGCTACCGTTACGTACTGGGTTCTGTGCTGAATCAGGTACTGCTTCATCAGTCAGTCATTGGTCTGGAAGCCAAAGCTGCCATGGATAAATATCATATCACACCGGATGTTATCATCGGCTGTGCAGGCGGCGGCACTGCGAGGAGAAAAAGATTACCAGTTCATAGCTGTAGAACCTGCAAGCTGCCCGAGCCTGACCCGTGGAAAATATGCATATGATTTCTGTGATACCGGAAAAGTATGCCCTCTGGCTAAAATGTATACTCTGGGAAGTGGATTTATCCCATCCGCAAACCATGCCGGCGGTCTTCGTTATCACGGCATGAGTTCTGTCCTGTCCCAGCTGTATGATGACGGACTGATGGAAGCTGTATCCGTAGAACAGACCAGCGTATTTGAAGCTGCCACCAGATTTGCCCGTGTGGAAGGTATCCTTCCTGCCCCGGAAAGCAGCCATGCAATCAAAGTTGCTATCGATGAAGCACTGAAGTGTAAAGAGACCCGAGAAGAAAAGACTATCCTGTTCGGACTGACCGGAACCGGATATTTCGATATGGTTGCTTATGAAAAATTCAATAATGGTGAAATGACTGACTACATTCCTACAGATGAAGATCTGGAAAAAGGATTTGCCGGGCTGCCAAAAGTTGATTAAACGATGGACAGGGGACAGACCTGTGTCCCAAATATAGGACACAGGTCTGTCCCCTGTCCGCTTCTCTCTTTACGCTACTTCCTTTTTTCCATCACTGCATTTAAAATTCCATACAGTGCTGCAAAAAGCACACCTGCTACCGGCCAGATGATCCATGAAGTGCTCCAGCTGTTGGAACGGAAACTGACAGCCAGATACACTGCGGTAACAATACACCAATAAATTCCCGGGAAAAAGTCTGTCCGTTTCCTGGTCTCCTTCTTTTCTTCCGTATAATCTTCCGTCTGAAGTAATTTTGTATAACTGCCATGAATGCTGCCGGACCAGATAAAAAGATATACTCCACAGGCTACGAAAATCAGTAAAATATCCACACAGACAACGCAGATAAAGTCTGAAGATTTCATTCCTGCCGCAATCAGAATCGGAACCACACCGATAATACATAATACTACACCGATGGCTATACATGTTCGATAGGTTTGTTCAAACTGCTCTTTTTGCTTTTCAACAATTCCCTGAACCCCATATGCAAGTTCAATGCTTTCTTTTTCCAGATATTCATAAGCGGACAGTTTCATTCCATTGATAATCAGTATGGCCACACCTGCTGCTATGATGAGAAGAAGCACTGCTGTCCCCAGTCCTCCTGCAAGTTCTTCAGAAACTACCGGAATTTCTAATTCCGATAACCCGCCTAACAATATCAGCCACACCGGAGAAATAATACACAGGCAAACTCCCATAGCAATTCTGCCGGAAACCTTCCGGGTAAGCTCCATAAACGCATTCGCCTCTTCCAACGAAACATTTCGTACATCCTTTTCTTCGCAGGGTTCCACCGAAGTTTCCAGAGTCACTTCCTCAATATCATCTTTTAACAGATAATCCGTAGTCACTCCAAAAATTCCACTCATCTTAATTATCTTATCCAGATCAGGAATCGAAGTCCCCGTTTCCCTTAGTTAAAGATATTGTTGGGTATCTCAAGATGTGTCATTCGATTTTGCCGATAAAGCGGTAGAAGATTTCCACTTCCTGTTCCCGG
>SFQZ01000138.1 GCA_004562915.1 bacterium
AGCTGACATACGCAAGTCCTCCTTCCCTATCATTTGGTTCTTCATTCATGTTTTCTGCATCCAACTGGTCTGCCATATCCTGCTGTACGGACGGGAACAGATGCGCATATCGGTAAGTGATCTTTTCTGCTGAATGACCAACCCTTTTTCCGATTGCCAGTGCTGTATAGCCCATGTTAATCAGCAAAGAGACATGGCTGTGTCTGAGATCATGCACCCGGATTTTTTTCACACCGCTTGCTTTGCATCCTCTTTCCATTTCATGGTTCAGATAATACTTAGTTACAGGGAAAATACGGTCATCCGGCTGCAGGCTGTAATATAACTTCAAACAATCCTGCATTTCGTCACATAAGAACTTTGGCATAGTTACAGTACGGACACTGTTCTTTGTTTTCGGAGTGCTGATCACATCTTCTCCCTTTAAACGCTGATAGGATTTGTTGATCCGCAACGTTCTCTTCTGGAAATCGAAATCCGCAGGAGTTAAAGCCAAAAGCTCCCCGGATCTGATTCCGCACCAGTACAATAACTGGAACGCATAGTAGGAAAGTGGTTTATCCATCATTTCTTCTGAAAACTGTTTATACTCTGCCTTTGTCCAGAAGAGCATTTCCTTGCTTTCTTCTGAGCCGATTGTGCCAGCTTTCCTTGCCGGATTCATGCTAAGATCATAAAACTTGATCGCATGGTTGAAAATCGTACTCAACTGTCCATGGATTGTTTTCAGATAAGTAGGGGATAAAGGTTTTCCTTTCCTGCTTGTCAATTTGCGAAGCTCATTATGCCAGTCCAAAACATCCTTTGCGGTGATTTCTGACACCTTTCTTTTTCCCAGATAGGGTAAAATCTTGGACTTGATAATATTTTCCTTTGTAAGCCAGGTACTCTTTTTCAGCCTTGGTCTCACATCTTCCTCATATAATTTGCAGAAGCTCTCCAACTGCTGCTCCCACTGTGCAGCTTCTCTTTTTGTTGCAAATCCTCTTTTGCATTTCTGCTTACGTTCGCCGGTCCAGTCCTGATACCGTACCATAACGTACCATGTGTTATTGCTTTCAGTCTTGTAAATTGCCATTCTTAATTCCTCCCATCGTTTGATCTCGTTCCGTAGAACTGTTCGTAAAAATACTTCCGGTCAACTTTTCCTGCAATTGTCTGGCATCCCATCGCCTGTAATTCCCTGTTCAGCCTTTTCATCAGCTTATAAGCGTAGGATTCCGATACTTCCAGAACTTCCATGACCTCTTTTACATTCATAAACATTTTACTCATTGTAAAATCCCTCCTTCGTTTCTCACTATACATTTCTGTATAGTCCGTATGATACTATACTTTTTTGTATTGGTCAAGTGTTTCAAAACAAAAATTCTATACTTTTTTGTATGGTTTCTCCTTGTCTGTACTATACATATATGCTATACTCAATTTATCAAGTAAAAGACAGGAGATATGAGCATGGCAATAGGAGAAAGAATTCATCATTTTCGACTTCTGCGTGGATTCACGCAGAAATATTTAGGTCAACAGCTGGGATTCAGCGAATCACAGGCTGATGTCCGCATTGCACAGTACGAAAAAGGCTCTCGCAGTCCAAAGGAAAACTATCTGAATGCACTGGCTGACATTTTTGAGGTCTCCCCTCATGCACTCGCTGTACCGGACATTGACAGTTATGTTGGGCTGATGCACACCTTATTTACATTAGAAGACCTTTACGGACTTCATATTGGAGAAATTGACGGAGAACTCTGTCTCCGGCTGGATAAGTCCAAAGGAACCACCTACCTTTCTATGTTTGATATGTTCTACGCATGGCAGGAACAGGCAGAAAAACTAAAATCCGGGGAGATCACCAAAGAAGAATATGACCAGTGGCGGTACAATTACCCGAAAAAAACAACATAAAAACCAACGAAAAAAGGCCTTACCAAATTGATTTCACTCAATTCAGTAAGACCTTTTTTGTTGGTTTCACACATATTACCTGACAACCACCGGATTGCTGATAAATACTACCTAAATATCCGGTGTTATCATTTTGTTATCAAATAGAACTTCTTGTGCCCGGAAATGCCCTGTTTATAAGGGTTTCCAGAATTTTTTCATTATTCAAACTCAATCGTTCCTGGCGGTTTCGAGGTCAGATCGTACATTACGCGATTGACACCCTTCACCTCGTTAATGATTCTGCTCATGACTTTCTGAAGAACTTCCCAGGGGATTTCGGCTGCTTCAGCGGTCATAAAGTCGATGGTATTTACTGCGCGCAGCGCAACAGCGTAATCGTAGGTTCTCTCATCACCCATAACGCCCACCGACCGCATGTTGGTCAACGCTGCAAAGTACTGGCCGATGCCTTTGTTCAGGCCGGCATTTGCAATTTCTTCGCGATAAATCGCATCTGCGTCCTGGACAATTTTTACTTTTTCAGCGGTTACTTCGCCGATGATGCGGATGCCAAGGCCAGGTCCCGGGAATGGCTGGCGAAATACCAGATGCTCCGGAATGCCAAGCTCCAGACCTACTTTGCGGACTTCATCTTTGAACAGATCGCGCAATGGTTCAATGATTTCCTTGAAATCTACGTAATCCGGCAGACCGCCTACGTTGTGGTGAGATTTGATGACAGCAGATTCTCCGCCGAGTCCACTTTCCACCACATCCGGATAGATTGTTCCCTGTACCAGGAAGTCCACGGTACCGATTTTTTTTGCCTCTTCTTCAAATACGCGGATGAATTCTTCACCGATGATTTTTCGTTTTTTCTCCGGTTCTGTCACTCCGGCAAGCTTGGCGTAGAAACGCTCCTGAGCATTGACGCGGATGAAATTCAGGTCATAGGAACCGTTTGGTCCGAATACTTCCTCTACCTCATCTCCTTCATTTTTACGTAAAAGGCCGTGATCCACAAATACACAGGTCAGCTGGTTTCCAACTGCTTTTGACAGAAGAACAGCTGCTACCGAGGAATCTACACCGCCGGACAATGCGCAGAGCACTTTTCCATTTCCAACCTTTTCACGAATCTCCTGAATGGAATGTTCCACAAAGGAATCCATTTTCCAATCGCCGGTACATTCGCAGACATTGTAAAGGAAATTGTAAAGCATCTTGCTTCCCTCTACTGTATGGAGCACTTCCGGGTGGAACTGAATTGCATACAGCTTTTCTGCCGGATTTTCAGCGGCTGCTACCGGACAGTCAACAGTGTGTGCAGAAATTTCAAAATCCGGAGCCACTTTTGAAATATAATCAAAATGGCTCATCCAGCAAATTGTTTTCGGTGAAATATTTTCAAATACTTTTGAACTCTGTTTATCAATCAAAACTTCTGTTTTACCATACTCACGCACGCTGGCACGCTCTACCTTACCACCCAGAACATGCATCATCAGCTGCGCGCCATAACACAGACCAAGCACCGGAATACCCAGTTTAAATAATTCCTCCGAATAGGTTGGAGAGTCTGCCTCGTAACAGCTGTTCGGTCCTCCGGTCAGAATAATTCCTTTGGGATTCATTGCTTTGATTTTTTCAATCTCTGTCTTATAAGAGTAGATTTCACAGTAGACATTGCACTCTCTCACACGTCTGGCAACCAGCTGGTTGTACTGACCGCCAAAGTCCAATACGATAACTACTTCGTTTTTCAAAGTCTTTCCTCCTGTTTTTATCATGGTGTATCTGAAACTGCATTCTTTTAAGCAGTCCTCAGTTTCTCATAAACGAAACCTATTATAATGAGCCAAGAGACAAATGGACATAAAATATATGCTTGCATGTATTTTATGTCTATGGGGCCCGCAAAACATGAACAAGCAGCTATTTTTCGCAGAAAAATGAGCGGATTGCAAATGTTTTTAGGATTTCGTGAGCGTGAAACGCGGAGAAATCCATAGGTATCAGGGGGTCAAAGACTTTTGACCCCAACATCATTATAATGGAAACAATCCGCATTGACAAGCCTATATCTTTCGCTGTATCCATTTCTGCAGGTTCTTTTCTTTCATTTTTCACTTCATATCTTCTGAAATTTCTGCAAAACTATATTTTCTGCAGCTGCCATTTTCCGCGCAGATAGCGGATGACAAAACAGAATGCGCGGAACAGCCAGTCAATGGTCATGGCCACCCATACACCAAATACGCCCCAGTTCATGTATTTTGCCAGAATATAGCTGAAGGCAATCCGGAAAATCCACATGGAAAAAATGGATATCCACATTGTCACTTTTACATCGTTCGCCGCGCGCAATGTGTTTGGCAGAGAAAAGGCAAGCGGCCAGATGAGACAGGCACATACGGCATGATACGTCAGTATTTTCTGTGCCAGCTCAGCCGTTTCCGGTGAGAGATGATAAATGCGCACGATAACGGGAAGCAGAAAATAGATTATAAGGTTCAGGCTCCACATGGAAGCGTAAGTAATAAACATGAGTTTTTTGGTGTAATACCGCACCTGTTTGTAATCACCGGCACCTACACACTGAGCTGTTACGGTTAAAATAGCAAACCCCATAGCCATTCCCGGCAGAACCTGAAACATTGCAATTGTATTTGATACAGCATTCGCTGCAATCGACATCGTTCCAAAGGTCGATACCAGACTTAAAACGAGTATTTTACCCAGCTGAAACATACTGTTTTCCAAACCATTCGGTACTCCGATATGCAGAATTTTCCGGACAATGTGCCCGTCAAATCGGAAAGACATTCCTTTTCGCAAATGTACCGGATACCGGTCACGGCACAACAGAAGAATCACAATAACCGCTGCCAGTATTCTCGAAACAAGAGTAGGAATAGCAGCTCCGGCAACACCGATTTTCAGTCCATAAATCAATACGGCGTTTCCAATGATATTGATCATATTCATGAATAAAGAAGTTTTCATGGAAATCTGAGAATTTCCCATAGCCCGAAATACAGCCGCTCCTCCGTTGTACAGGGCAATAAATGGGATGGATCCTGCTACGATCAGCAGATAAATCCGGCAGTGTTCCATTACATCCGGTTCGATTTTTCCAAATACGCCCTGCAGAATCAGGTTTTGTCCCGCATAGACAAGAATGGTAACTCCAACAGCCAGGACCGTGATAAAAAGATTCAGCTGCTCCGCTACTTTGCAGGCATTTTCCATTCTCTTCTGACCTATGTATTGTCCCACCACGACTGCACCGCCCGTTGCCAGTGCAGAAAAAATATTAATCAAAAGTACCATAACAGTATCTACCAGAGATACTGCTGAAACAGCTGACTCTCCCACACTGGCAATCATGATCGTATCTGCCATTCCTACCATTACCGTCAGCAGCTGCTCAATGATCAGAGGAATAATCAGCTTTCTGAGCTGTCTGTTTGTAAACAACAATTTTTTCATCTCCTGTTAATCTTTTCTGTTCTGAATTCTCAATCGCAAAGCTTTTTATATCATTCTGTTTTAATCACACTCCACGCTTCCAGAAGTCTGTCCATCTGCCAGGATGCATTCGCCGGGCTGCTGGAAGGAAGCCGGATGATCTCCCTGCCGGTCATAGGATACGTATATTTCCGGTAAAGCTCATATGCTTTTCCTCCATTGGCATAAATATGCCGGATTGGCGCCCGATCCAGAATAACGGACAAATCAGCGGGCACAACATTTCGAATCGAACTGTCACTGGAACCTGCAATGTCACACCGGGCTATCACATCCCAGACAGCAATGTGCTGTTCCAGAAGAAATGTCTTCTTTTCCTCCACGGACTGCGGAACCGGACATTCTGCCAGGCCGGCCAGTATTTTCCAGAAACGATTCTGCGGATGGCCATAATAAAAATTTTGTTCTCTGGATTTCACAGACGGAAATGTGCCAAGAATCAATACCCGCGAATTCTCATCGAAAACAGGGGGAAAGCTGTGAGATAAGGTCTGATATTCGCTCATTTTTTCTCCTTCATGGTGAAAACAATTCTGTATTTTCCACAATCTCATGCTTCCACCTGTCTGAACTTTTTCTCCGCATGCTATGATACCAGGATTTCGTGAGCGTGAAACGCGGAGAAATCCGTAGGTATCAGGGGGTCAAAGACTTTTGACCCCAACATTATGCTATTATACAATATTTTTCAGAAACATCAACATCTCAGATATATCTGTTGTTATCCTGGTTATCATAATTATTTGAAATAACGGGCCGTTTTCTTCCAAAAGTCCAGAAAAAAGTGCACCCAAAAGATGCACTTTGTCACAAATCGACGTTAGGCTCATTTGTCAGGCAACTCATAATATTTTCATCGCTGATGCAGATATTTCTCCCTCGTAGCAAGTCCACCGCGTATGTGCCTCTCCGATTTATTTACATCCAGTACCTTTCTTGCCTCCAAAGCCAGTGCCGAGTTAATCTGAATCAAACGTTCTGTCACATCTTTATGTTTTGTGATTATAATCAGGAACGG
>SFQZ01000139.1 GCA_004562915.1 bacterium
CCTGCTTGCTTTAAAGCTGAAAGTAACTTCCATCACTGTCTGGTGCCGCATGCTCAGGGAAACTCCTCTTTATGCCATCCTCAGCGGATTCCCTTTCGGGGATACTCCCGGCATCGGAACTTTTTATGATTTCTTTTCCCGTATCTGGCAGGATGATTCCAACAACCTTTCCCCGAAAGACCGTTTCCCTAAAATGAAACCTCCCAAGGGGAAAAAGAAAGGCGATAAAACTCCCTGTGACTCTTCCAGCGTTGCTTCCAAACTTCTTCCTCTGCTGGAACGCTGGCAGCTGAAACCGGAAAATCCGTTTTTTCTTGTTTTCCGTCTCTATAAACAGCAGTTCCTGGATCCTTCTGTCCGCAAGGGACTGATCGATCCCGACCATCTGGCCCTTGCAGGAGATGGCACTCCTGTCCGTACTGCCGCACAGCAACGGAAAAAGCGGATCTGCGATTGTAAGGATAAAGGCTGCTCTTCCTGCAATTGCAAACGCCATTATTCTCAGCCGGACTGTAACTGGGGATGGGACTCTCACCGGGAATGTTATTTTTTCGGTTACCACCTCTACATGTATGTGGCTTCCGATTCCTACAATGATCTTCCTGTATTTCCTCCTTTAGAAAGGGCTTCCCGGCATGACATGCTTTCTTTTCTCCATTCCTTTTTCACCATGAAATCATACCTTCCGGAATTCCGTATTGAGAAACTCCTTCTGGACTCGGCCCATGATGCTTACCCGGTCTATGAATACTGCAGACGGGAAAATATCACGCCCTTTATTGATCTCAATCCCGGACATACCGGACATTTTACCTATAAGGATGATTTCACCATTGATAAGGATGGGGTTCCTATCTGTAAGTTGGGCTTACGTATGCATAAAGATGGATATGAGGCTGCCAAACACAGAGCGAAATACCGGTGCCCAAAAGCAGACCGGAAACGTGGCTGTTTCTGTGAGCATCCCTGTTCACCGGCGAAATACGGCAGAACCGTACATATCTTTACCGATGACAATCCAAGGTTATTTAATATACCGCCAAGAGACAGTAAAGCATGGGAAAAGGAATATGACGGAAGGACTTCCGTGGAACGTTCTAACAAACGTGAGAAAGAAGACTATAAATTAGAAGACGGCAGGCACCGCTCTACGAAGATGTGGTACTGCCGCCTCTACGGCATCATGATGCTACAACATCTTGATGCCTGGGAAATGCCGTCAGTCGAGGCATTTCAAGATTCATTATTAAGATTGGCCTCTTAATAATGTTATCTTAAACGACTCCATAAAATTTTTCAAGGCATAGTACCCGCTATGTCCAATGTTTATGTCCATTTCTCGTAAATTTCTTTTCCTGCACGATATTCAGTTGTCAATTTTCGGTTGGAATCTCATTCATTGAGATTCCGAGAAGTTATCCGATAAATCTAAATCATCATAATTTATAAATTACAATACTCCATCAAAAATTGTATACGTTCTATCTGTTGTAAATTCTTGCTCATATTATCAAAATACTTATTTTTTCTACTACTTATTTTTCTTAATTTCATAAACATTACTAAATTTCGATTTTGAGTTTCATCAAAATATCTAAGCCTTTCACGAATACTTCTAATATCATGAAGGTTAACATATGCCATAAGTGCACCGTTAATTCCTGAAACCATATCAGATAATTGTATCCATCTACTATTTTTAGAATTTAAAAAATCATAATTAGGGGTCTTATTAACGCAATATGTATCTATGTATGTTTGAATATTGCTCTCTACTATTCCGCATTTATCAAAATGAATATTAGAATTTGGAAAAGTAGCTGCCCTCATTGCATATATGGGAACAAAATTTTCAATAAGTAATTTATCTGTATTATCTTCTAAAAATAACAAATGATTTATTCTGCGCGATGTTTTTGTTCCTTGTCGAAGCAATTCAAGCGCAAAATCTTCTTCTATACTTTGAGGAGTTAATGATTCAATCCAACAGATAAGTTGTTCACAAAAACTCGATATTTTATCTTCTTTTATATTGGGGTAATCATACTGAGCCAGCAAACTAAGTAATCCTTCTTGGTCTTTTACCGCATAATTATATAATATATTCTTAACTTCATCATGTATAAACGGCAATTCTAAAACTGAATCCACAATGTCTACTAAAGAATAATAAAGAAGATTTTGTGTTGCCCAATGAATATAAATCCGATTAGACTGAAGTAAAGTTTCCAATAAAATCGAAACCTTGTCTGATTTTAATATATCAACAAAGCGTTCACTATCCTCTCCATTATAATTTGCGATATGCTTTAGCTTTACATCCGTAATATTTTTTTGAAGTTCAAATTTACGAAAAAGATCTTCTATTCTAATCGGGTCAGAATCACCCTCAAAGGCTATTCCTGACAAAACAAAATCATTGTACCATTTTACATTTGTATTTCCTTTAATATCCTTGAAACGAAATTTTACACAGTTATTGCTTTCATCCAGATAAATCGTATAGCACTTAAAAAATGAATCTATAATCCAAAGCAATTCTTGATCGCTTTGCCCAGAAAAGTCTTTAATAAACCAGCTTATTACATCATATGAAATGCCTGTTTCCAGCGCCCATATTAAAAAATCATTCGTTATAATTCCTTTATTACGATTATTATAATTCACAATTTTCTTTATATCTTCTGATTTTTTTAATTCATCTGGGATATTCTCAAAATATAGTGGAGCATTTCCAAATGTAAAATCTTGTGATGTCAAAAAGCTAAGTTGATTAAATTCATTTTTTTCTTCCAATTTTCATTCTCCTTAATAGTATCGTATCCGTCCTATCTAATTTGCAAATTAATTTTGTGGAATTATCATATACTACACGATTATACCACAGTTCACAGGCCATTACTATATAATGTCTTTCTGCCATTTAATCACTATTCGTTTTCCTTCACACCCCAAAATGCTCTGCTGAAGCAGAGCACCGATGTGTTTCTTCCATATTATTTTCTGTGTGACAGGGGCACATTCTCTTGTCCTGATCGGTTCATCCGCCGCATCCTCCAAACCAAGATGGGTATAGGTGCTGAACGTCACCTTGATGTCTGAATACCCCATCAAATACTGAGGTACCTTCGGATTCATGCCTAATTTTGCCATGTTGCTGCAACAAGTGTGGCGGTAGACGTGTAGACCTGTCAAGTATGAGACAAATAATTCTTTTTTTCTTGCTATAAATACCCGATCATTTCACTCAAATACCCCAGCACTTTTATTATCTTCCGCAAAACCGCAGTTGTCCAGATCATTTTATCTCTACAAAAAAGAATACGCTCCTCAATGAACCGTACCCAGATGCATATAAGTATTCATCGTTACACTGATGACAGAATGACCCAACAGATACTGGAGTGTCTTTTAATGAGACAACCATTAATAATCACATACATGAAGTCTTCCCTTACCTCATAAACATCTCTCCGTATCTATAATTTTCATCATTTTCCCTATATATTATACACAAAAAAGAAGAAGCTGCCCACACCGCGATAGCTTCCTCTCACTCATGCTGTTCTATTTTATCTGTATCCATACTCTTCTTCAATCGAGATTAAGAATCTCAGATTTGCTTTTTCGATATCGTTAAATTCGTCCCACTCAACGACGTGTTTATTAGTTTCTCTGTACCAGTTATATTTCTGGTAATGTATGTCATTTACCTCTCCATCATTAAACATCTGACCATGTCTTGCATAGATTTCATTGATAGACATTCTTAAAAGCCTCTGAAATCCTACTGTCCTGTCATCGCTCAGAGCCAACACCATTTCTTCCGAAAGCACTTCGCTGCTACTCTTAGCAAATACAAAGCCTTCATCATTGACTGGGGATTGCATTTCATTCTGAGTAACTGTATCCTGTACCTCAGCTACTTTCTGCTCTGGATATACACTACTATAATAGCTTGTTCCACCCATGATTGCTACAGCACAAATAATTACTACAATCACGTACTTAAACTTTATTGTAACGTCAAGACCTACAAAAGCACCTTCTTCCTTCTGGAAAGAAATGCTTCTACCATCCTCACTTCCAACAGAATACCTTTCGCTACTAATCACCAAAGATCCCCCCTCTCGGAGTGAGCTTGGTAACTGTAGTGGTCTTCCAGGTGAGTCCCAGTTTAAACTTAATGCCAGTCGGTCCAACCTTTACGGAAGCCTCTGGTGATCTTTCCTTACATACAGCCTGCTGCACTTCGTACTCAATTCCATTAGCAACAAACATATCTTTAACTGTCTGTGCTAATGCATATGCTTCATTCTTTGAAACATACGCTCCCTGATTATTCTTTACGATCCCGCATCTTGAAGGATCGATTAAGGATGTATTCTTCAACCTTGTTCTCTCCTTTTTCTTGATTTGATACCACGGACATAAAGAAGGCATATCTTTCTGGTGTCAATTCACCGAACTGTGCAAGAGACATCATAGTCTCAAACACTTTTTTGTTCTCATGTTGTTTCAAGGCCTTCTGGTATGATGCCAGATTGGATTCAGCCTTCTTTACGCGCCGTCCAGTTGTCAAGCCAAATTCCATATAGCTACCTCCACTTAAATATTGGGATTTGCGTATGCAACCATAAACATCTGGAACATCTCTTTATCAAGTGCCTTATTCTTGGCAAGTTCAACCATAGTATCGCACAGTTTGTCACGATCCATTGTACGATGCTCCAACGCTTTTGCGCGGTACTCCAATGTTTTGAGCGCCACCTCTTTTTTTACCTCCACTTCATGATATCTCTGAAATGGTGCTGCAACTGCGTTAGGAATTACAGCAACAAGCTGAGTAGCAATCTCAGTACCAGAAATCTGAATGTCATTAGATCTGGTATCAACAACTTCATAATCCATGATGTTCATAATCTCGTTCTTTTCTGCCATTGTTTTCTCCTCCCGTCAAATCGGTGTAATACCATTTGCTGTTACACACATTAGTTGCTCATATCTGCCCCCCTTTCCGAGCACTAACATTATACAATTCGCATTGTTTTCATACCAATATCCTACCATTTTTAAACATGTTTAACAATAACAAGTCAAAATCACAAACTGCTCTGAAAATTGCGTTTTTGACATAATAGTATTTGTTTTCATTGAGTTTTTGACAAAGTTGGAATATACTATAACTATAATAGGAAGGGGGGAGCCGTTATGGATAACAAGATTGAAAAAGATGTGCTGAAAAAATCGTTCACACAAATTTTCTCCTACCAACTGGATGAAGTGAATAAAGATGCAAGATATAACGCTTATCTTGTTCCTTTACGTTGGTTTGTGAAACTTTATACAAGAAGAACTCATAAAATAACGATGGGGGATATCGCTATGCAGATGGGGATCGACTTGGCCACATTTTCAAAAATGCTACATCATGGCGTTGCCAAAGACAATCGTCGGATCACAGCTGAACATATTAATCGCATTTGTGAGATAATTGATATTCCTCTTTCGTCAATTCTTTTTTTATATGAATATAAGGAAGATGTTGAAAAAAAATTATGGCGTGATGACTTTGAAAAATTGACAAATTTACTCAGAGGAAATTTTGACTTAGTCTCTAAAAATTCTATCCTAGAACCGATTAGAGGGAAATGGTACTTTTATTTTCCAAGTAGCGACTCTGAAATAAAAAACCAGAGAGAAAAGACCCTAAAAAAGAATCCAAACCATGTACCGGAAAGTCCGGAGTTGGCTGAGCTATTTGACCTTTACTTACCAGACCATATTTATTGTGGTATAGTAAATATTGAATCCAAAAATGGCGAATACTACGCAGTACTAAAATACATGACAAATCCTTCCAAGCATAGAATACTATGCTATGAAGGCAGTGTCTCTTCTCCGGTCGATAACACTTCCATCTTCTGTTCCTTAACGAACCAGAGAAATGGTGATATCATGTACATAATAATGTCCAAACCTTCTGCTGAAATGAGACTGCAATACCTTATGGCTTCCGTTTTAACTTTATCTCATCATCAAGATGAAGAAAAACATCGTCCTTGTTCATTACGTATGGTTCTTAGCCGTAGACCAATCGAATTTGATTCGAAAGCTTATAAAGTAATGATCTCAAATTTAATGATGAACGAAGCGGTCATTTCGATAGACGATTATGGTTACAGCCAACTAAAAGAAAAGCAAAAAGAGTATGATTCATCTGCCCTTGACTACTTCCTTGAGAAATATCCGACTATTGATAGCCTTCCTAGAATAACAAAACGTTTGACTGTACGGGATTGTGCCTACATCAATGAAAAGTTTCTTGATAGTTTCGAAGATTCTTTTGAAGAAATAGATATCCTATATCTTGAGGCTCTACTGCGACGTCACTCCACTGCACTTTGGTATTCAAAAACTAAAGCCACGAAAATCAATAAGGTTCTAAAAAAGATTTCTGCTAAAAACATTAGCTTCAAAAAGAAGGGGCTGTCGGGAAATCAATGTCAATAAGTTAAGGACATTGCAATAGACTCCCGTATGAAATTTCAAATGGTTGAGAGCAAGAATTTCTGCTTTCAACCATTTTTTCGTATAGCAAAAAAAGCAGTCTTATTTAACTGCATGATTCTATGCCTTTACAGTATTTTTTATAGTATCATAGAAGACCTTCTAAATCTTTATTTACAGAAAAACTTCATAGTCTCGGTTATTTTTATTAACGAAAATAAGCCCCGGAACCAGCATCTCCACACACTGAATTTCGGGGCATCTGTCTCTTTCTATATTATTGTCTCAATCTCCGTACTGTTCCTGAAATGAAACACTATCCTTCCATCGTGGTACACCGTTGCGTAATCCACCAGACTGTGGAACAGCTTCACATCAAACTCCAGCGGCAGCTCCTCCAGTTCACTCAGTTCAAACAGGAACCCGCTGAAAATGTCAAACTTAATTTCCCGGCTCTCCCGGTCTTTCTTCAAGCTGTCCATCCAGCTCTCTAAAGCTGCGTATTTATTCACATATCCCCCATACTTCCTGCGGTAATCGTTCTGATCCAGTTTCCGGGTCGCGTTCTCCACAATCAGCTTCTGAATCAGCCCGGTGACCACCTCCATCTCACTGCTGACGGATTCCATTTCCTTTTCAATGGTGCCGCAGTCCCCAAGCACATCCATCACCGCACGGCAGTCATCAATGACCGTCTTCCGGTTTTCCAGTAACCTTCCCAGTGCCTCCAGAAATAACTCCTGTATCCGCTGTTCGTACAGATGCGGCGCGGTACACTTGCTTTCGCTTTTAAACTTGGCGTTGCACTGCCAGATGGTGCGTTTATACTTGCTGTTGGAGTGCCAGACCTTGGAACCGAAGAATTCCCCGCAGTCCCCGCATTTCAGCTTTGCGGAAAACGGCCCGCAGCAGTTATGGCTCCGGCCCATATTCCTCCTGCGCTCCATCTCCATCTGCCACTCTGCAGGTGCGATGATGGCGTGATGGCTGCCTTCCACATAATACTGCGGGACCTCGCCCTCATTCACTTTCCGCTTCTTGGAAAGAAAGTCCACCGTATAGCACTTCTGGAGCCTGGCATCGCCTTTGTACTTTTCATTGGTCAGTATGTTCTCGATGGTCCGGTGCTGCCACCGCTGCTTCCCGGTCGGTGTGGGGATTTTTTTCCATCAGGTGCTTTGCAATGGCGTAAGGTGTCTTTCCCTGCATGAACATCCGGTAAACAAGCCTTACGGTGCTATTTTATCCCTGACGGTATCCTCAGTAACTTCCCCACTGAGTATCTCCGCGGTAAGCCGCATCAGTTCTTCCTCCGGAATAATCTCTGCGTCACAGTATTTCAGCCCCTCTTTTCTCCGGGTTCTCCAGGTCCATGTCCGATAACTCTGTGTACCCGACCTCACATATTTTTTCCCGCAGCAACCGCACCGGACCATGCCGGTGAAAGGATATGTCTCACACTTTTTTCCTTCCGGTCTTTTATATCTCTCTGCCCTGCGTTTGATCTCCTCCTGCACCTAGTCGAAGGTATCCATGTCAATGATCGCCTCATGGGTGCCTTCCGCAAGGTACATCGGTTTTTCACCCTGGTTGATAATGCACTTTTTTGTGATGTGGTTTTCACGGTAAGTCCTCTGCTGGAGAAGGTTCCCGGTATAGGTGTAATTGCGGAGCAGCTTTAAGATCGGGCTCCTGCTCCACTGATTCCCCAGCCTCGTCTTAATTCCCATGGCATTGAGCCGTTTCTGAATGGCGGTTACCCGTTTCCCTTAGTTAAAGATATTGTTGGGTATCTCAAGATGTGTCATTCGATTTTGCCGATAAAGCGGTAGAAGATTTCCACTTCCTGTTCCCGGC
>SFQZ01000140.1 GCA_004562915.1 bacterium
TTCGGCATCCGCAAGATCGCCGAGCCGGTTGGTCTCGTCGGCGCGGTAATCCCGACTACCAACCCTACTTCGACGGCGATTTTCAAGGCGCTCATCTGCCTGAAAACCCGTAACGGTATCATCATCAGCCCACATCCACGTGCGAAAAACGCTACAATTGCAGCAGCAAAAATTGTATATATCCCGATACTTACCAGCGGAATCTGAATTTCTGAATTTTTACGGATTATCTGCTCACCCACCTGTTGAGCTTCCTGCATGATACTGTTTTGTAGAGATCCATACAAAACCATCTGTAACAGTATCGGAAAAAGATTGTTTATACAATGAAAAAAGGACGGATATACCATATTCTCCGTTTCCAGCATAATATAGGAAATGGCGGCTCCGAGAATCCCGGTAGGTAAAAAACGTAACGGATCGGAATGAAATAATCCAAAGTAAATTCCCATGATCAGCACAACAAGCCATTCTTTACGAACAGAGTATAGGGTATGTATGAGCACACCCCGATGAACAGCCTCTTCACAGACAGCAGGCATGATTGAAACAACCAGAATGGTCACAAAAGCAGGAACACTAAACATAACTTCATTCAGGCCGCTGTTAAGCTGCTCCATCTGCATAGGAAACAAACGATATTGAATCAGCATGATAACCATATCCAGTAGATACGTACTACCCCATATAATAAAGATTCCAAGGATCGGAAAAAATTCCGGTTTCTTTACCGGAAATAATACTTTCAGCGGATATCCCATCACTTTTGCAAAAATCAGTGCCATCACCAGTATCAAAAGTTCTGTAGCTGCAAGTCCATACATTCCCCAGTAAGCCTGCATCGGCACACAGATAAAGAAAAAAGCTGCCATGATCAGAATAAAAAATACAATTCCATGCCATGGTTTTAATGCTCTGCGTCTCATCGTCCGTCACCTCCTGTAACTTCAATCACCTGTTCACGAATCGACTTTTCTTCTTTTTTACGTGTCAATTCCATGATTCCAAGAGCCGTTACATCTACAACCGTTGTCGTAATTCTGTCATCTCTTACAAAGCTTTTCATAGCTCGTATAAGCTCAGACCGATCCTCATATTGATTCATATTGATAAAATCAATCAGAATCATACCATACAGGTTTCTGAGTCTCAGCTGTCGAGCAATCTCCTTTGCTGCCTCCAGATTTATCTTTTTATATTCTTCATCCGCCTTTTTTTTACTCATATACTTTCCAGAGTTTACATCAATTGCTACAAAAGCTTCCGTCTGCTGTATGATCAGAAAACCGCCGGATTTTAACCAGACTTTGTCATCTAATGCCTCTTTCAAGCCATGTTCCAGCCTATAAAGTTTATAAAGAGGAAGGAGTGGATCCTGATAGAGTCTCACCTCACATTCTGGCTTGTGTTTCATTTTATTTGTGTATTCCAGTATTTTTTTGTAAATTCTCTCATCATCTGTGACAATATAATCCAATTCATCCCAATATACATTTTTCATAGCATTTGTCACAAAATCCGATCCCTCTTTGATTTTTGTAAAGCAGGGATTAAATCTCCCACGCCGGATGGTTTCTTCCAGTTCTCTTTTCAGTTCTCCCAACTCAGCCAGAATATGTTCTTTCGAAGCTTCGGCTGCATTTGTTCGAACAATCACTCCAAAATCACACTGATTCCCAAGAGCCTGTTCCAAAAGTCCTTTTAATTCTTCCCTTTTTTCTTTTGACAGTTTATTGGATACACCAATTGTTTTATTTTCTGTAGTAAGTACCAGATAAGTACCCGAAAAACTCAAATTGCAGGTAACGCAGGGAGCCTTTGTTTTTAAGGCTTCCTGCGTTACCTGAACCAGTAATTCATCTCCCGCTTTCAAATCCTGTGATTTTTTTTCACATGTAAAAATCGGATGGTGACCTTTTGTATACGGGTAGAAACAGGGAATTCTATTTTCAATCTCAACAAAGGCACCCCTGATATTCGGTAACACCCGCTGTACTTTTCCTACATGGATACTTCCCAACAGATATTCTTTTTCGGGGCTTTCCAGATGCAGATCAACCAATCTGCCATTTTCCTCTTGAGCGATTACCCGGCAGGGATGGTTTTTCCAATTCATATTAGTCAATATCAGTCGTTTCATTTTTTATCCCTTATTCAATATCTTCTCCGAGATTCTCTAACGATATCAGTCTCCGCTGTTCTTCTTCTCCAAGATCTGCATACACTTCTTCTCTGTGGATCATGAGAGCAAAAGGATCCAGCTCGGTTCCAAGAAATCGTGCAAATGCCTCCATCACCAAATCTGGTTTCAGATTATGCACGCTGCCTGTAGAAATCTGCATCCAAATCTGATCTCCCCGAAGCTCAAGACGATAAATCCAGGATTTAATATCTGTTTCCTGTTCACTTCTTTTGGTCTTTCTCAAAATGACAATAGAATCCTGAGCGTAAAACTGCTGCAGTTTCTCTTTCCAGTCCCCTGAAGGTTCCTTTCCCTCACGAAAGCTGACCGAATAATCCGCAGCGGCAACAAGTGCCATACAGGCACTGGCTTTTGCATCCGGAATCTGTCGTACACTCAGCACTTTCATGCCGTCAGCCATCGTATCATTCAGACGTTTCACCATCTCTTTGGATGGCATCGCTTCTGTAAGCTCCATATCAAAATACTCACCGCTGCTTGTCACACCTACTCCCAACGGGGCTGCAAAGGACATAATCATGTGCGGCGAAAATCCACCGGAATATGCAATCGGAATCCCGGCTCTGCGAATCGCTTTTTGAAAATAACGCATAATATCCAGATGTCCGATAAATTTCATGGCTCCTTCTTTTGAAAATTTAACCCTTACTTTCAACACAGACACCTCCTTTATATTTTCCGGCTCCACATCCGGAACACTTCATCCGACAATTCGGAGTAACTTTTTCTTCCTGCGCATTTTTCCATTCCCGAAGAAGAAACTGTTTTGATACTCCAATATCGATAAAATCCCACGGGAAAATCTCATCCTCTTTTCTTTCACGGATTGTATAGAAATCTGTGTCAATGCCTGTCTCTTCAAATGCTTCTTTCCAGTACTCCGGATGAAAATATTCAGACCAGGAATCGAAAATTGCACCTTTTTCATATGCTTTCCAAATCGCATCGCCGATTTTTCGGTCACCACGGGCCAGTATGCCTTCCAGTACTGTCACATCTGCCTCATGCCAGTTATACTTAATGCTCTTTTGATTTAGCTGTGCGTGGATCTCTTCCCGCACAATTCGCGCCCGGTCAAGAAATTCTTCTTCTTTGCACATAGGCGCCCACTGAAATGGAGTAAATGGCTTTGGCACAAAGAAAGATGTACTTGCTGTAATCTGACATTTTCCATGTCTTTGCTCCTTCGGAATTTCATAATAGCGTTTCGCTATTTTTTCACACAGATGAGCGATTCCCTTCATATCATCCTCTGTCTCAGTAGGAAGTCCCAGCATGAAGTACAGCTTCACCTTAGACCAACCGCCCTCAAAAGCTTTTCCTGCGCCCTCCAGAATCACTTCTTCCGTCAATCCCTTATTGATGACATCTCGAAGTCGCTGAGAACCTGCTTCCGGTGCAAATGTGAGACTGCTCTTCCTGATATCCTGTACCTTTTTCATTACATCCAGGGAAAATGCATCAATTCTCAAAGAAGGCAAAGAAATATTGACACCTCTTCTTCCACATTCATCCATCAGAAAATTCACCAGTTCCGGCAGTTTGGAATAATCACTGGAACTCAAAGAACTAAGTGAAATCTCCTCATGTCCGGTACTGTCCAGCATCTCCACAGCTTTGGCTTTTAAGAACTCCACATCCCGTTCTCTGGTAGGACGATACAACATCCCCGCCTGACAAAAACGACAGCCGCGGATACAACCTCTCTGGATCTCCAGAACCACTCTGTCCTGAGTAGCTTTGATAAACGGCACGACAGGCGCTTTTGGATAATAAGTATCCGTAACATTCATAACAATCTGTTTTTGAATTTGTTCCGGAATATCCTCGTCCATAGGCGTAAAGGCATCAATCGTTCCATCTTCTTTATAGGTAACACGGTACAGAGAAGGTACATAGATTCCAGGAATCTGTGCAGCTTTTTTCAGAAAATCTGTACGTGTTCCGCCGCAGGCTTTATTTTCCTTATACAGATCCATCAGAGGAAAATAAACAGTTTCCCCTTCTCCGATATAAAAAAGATCAAAAAACTGTGCCAGCGGTTCCGGATTGTACGTACAGGGACCTCCGCCAATCACAATGGGGTCTCCTTCTGTTCTGTTTCGGGCAAGCATGGGAATCTGGGACAAATCCAGAATCTGCAGGATATTCGTATAACACATTTCATACTGAATCGTTATCCCCAGGAAATCAAAATTCTTCACAGGTTCCTGGGATTCCAATGCAAACAACGGAATCTTCTGTTCTCTCAGCACTTTGTCAAGATCCGGCCATGGAGAGTAAACCCGCTCACACCAGATATCCTCCCGCTGATTGAACATATCATAGAGTATCTGGATTCCCAGATGAGACATTCCTATCTCGTAAACATCCGGGAAACACATGCAAAAACGGATCATATTTTCAAATTCAGATGATTCTGACTTGTCCACTGCATTTACTTCATTACCTATATATCTGGCCGGTTTTTCAATCTGCAGCAGTATTTCATCACTTAATGCTAATTTTCTCATTCTATTGTCCTTCTAAATTATTTGGTCATACAAATAATGACAGTCACTTTTTCTATCAGAAACTGCCATTACTTCATTTGTTCCATTATTGAACTTTACCATAAATCCGTTTTTTCATCAATATGCTAACGAAGTTTTTTATGCGAACACATCAATATTGAATTCTCTTTTTTTGTAAAAATACCAAATGTTCTCAACGGTATCACAATCAGCCACATAACCACAATAATCATTCCAGTTATTACTCAAAACTATTTGATCGTACGTATCACTGCACGCCAACCGAGTATCGAAATAATGGTAAGTACCAAAGAAGTAATACCTAACAGCTGGTATTCAAAAATTCCACTGTTATCGCCCGTTTTCGGAAAAGAACGTGATTCCTGCTGTAAAATCGAAGTATGCTTTGGCAGTACTTCTATGTCATAATCCATCTGTCCACTCCCACTGTCAAAGGTTGGGACAGACACCAGCGATGGGGAAATACTCTCATAGCCTTTGATATCTATCGCATAGATCAGATAGACTCCGACCGGCAGATGATCTGCTTTTGCCACACCATTTTCATCAGTTATGAGAATCCTGTCTTTTTCCTTTACAATCTTTGCCAGTTTACTTAAGGCATTTTCCAGTTCATTAGCACTTTGTATATGGTTCAGATCCACATCCGCAGCTTCATATGTATCCTTTACTTTAAATTCTCCTCCAACGACTTCTGCCACCTGAACCAATGCCAAAGAAACATCTTTCTTAGACAGACTATCGGAAGTGTCCTGTAGTTTTATCGTAATACTCCCCATTTTTCCTTCTTCACCGACCGCCAGAACCTTCTCCCCTGTATTCTG
>SFQZ01000141.1 GCA_004562915.1 bacterium
TCAGGGGGAACGTATTGTGAATCCTTCGTTTATTTCAGAAGAGATGGCAATCCGTTTCTTTTCGATGTTTTGGGGAAGAGAAGATGTATATGCCAGACGAGGTAAGAACGGTGGTTATTTTCCCCAATGTGATAATCGTTGGAATGACAGACTTTGCCCTAAGCAACGTAAAGAGAAGGTATTTTGTGATGAGTGTGAAAATACCAAATGGACAAGGCTGGATGTTAAAAAAATAATTGCTCATTTGTTGGGATTTAAAGAGGATGGTTCAGATGTAATTGGTGTATATCCTCTATTGCCAAATGGTACATGCAGATTTATTGTATTTGATTTTGATAACCATGAAAAAGGAGCGGAAGCTACCGATTTTGCCAATACGGATAATGAGTGGCATAAAGAAGTGGATGCTCTTAGAAAAATGTGTGAGCTTAATGGTATCAGACCTTTAGTTGAGAGATCCCGCTCCGGGAAAGGGGCACATGTATGGATTTTCTTTAAAAAGGCAATACCGGCGGCAACGGCAAGAAATTTCGGATTTCTCTTATTGGATAAAGGTTCAACTTCCATTAATCTGAAATCGTTTCATTATTATGACAGAATGTATCCTTCACAGGATGTGACAAGTAGTATAGGTAATTTGATTGCATTACCGTTACAGGGACAGGCACTTAAGAATGGAAATAGTGCTTTTGTAGATGAAAATTGGAATGCATATCCTGATCAATGGGATATTCTATTTAATAAAACGGAGAGGCTGGGCATAGAAGATATTGAACAATACATGACAAAATGGCAGGGAGAATTAGCAGAAGCCAGAGGAATGCTTGCTAATATTGATAAAAACTCCAGACCGAAACCATGGAAAAAGAAGTGCGAGTTTTCTAAAGCTGATGTTGTGGGCAAGCTGCATATGGTATTGGGTAATGGTGTTTATATTGATACTTTGAACCTTATGCCAAGAATACAAAATCAGATTCGTAGTCTGGCAGCATTTGATAATCCGGAATTTTATAAAAATAAAAGGCTTGGATATTCAAATTACTACAATTTTAGTGCTGTGTATTTAGGAAAAGATATAGATGGGTACATACAGGTCCCGAGGGGACTGAGAGAGAAATTAATAGAAGAATGTGAAAAGGCAGGGATTTCTGTTGATGTTTCTGATCAGAGAGAAACAGGACATCCAATCCGAGTATCTTTTAAGGGAGATTTGCGAACGCAGCAGGAGCTGGCGGCAGAAAAATTACTGTCACATTCGGATGGTGTTCTGAGTGCGGCAACTGCATTTGGTAAGACGGTAGTATGTAGTTATCTTATTGCTGAGCGAAAAGTAAATACGCTTATCCTGTTACAAAGCAAAGACTTACTGAATCAGTGGGTCGATGAACTGAATAAGTTTTTGGAAATAAAAGAAGAACCACCGGAATATGAAACAAAAACAGGAAGAAAGAAAAAGAGAGACAGTGTGATAGGAATTTTGCACGGCAGTAAAAATACATTAACAGGTATCATAGATGTTGCAATGGTTGGTTCTATGTATAGCAGGGGAAAGTTTAATGAACGGATTAGTTCTTATGGAATGGTAATCATGGATGAATGCCATCACGCAGCTTCCAATACATCCATGGAATTATTACAGAAAATTAATGCAAAGTATGTGTATGGTGTTTCAGCTACACCAAAACGTGGTGACAGCCTTGACAGGATCATTTATATGTTGCTGGGTCCACTGAGACACAGGTTTACTGCGTTGGAGAGAGCGCAAGAGCAGGGAATCGGACATTATTTTGTCCCGAGATATACAAGAGTAGTCGATAATGCAGAAAGCAAGGATGATATCAATAAGGCATATAGTCTGATTAGTACCAGTCGGGTACGTAATGAGATGATTGTAAACGATGTGATAACTTGTGTTACAAGAAAACAGACCCCGGTAATTTTGACAAAGTTTAAGGAGCATGCAAAATTTTTATTTGATGCTTTGAAAGAGGAAGCAGATCATGTATTTCTTCTATATGGTGATAACTCCGATAAGGAAAATGCAGAAATACGAGTAAGGTTAAAGCAGGTTCCTGAAAATGAAACGCTTATTTTAGTTGCAACCGGTCAGAAGATAGGAGAAGGGTTTGACTTTCCAAGACTGGATGTATTAATGCTTGCAGCTCCTGTGTCTTTTGAAGGGCGTCTTGAACAGTATGTGGGAAGACTGAATAGAGATTATCCCGGAAAAGAAGCTGTTTATGTGTATGATTATATTGATTCTCATGTCCGCTTCTTTGATAAGATGTATGCAAAAAGGTTAAGAACATACAAAAAGACAGGATTTTCAATATGGACGGGAGAGTTGCAGTCTAAACAGATGATAAATGCAATATTCGATTCCGGAAATTACACTGAAAAGTTTGAGCAGGATATAGTGGAGGCAGAAAAAATGGTGGTAATTTCCAGCCCGGATATCAGACAGGACAAGATTGAACGATTCTTATTCCTGATGAAGGGAAGACAGGAAGCAGGCGTAAAGGTAACTATCATCACAACAGATCCGGAAGAGATTGTTTATGGAAGTTCGGATGTATGCCATGAGTTAATCAGAACAATGCAGCTGGTAGGAATGAATGTAGTAACAAAAACAGAAGTAGAAGAACGGTTTGCTGTCATTGATGATGAATTAGTATGGCATGGGGGCATGAATCTTCTTGGAAAAGTAGATGTTTGGGATAATTTAATGCGTATCAGGAATCATCAGGTTGCAGCGGAATTGTTGGAAATTGCACTGGGATATTTATCAGAAAAATAAGGAGATACTTATGAAAAAAAAGACAAAATGCTATATCTATATCCGTGTATCCACCACCATGCAGGTGGATGGTTACAGTCTGGATGCCCAGAGAGATAAACTGAGAAAATATGCTGAGTATCAGAACATGGAGATTGTACAGGAATTTGCAGATGAAGGAAAATCCGGTAAAAGCGTAGAGGGCAGACCGGAATTTCAGCGGATGTTGGACAATATTGAAGATGGTACGGACAATGTACAGTTTGTGCTGGTATTTAAGCTTTCCCGTTTTGGACGTAATGCGGCAGATGTTTTGAATTCATTGCAGCGAATGCAGGACTTCGGCGTTAATCTGATCTGTGTAGAGGATGGCATTGACAGTTCTAAAGATAGCGGCAAGCTGATGATCTCTGTTTTGTCAGCGGTAGCAGAAATTGAGCGTGAAAATATTCTGGTGCAGACTATGGAAGGACGGAAGCAGAAGGCCAGAGAAGGAAAATGGAACGGTGGCTTTGCTCCCTATGGTTACAAACTGGTAAACGGAGAACTTCAGATTGCAGAGGACGAAGCAGAGGTAATTCGATTGATCTTTGATAAATTTATCCATACCAATATGGGAATGAGTGCGATTGCGTCATGGCTGAACCAGCATGGATATAAAAAGAAAAAGAGGCAGAATAATACATTGGATGCTTTTGCAACTTCATTCATCAAAGGTGTTCTAGATAATCCAATCTACTGTGGGAAACTGGCATTTGGTCGCAGAAAGAACGAAAAGGTTCCCGGAACAAGAAATGAATATCGGATTGTAAAGCAGGAAGAATATATGCTGACTGATGGCATCCATGAAGGTATCATTTCAGAAGAGGATTGGGAACTGGCACATCAGAAACGGCAGAAAACAGGAGTATCATACGAAAAGACCCATAGTCTGGAGCATGAGCATATTTTATCCGGCATTTTGAAATGCCCTCTTTGTGGCAGCGGAATGTATGGGAATGTCAATCGAAAAAAGAGAAAAGACGGTACGGCATATAAGGACTATTTTTATTATGCCTGCAAGCATCGAAGGCTGGTGGATGGGCATAATTGCAGCTACCGCAAACAATGGAGTGAAGATAAGGTGAATGATGCGGTAGAGGAAGTAATCCGGAAACTTGTGCAGAATCCCAAATTTGAGGAAGCAATTTTGAAGAAAATCGGTGCAAGGATTGACACATCGGAAGTGGAAAAGGAAATTGAAGAACTGGAGAAACAGCACCGGCAGCTGACCGGAGCAAAGAACAGACTCGGACAGCAGATGGACAGCCTGGATATTACAGATCGATTCTATGAGAAAAAATATCAGGATATGGAGACAAGATTGTACCGTCTCTATGATGAAATTGAGGGAGTGGAGAACAGTATCAGTGAGGTAAAGAACCGATTACTGAACATCAAACAGAAGAAAATTTCGGAAGATAACGTCTATCAATTCTTACTGTATTTTGATAAACTGTATGATAAGTTCACCGACTTGGAGAAAAAAGAGTTTTTAAGCAGTTTTGTAGAGCAGGTGGACATTTATGAGCAGGAGCAGCCGGATGGCAGATTCCTGAAGCACATTAAGTTCCGTTTTCCGGTGTATTTTAATGGTGCGGAAACAGAAGAACTTAGTTGGGACAATGAAAGTACCGTTGAGACGGTAGTTTTGATGTCAAAGGTACAGAATTGAATGCCGAAAAAGGCTTGGTAACTAAGTGTTTTCGAGAGATAAAATTCATTTTATCATTTTCGGAAATTCTTGCAAAAGTGGCTTTCTATCAAGAAAAACCCAAGGTCGAGTTGACAGGTTGAAAATGCGTATGGTTGAGTTGATAAGATCATTTTGTGATATGCTGAGTTGATAAGAAGATTTATATTGCGGCAAGGAGGAATCGCATTATGATAAATTTAGGAAAACTGAAAGAAATAAAAGATTTGCGAAAGGTATGGCCGCATGAGGCATTAGACTTCACTCCTTGGCTTGCGGAAGAGGATAATCTTACCCTGTTGGCAGATGCTGTTGGATTAGAGATAACCGTTGATGAGACGGAGTCCAGTGTTGGTGACTTCAATGTGGATATCTACGCAACTGAAACCGGAACGGACAGAAAAATCATCATCGAGAATCAGCTTGAGGATACGAACCATGACCACCTGGGCAAGCTGATTACATATGCATCCGGGAAATCTGCTGATATCGTAATTTGGGTTGTAAAGAGAGCAAGAGAAGAACATCGCTCTGCAATTGAGTGGCTCAATAATCACACCGATGAGAATATTGCTTTCTTCCTTGTAGAAATCAAACTCTACCAAATCGGCAGTTCTGACATTGCCGTTAAATTTACATTTGATAGCAGAAAGCAGGCAGACAGTGTCAATCATGAGTTGAGTAATATCGATGTAAAAATGACCGACACCGCAGTTTTAGATAGGTAGCAGAGATTAACCTCTTAAATGCGCCATCCCATGATGTTGATTGTATCGACGAACAAAAAAATGGATAGATAGAACTAAAACACCTATAAGGTATAAATGGAGGCAATTTATGTTTAAAGAAAAAATTATTATAGAGATGAAAGAAGTATTCAAAGAAATTCCTTTTGGCATAGAGCATACTCTTAAAGTTTTGAAAAATGCAGAAGATATAATGAACGGAGAAAATATCGGAGAGGAAGAAAAAGAATTCATCAGTATTACTGCTATACTACATGATATTG
>SFQZ01000004.1 GCA_004562915.1 bacterium
GGCAAATAATCATCACTATCAACAAAGGCAACGCATTTCCCTTGTGCTACTGAGAGTCCCGTATTTCTAGCCTTACTAGTACCTCCATTTTCCTGGTAAATTACTTTTACCCGTCGATCTTTTTTCTTATACTCTTCACAGATTTTCCCTGAAGAGTCCATGCTTCCATCGTCAACCAGAATCAACTCTAGTTCTTCCAAATTCTGTTTCAGGATGCTTTCAATACACCTTTTTAGAAATCGTTCTGTATTAAACACTGGAACAATAACAGAAACTGAAGGCTTCATTTTAACTTATCCTTTCTTTTCCCAAAATAGCCGGACAATAAAGGTGTTATTACCGGATGTGCATAACAAAATGTCAATAGTTTTTTCTTTTTGGAAACACACAATTTGCTAATATCCAATCGTTTAAACATATCCATAACGATATCTTCATGCAATATCTTGTTTGCCATTCTACTTTTTTGCCCGTGAGAGAATCGACTTGAATATAGTATATCCCCCACAGAATTATAAACAAAAAATAACAACACCTTATCAATCTGGTCACTAAAATCATATATTCCGTTTTTGCCAAACTCTTCTTGAAAACGAGAATACAAAACTTTATAGTCATCCCATTTATTAGCAAGAAAAGTATGCGTTGCCGAGCTCTGATTACTGCAATTGTAAATATAATATGCGTGTCCTTTCAAATAATAGAAAGAATGTACTTGAAGCATCATTTGACACCCAAAGAGCCAATCCTCGGAATACCGAATTCCAACCTCATAACGTGGTATTCTCTGTCCCATGTTTTTAAACATGCACACCCAATTTGAGATTGTTGCTGGATATTCAATTGAAGGCATGATCAATAAATGAGGGTAATATTCTAGATGTAATTGTTCTTCATCATAAAGTCCACCGCGAATGTTATGAGAATACATAACTTTTCTTCCATCCGAATATACTTTCATACAATCGCACATCACTAAATCACAATGATTATTTTGTGCGCATTTTAACATTTTCTCATACATTTGAGGCCGAATATAGTCATCACTATCAACGAAAGTAATATAATCCCCCGTGGCAAGATCTAATCCTACATTCCTCGCTGCCGCAACTCCAGCATTCTTTTGATGAATTACTTTTATCCGGTTATCTTTTTTCGCATACTCTTCACAAATCTGCCCGCTGGAATCAGGTGAACCATCGTCAACTAATATTACTTCCAAATCGTGGTATGTTTGATTCAAAATGCTTTTAATACAGTTTGATAAAAATTTCTCTGCTTTGTAAACAGGTACAATAACACTTATCTTCGACATGACAGCCTCTCCTTGTTTTGTAAAAGCTCGTTTTTCTTAACTTTTTCATTTGCAAAGGATATCCCACATAAAATAGAGCATACTATAAATCCAAATATAATACCTTCCAACAACCCCAACTTGCGCAATATATTTCCAAATGCTTTATAATCTATTAAACGAATCACTTCTATTACAAACATATGTATTTCTAAAATATATAATGTTTTTCTGCCAAAACCAATCAATATATTTACATATCGGACGTGAGCCCGAGTGGACAGAAACACCGACAACAAGAGCAACGACACGCACCCCAAAATTGCAGCCACAGTATATAGAAAAGGATTGTTAAACCTCAAATCAACTAGACTAACCATTCCATTTTTGATTGACAGAATGACATATAAAGCTGAAACTATCACCCATATTGCTGATATTAATCTATTAGAGAATTCTATTCTTCTCTTATTGCCCCAGATGGGAATATAGTATCCTATAGTAAAATAGGCAAATCCTATAAAACTCCTACATAGAACAATTAATTCCCCATCCACTCGAAAAAATAATGCGAGCAAATATATGCCTACACTTATTGGCATCAATAATCTCTTGCAGAATTTATTGACATATATGAAAATCAATTCGGTAAGAAGAATACATGGTAAATACCATAATACACTCAATCCCTGCAGCGAAATAATCTTCCAAACATAACCCGCACCTATTAAAGCAAGATTTTTTTCTCTTCCAACAATTTTTAACGTAAAGAGAAATAGGGCAAATAGAGCACTATATTCTAAATACGGTCTCAAAAATTTCACTACGATATACGGAACGTTAAACTTATAATTTTCATTGTCCTTCAATTTCATTCCAAAAATTATGCCTGAAATCATAAAAAACGCCGGCATATGAAATCCATATATCAATGTTAAAATACAATTATTAGTAGAATAGCAATGCCCAATTACCATCAGTATTATAGTAATTCCTTTGGCAATATCTAATGTATTACTTCTTTCACCTTGGTTATTCATTTTCCAAAATCCTATATATTTTTTCCACTTCGTTTGCATTTGAGTAGTCTCTTTTCTGGCAATTCGATGCCAGAACATCAAGTAAACCGTTACGCTTCAACAAATCAAAAATCCCTTCAGCACACTTCTGATTATCCAGCGGTACAATTATGCCGTCTATGCCATTTTCCAATTGGCTCTTAGCCGTCTCATAATTGGTAATGACTACAGGCTTTCCCAGCATTTGAGCCTCCCGAACTGTAACACATTTACCTTCATACCGACTGGGCTGAACATATAGATTGCAAGCTTTAATATATGGATAAGGGTTTTCTTTCTTCCCCAACAAAATAACCCGGCCTTCCACACCGCATTCTGCAATTTTTCTCCGGATTAACTGCTCATCTGCGCCGAAACCAATGATGTACCAATACACATCCAGTCCAGAACAAATCAATCTGGAGCAGATATCCGGCACATTATCAAAATTTTTTGCCGTGCAGTACCGGCCGATGGACAGAATCTTTATTCCCTTAGGTAGCATTTCTGAATCGACAGAAAACTCTTCAGCCTGACGGAGCACCAATTTTACTGGGAGAATGTTTTCAATCAGAATAATCTTATCTGCCAAGCTTGGATACACCTTCAAAAAGCTTTCTGTTACTGAATTTGAGATGGATGCAATATAATCATATGCGTCCCACATAGCAATTTCGGAGGCCGCATTAACCTGAACACGGGAATAATCTGTGTGAATCCAAGCGATTTTCATTTTGGCTCGGACTTTATGCGCACAAATATAGTGAGGGGTCAAAAAACTGATTGTCAAATCATACTCTTTGTCCGGCTGAATCCAAGGCATTAACCGATACGTATATTTGTGACTGTATTCAAGGCTGACTCCGCTATCCGTGTAACCATGTACTTTTTCATAGTGTCTTGCGGTCAATTTTCCAATTACTCTGGCACCAGTAAGAAGAACATGTCCTTCCCTTAAAGTATCTATCATTGGTCTCGCCAGCACCGTGTATGCTGGTACTTCAGGCAAGAGATGAATATAAGAAGGAATTTCTCCCATTAGTTCCCCTTCATGCCGGAACAAAAACAAATCTATGTCACAAATTACTGGATCAAGCGCATTCAATAATCCAATGAGGCTTCTCTCTGCTCCACCCAATTCCAAAGCGTGGGACACAATTAACAGTTTCTTTTTCATTTTCGGAACCTCTGGAACGCATCCACACCAAAGATCCGATGGAGCGGCTTTGTTATCATACCACGAATTTTTTGACGTTTACTCATCCAGCTTGCAGCATACCAGTGGATAGAAATAGTCTCACTGGTTCTATTCAATTTTCCAGTTGCGCTATCATATGGATTGAAAAACGCAGGTGGATAAATAACAGCATCACGCACCTTCTGTTCCAATCCATTTTGTACAAGTCCCAGTTCAACTAACGCGTTTGTATTCAATCTCGGACATCCTATCGTACCATTCATTCCACTTAACAAAGAATCATATTCAGCTAACATGGCTTCAATCGCAATTCCATGGGGAACAGAACCGAATCCCAGCCCTGTAGCCACATATTTTTCATTTTCAAAGCCAAAAAATGCATCATTACTTAATAGTTCATTAGGCGATTTAACAAGCTCTACGTCTGTATCAAAATACAATCCTCCCTGTTCAGCAACAATTATAAGACGAGCATAATCACTTAGGAAAGCATAATGTTTTCCTTCATAGCACATTCGGGTGTAACCATTCATGTTTACATCAAAATTATCTTCATTCCACTCAATGATCTCATAATCCGGACAATATTTACGCCAGCTAGCAATACATTTTTCCGCTAATTGCGATTTTTCTCCTCTTCCAAACCAACAGTAATGTATTTTTTTCGGTATCATCCCCAAATCCTCCCTACGATTTTTCTTTAACAACTAGCTTTGTTTCTGACAATTAACGTCAATATCCACCCCATCGGTGTACACAAAACTGTAAGCAGTTTTCTCGGTGACTCCTTAATATAATTCTTATTTTTAGCAATTTGACTACTTGAACAGTAATGAATACAATCTTTAATCAATCTTCTCCTACTTGTCGGATACTGCATTGCAACTTTTCTCAAAAAAGCAAAACCGCAAGGATTCTGCAAATACTGCTTCCACATGGTACCGGTGGAGCCATCCGACTGATACTCTACTTCACAAACAATATCATTTAAAACAAACAGCTTATATTTTTGATCTACCAATGTATACTTATAAACCAGTCCCACATACTTCTCTCCTGGAAAAATCGGATATGGTGGAACGCTATTGATCACATCTGTGCGGTAAATCAGTTTCTTATCACCCGAACCACCCGTAGCATAATATTCTCCTAATGTTGTATCCTGCATTCCATCCGGGAATCCTTTTCCAATAAGATTTCCAGAAAAGTCAGAATCCAGAGCAATCAGTCCAGCATAACCTTTATTTTTAACTTGCTCCCAGATTCGTTGAATCTTTCCAACCGCTCCAGGCGCCATTTTATCATCAGAATCAATGCAAACATTCAATTCTGTATGAATGTTTGCATATGCCGTATTATGAGCTGTATGCATTCCACCATTTTCTTTGTAGATGTATTGAATTTCAAATCCATTTTCTTCATTTTGCCAGCTTTTGACCAAATTCGCAGTTCCATCGGTAGATCCATCATCCACAATCAGCCAAATAAAATCCTTACAATCCTGCTCGCACAAGCTCTCATAAGTACGGGGCAAAGTATGTGCCCGATTATAGGCTGGCGTAAAAACTGTCAGTAACACCATGCCATTTACCTCTCTGCTATTTCCATGTAAAAATTTTCCAATTTGTTTGCCGCAGTCGAAATGTCATAGCCGGATTCCTGAATCTCTTTTGTATGGTTTTCATGTTGTCGACCACTCTGTTGCAAAATATGTTCCGCCCATCGTGCTGGAGATTCTTCC
Source organism: bacterium (assembly GCA_004562915.1). GTDB lineage: Bacteria > Bacillota > Clostridia > Lachnospirales > Lachnospiraceae > Oliverpabstia. The sequence goes on from SFQZ01000004.1 coordinate 5,292, forward strand.
AGTGCCACGCTGGAAACAAGGCCCTTGGTTACAATGCATTCGTCTGATACATGATCTGAAATAATGCATGGCAATCCCGACGCCTGTGCCTCTATCATCGTAACAGGAAGTCCCTCATACAAAGAGGGGAACACAAACACATTCATGGCCTGCATCAATCGATTAACGTCCGAACGAACGCCCGTAAAAATAATTCTATCTTGTATTCCCATATTTTTTGCTTTTTCTTTAACCAGGTTCATCCCTTCTCCTCCGCCAACAAGAAGGAGTCTTGCTTCTGATTTTTGCTTTAATACTTCCTGAAACACCTCCAAAAGAAACATATGATTTTTAGCTTCTGTAAAATTTCCTACATGACCAACAATCATTTCCTCACCAAGTCCCAATTCCGAACGTACTTGCCTATCAATTTCCGCGTAGTACTGATATTCATCAGTATTAATCGCATTTCTGATAATATTGTATTCATTGCCAGAAAACATCCAATCGCCAGCTTGTTTTCCACACGCAAACATATGAGTAGCATAGTGAGGAATCTTTTTCATGTAATGAAGTTTTATAGGATATTTAATGTTTTTTACGGCACTACTGGAATGACAATGAGCAATCCGAACCGGCACATCACATTCCTTGGCGCACTGCAACGCTACAGAGCTCAAGCAATCCTGATGAACATGAACGATACGATATTCCGGGTGTTCACGAAAAAACTTTTTTAATTCTGCACGATACGATTTACTCCACGGAACAAGACGTGAAACATGATAAATCTTACCACCCAATTCAATAATCTCCTGGTCATAATCAGCTTCAAAATCACGATGAACCAGAAAGTCAAACTGAATTTTTTTTCGATCAATATGGCGATAATAATTCATCAACATGGTTTCTAAGCCACCGCGTCCCATATAAGTAACTATTTGTAAAACTCTAATCATTGACTTTCCTCACTTATATAATTTCCCATGTAAAATGCATCTGATAATAAAAGAATACCAAAAAAACAGCAATCAAAACCATTTTTACAAGCCGTGCAGATTCTTTGGTAAACATATGGTCAATAAGCCACGGAACCGCAACATATCCCTGCAGCGTCGTAAAGATCGGAATTCTGCCGATGTATATACCCGATGAGAAAGCACTTAACAGATAAATCATAGCAGTACAAATGCTGCAGTTAACACACATATTAATAACAGGAGAGTTTTCCTCATCAACGTATCGTTTTCCAATCAATGACATAATCGCAGGAATCGAATAAAACAGCACCCGAAAAATATTAGTTCCATTATCATTCGTCCAAATTTCATTTGTTATCATATCACTATATTGTGTTTCCGCCAACATAGTATCAAGAATTGATGTAAACTGACCGATAAACAGAATAGCCACACCTACACCTATTATCATCAAAACAGTCCGTTTATTCCATGCCTTTCCCTGAATTACGAAAATAATAGGCAACATAAGCAATGCAGAACCGTGAATCGTAGAAGCTAACAATATCAGACATATCGCAGGAACTATTTTTTTCTCTAACACAAATCCAAAACTTAATAAAATAATACCTACCGCAATAAACTGTCTCATCCCATTAAACATCCAAGACAAATAATCTGTTGATGCCACAAACATAAACATACACAGCAGAAAATCTGTTGAATATTTTCTAAAAAAGTAAACTACACAAAACAGCTGAAATACTGCAATGATAAGGAAAAAAATCTTATCATTATTTCCAATAACCATCTTAATTGCAGTTGCAAGAACCGAAAAGCCCTTATCTTTAGTATGTTCTATCAAATAAGCTGATAATTGCATAAACGATGTCGGTATCTCTTGAAATGTCCTTCGATAAACTTCTGTGTCACCGAAGTTCGATCTGTTCATACACCAGATAGCATACGGGCATGCCAACAAAATCGCCGCTGACCAGCTCCATCTATACTCAATTTTTCCCAATATATTTTCTGGTCTCTTTGGCACCGTGATTGCCAAAAAAACCCCGGCTACTACAAGCCAGATCAGCAACCACCAATAATTCGTTAATATCATATCTGTGTTCCTTTCTTTTCCTGCATCAGTAACAGTTTCGATATGCTTTTTCACAAATAGTAAGAAGATAGAGATTTCTAATTTTTGATTATAACATGTAAACAGCTTTTTTCCAAATGCTTTTCTCTAATTTCATATATTTCAAATAAAAATCCCCTACCGCAGTGTATTTTCCCAGTCCGAATCAAAACTATTTTTTGCCATACTATAACTCTTCATTATCGCAGTTGCCATATCCAATGACCTTTTAAGCAAATCATGTTCTGAATGTTTTTGAACCAAACCGTAAAGCTCTTTGTAATGTTGCGAAATTCTTCTCTTGATCTCCCCTTCTGCTGGCATATTTCCACGCAGAAGATACTGGCAATACCCGGATATTTGATTAAAAAGGCTTTTTCCATACATTGCTAACACATAGTAACTATCAGGATCTTCGGAAAGCAATTTTCTTATTTTCATTACATTTTCTTCCTGCTCCCAAATTGCATGGATATGATTTTGAAATTCCAGCATTAACGATGCAGCATAGTCATTGATTACAACTTTTTTGGATATTTTTCATACAATTCTTTTATTTTAGCGGAGGAAATATCCTGATTCTTTTTGCCCCTGAACTTAATCAACATAATATGTAACAAACGACTATGTGCCTCAATTTCCAGTTCATTTCTGTCTGGAGGAAGAAGCAAATCAAGATTTTCTCGTATGAATCCCTTTATAAGCGGATTCATGCTATAATCATAGATACACCGGGCAAACACATTGAAAAAGTTTTCTGTTTTCAACCAATATCCGGATATTCTTTCCCGTAAGCGTTCTTTTCGACAGGAAGCTTTTATAAATGATTGAAGCAAATAATATTCCCCTACTATATCCGGTTCCATTGGATAGATACAATTTTCATATTCTGCTTCTTGGTTAACTCCACAGATAAGCTTGGCATACGAATCATCATCTAAATAATCAAGTTGCTGGCTTGCCTGTTTCAGTATATCCGGTATATTATCCATATCCAGGCCCTCAGTAGCTGTTGCATATAACACCAGACTCTGCACCACAGTATATAGATTTGTATTGTCCCCACACAATTCTTTCCAATGTTTTTCCGTCCTTGCTATACAATGTTCCAAAATAGCATCTGTATTCCACTGATTTACATCATGACGATGTACATATGCTTCAACTAAAAGAAGAGCAAACAATGGACGCGGCGTACCTTCCAAAGTGTCTATTTGGGCTAATCGTTTCATAAGGAAATCTACTTCCTTATCTTCCAATGAACGATCGTGATTGTTTGCATATTGAATCATAATTTTCCGAATCGCATCATCACTCAATGGTCTAAGTTCACCCATAGGACCAAAACAAGATGCGTGATACCAGATTCTTTTTAATTTCTCACGTTGTTCCCCATCGCCTAGTAACTCTCTGTTCCACAAAGGGAGAAGTTGCATGGATTCGATTTGGACCGCTCTATCTCTTTCCACTAAAATCAGTCTGATTTTTTGTGGGAATGCGTTTTCACTCAGCGAAAGCAAATGGTTCAACCAATCACCCAACTTATGAGCATGCAAACCAGCATAATCTACAATCAGAACAAGATTTTTGGGGTATGCATAATCATCAAATGACAATAACCGGTCAATTTGATATTTTCCAATATATTTCATTTCCCAGAAGCAGTCATCTTCATGCTGTTTCACAAACTCATAAACCAATTTACTTTTCCCACTTGCACCAGGAGCTACAATACTCATAAATAAAATCTTGCGTTGGTCTTCTAGAAAAGCATCAAGTGCGTTTATTTCTTCTTCTCTTCCCCAAAAGCCAATTTTTCGGTTCAAATAATGGAACTCATTTTCACTCTCTTTCTTTGGACCTATGACACTGATCATTTCAATAAAGGGGGAAGATTCTCTTTGATGTTTTAGATCATCAAGATCTCTTTCCATATTAGCTACTCTTTGCTCAGTTTTCTGATGGTTTTCATCAATGGCTGCATTCACATAGATTTTAGTGCTGTCATCAATACAATCGGATGCAATTGCTTCGATAAATCCGAGTAGAGAATTTACATAGCATTTGATCCATTGCTGCTTTTTTTCATTATCTGCATTTCCAGCCTCATACGCATCATTATATAACTGCTCTCTTCTTCTCTCCCGTAATTCCAGATTATCCTCAAGCACACACTCTACAATACTCTGTTCCAATCTCTGTTCAACAAAAGCCTGTAATCCGCCAAAGTCTATTTCCTCATCCGTCCCAACGGATTCCAGTTGCTGTCGCATTCTTTCATCATAATCCGCAATAAATTGTTCCCGTTTCTTCTTGTCTTTTAGACCGGAAAGTTTATTATATGGCTTATCTAAAAGCTTTCCATAAGCCCAACTTAAGCTGTTTGCCGCTAACCATCCTGTTATCATTCGAACACCTCCAAAACAACAAAAGCCGCTGATACGCTGATCTTCTTTTCAGCGCAACCAACGACTATATATTATATTTGTTCCAGCTTCAGAGCCTCCAGTGTCTCCTGCACCACAATTTCCTTCCGGAATTCTTTTTTCATCTTTTCCCGTCCGGCTCTTCCCATCAGCGCCCGTTTTCCCAGATCAAGCGTCATGAACTTTTTCATGGCCTGGTACAGACTTTCCCGATCTCTTGGTTTTACCAGATAACCATTCTTCCCTTTGTCTACGGCTTCCCGGCACCCCGGTATATTGCTGGTGATGACAGGTCTTCCCATGGCTCCGGCTTCTAAGAGCACATTGCTCATACCCTCATGATAGCTGGGAAGGACTACACAGTCTGCTTTCGTATAGAAAGGTCTGGGATCCTGATGAAAACCATAGAACTTTACGATGCCCTCCTGTTCCAGCTTCTCTACTATGTCCCGATACTCTTCTTCAAAAAATCCTACCAGATCCAGGATAAAATTTTTATTTTCTTTATGTAAGCGGCGAACGGCATAAAACAACTCATCGATGCCTTTCTCCTTCATGATCCTTCCCAGATACAGGAAATGGAACTTTTCATTCTCCGGGTATGGCTGAAGACTGTAGTAAGAAAGATTGATCCCGGCTCCCCGCAGAATCTTCTGTTTTTCGATCGGGAAAATATTTCTTTTCTGAAATTCTCTCGCATTGATTTCATTTTCAAAGAACACCGTCCGGACTTTACGGAAAGCCCACTTATATAAAAACGTCACCATGCGTGCAAGCACCTTATTTTGAAAGGCACTGCCCAGACCCTGTACATTGGCACAGAAAGGGATACCCATTCTTCCGCAGAGCCACCCGGCATATACATTTGGTTTGATGGAATATGTAATCACAAGATCCGGCTGTTCCTTCTTTAATATAGAGCGATACTGACGGATCAAATTCATATCCGTGATGGGATTCATCCCTCTTCGTTCCATGTCTGTCTTGATGCAGCGCAGACCCATGTTCTGAAAGTCTGTTTCATGACCCACAAAAGGCATACTGAGGACCACTTCATAATCTTTCATCAGTTCCGTGATCAGTTCTCTGCGGAACTGCCACAGCATATAAGAATGATTGGTGATAATCAATATTTTCTTTTTTGTTCTTTTTTGATCTCCCGTTCTTCCCTTGGCTATGCCATTCATTTTATTACTTCCCCCTAAATTGCGGCTTTCACGTTCTTTTTTGGACAATTTTCATCTTGATCTGCCTCATGATATTCAGGTACAAGTTCTTTTACTAACTGACGAATATTATCACTCTCATTATACGCAGCCTCATATAATGTTTTCATTTTGTTTTTTAATCTTTCTATGTCTACCGGATTCTGCTGGCAGACAAATATCTTTTCATTCTGTGTCCCTACCAGATTTGCTTCATTGATCAGAAGCTCTTCATACAGCTTTTCTCCCGGACGCAGACCTACAAATCGAATTTCGATATCATCCTCACGAAGTCCGGAAAGCCGGATCATATTTTTGGCAAGATCCAGTATCTTTACCGGTTCTCCCATATCCAGAATAAAGATCTCTCCTCCTTTTGCCAGTGCTCCTGCCTGAAGTACCAGACTGACAGCCTCCGGAATCGTCATGAAATACCGGATGATATCCGGATGTGTGACTGTGACAGGACCACCCTCTGCAATCTGCTTTTTGAAAAGAGGGATCACACTTCCATTGCTTCCCAGTACATTTCCAAACCGGACAGCAGCAAACTCCGTCTGAGATTTCTGTGAAAATTCCTGAATGACCATCTCACAGATTCGTTTGGATGCACCCATGATATTCGTAGGACGCACCGCCTTGTCTGTAGAGATCAGAATCATTTTCTTCACATGAAAAATATCAGCTTCCCTTGCAACATGGAACGTACCGATGACATTATTTTTGATTGCCTCATTGGGGCTTGTCTCCATCAAAGGTACGTGTTTGTGCGCTGCCGCATGAAATACCAGATCCGGACGATATTTGTCAAAGATCCAGTGAAGACGCTTGGAATTTCTCACAGAAGCAATCAATACTACCAGATTCAGCTCAGGAAACTTCTTCTGTAATTCCATCTGAAGCTCATAAGCATTATTTTCATAGATATCTACAATCACCAGCTGTTTCGGATGGTTGGCAGCTACCTGTCTGCAGATCTCACTTCCGATGGAGCCTCCTCCTCCGGTAACGAGCACTACCTGATTCTTTACATAAGCCATCACTGATTCCATCTCGAGCTGAATCGGTTCTCTTCCCAACAGATCATCGATCTCAACTTCACGAAGCATCGATACATTCACTTCGTCGTTTACCATCTGATACATGCCGGGAAGCGTCCTCAGATTACAATCTGTCTGATTACAGATTTCAAGGATTTTCCTTCTCTCCTTCGTTGACAACGTAGGAATCGCGATTACGATCTCCTGAATGTCATATTTTTCTGCACACTCTATGATATGGTCCCGATTGCCCACGATCGGTACACCATGAAGATAGGTACCCGTTTTATTCTGATCATCATCTATGATACATCTTACATCTCTGTTCAGATGTTTGCTTTCCAGCATCTCGCGTACGATCATATAGCCGGCTCTGCCTGCCCCAAATACCATGGTCCGTACCGGATCACTCTCATGCCTGCGTATTTTTTCCTGATACCAGTCTCTTAAAATCCTGTAAGCAAATCTGCTGGCAGTAATAAAGATAGCGAGAATAGTCACATAGAGAAACGGATAGCTTCGAGGCATCTCCAGTCCTGCCACATGCATCCCTACGGTCTGAATCAGGGTTGTCACAACACAGGCGATCAAAATATTTAAAAGTTCAGTAAGGCTGGCAAAACGCCACAGACTGCTGTACAGCTTGGCAAGCCAGAAACAAAATATTGTTACTGCCAGATTCCACGGATAGTATGTAACCAGGGATTCCCAGAATCTGGGATCAACTGCGCGAAAACTAAAATCAAAGCGTACCAGCAATGCCAATACGGAGCATATACTGATCAGCAGCAAATCAGCAAATAAAAAAACCAGTCCACGCATGAAACTTTCTTTGCTTCTACGAAAATGTATATTCTCTTTATTTCTGAAATTAAAACGGATCATACTCTTTCCTCTCTACACGTAGACAGAATGATAGCACACTACATCTTATGTTATAGCAATTATCTGAAAAAGTCAAGGAACCTATTTTCTTCTTTTCCCTGTAAGTACAAAATCGAAATGCATATTTTGACAGCGATTTCCTCTTATTACTTTCCCTGTTAAAGCATTTGCACAAACATAAAATACCATTAAATACATGTTGCAAAGGAAATTTCGCCTTTTTTCATGTATTTAATGGTATTTTTCTATGACTTATTTATAAAAAATAATTATTTGTAGTTTACGATCTGACCGAATTCTTCTTTAAGAGAAGCTCCTCCAACCAGTCCGCCGTCGATGTCTGCCTGAGCAAACAGATCAGCTGCTGTCTTGGAGTTTACAGATCCGCCGTACTGGATGCGGATAGCTGCTGCTGTAGCATCATCATAGATCTCAGCGATGCACTCACGGATCTTGCCGCATACTTCCTGAGCCTGCTCAGTTGTAGCAGTTTTTCCGGTTCCGATTGCCCAGATTGGCTCGTAAGCGATAACTGCTTCTTTTGCCTGATCTGCTGTCAGTCCCTGGAATCCGATCTTAACCTGCTGACGGATGAAATCCATCGTTACGCCCTGCTCTCTCTGTTCCAGAGATTCGCCGCAGCACATGATCGGGGTCAGGCCATGTTCAAAAGCTTTATGCATTTTTTTATTGATATCTGCATCTGTCTCACCAAAATATCCTCTTCTCTCAGAATGTCCAAGGATTACATACTTAACGCCTGCATCTACCAGCATGTTCGGAGATATCTCGCCTGTGTAAGCACCTTTCTCCTCAAAATACATATTTTCAGCACCAACCTGAATGTTGGAGTCTTTTGCAGCTTCAACAACCGGTACGATATCGATCGCCGGTACACAGAATACTACGTCCACTTCGTCATTTTTTACCAGTGGTTTTAAAGTTTCAACCAGTTTTACTGCCTCACTAGGAGTCATGTTCATCTTCCAGTTACCAGCAATAATTTTCTTTCTTGCCATACTTTTATCCTCTTTTCCCAAGAAATTTATTTGTCGTTCGCTGCTGCTACACCCGGCAGTTCCTTGCCTTCCAGGAATTCCAGAGAAGCGCCGCCACCTGTAGAGATATGAGTCATCTTGTCACCATATCCAAGGATGTTAACTGCTGCTGCGGAGTCTCCTCCACCGATGATTGTGGTGGCATCTGTTTCAGCCAGAGCTGCTGCTACAGTCTCTGTACCATGAGCAAAATTCGGCATCTCGAAGCATCCCATCGGTCCGTTCCATACAACAGTCTTAGCATCTTTCACAGCATCTGCAAAGAGTTTTTCTGTTTCCGGTCCGATATCAAGACCTTCCCATCCTTCCGGGATCTCTCCGGTCGGAACGATCTGGATATTGCAGTCATTGGAGAAATCATCACCGATTCTGTTATCGATCGGAAGAAGCAGTTTTACGCCTTTATCTTCTGCTTTTTTCTTCATATCCAGAGCATACTGCAGATAATCATCTTCACACAGAGAATTTCCGATTGTACCGCCCTCAGCTTTTGCAAAAGTATAAGCCATTCCACCGCCGATAATCAGAGTATCTACTTTATCAAGCAGGTTATTGATTACGGAAATCTTGCTGGATACTTTTGCTCCGCCCAGGATTGCTACGAATGGTCTTTCCGGATTATTTACTGCATTGCCAAGGAAATCGATTTCTTTCTGCATCAGATATCCCACTACTGCAGTATCAACGTATTTTGTAACACCTACGTTGGAGCAGTGTGCACGATGTGCAGTTCCGAATGCATCGTTAACAAATACATCACACAGAGAAGCCAGCTCTTTGGAGAATGCTTCGCCGTTCTTGGTTTCTTCTGCACGATAACGGGTATTTTCCAGAAGGATCACATCGCCGTCTTCCATAGCTTCCACTGCAGCTTTTGCATTTGGTCCTACAACTTCCGGATCAGCAGCAAATTTTACTTCCTGTCCAAGAAGTTCAGAAAGACGTACAGCTACCGGTGCCAGAGACAGTTCCGGTTTTGGTTCTCCCTTCGGTTTTCCCAGATGAGAGCAAAGAATAACTTTTCCTCCATCTGCAATCAGTTTTTTGATTGTTGGCAGAGCTGCTACCAGACGGTTCTCGTCTGTAATCTTGCCATCCTGAAGCGGTACGTTGAAATCACAGCGTACCAGTACTTTTTTTCCTTTTACGTTGATATCATCAACAGATTTTTTGTTCAGCATTGGGGAACTCCTCCTTTTAAATTATAAAAAGAAGTCCGGTCCATACAGACCGGACCCTTGATGAGCCTATTTCGCTTAAACTTCTTTGTTTTCCAAAAATTAAGCGTTCAGTAATTTACCGAAATGTTTGATTGTTCTTACCATCTGGCTTGTGTAAGAATTCTCGTTGTCATACCATGAAACAACCTGAACTTCTGTTGTTCCGTTTTCCAGAGGCAGTACCATTGTCTGTGTTGCATCGAACAGAGAACCGAATCTCATTCCTACGATATCGCTGGATACGATTTCGTCTTCGTTGTAACCGAAGGATTCGTTGGAAGCTGCTTTCATAGCTGCGTTGATCTGATCTTTTGTAACATTTCCTTCAACAACTGCTGTCAGGATAGTGGTGGAACCTGTTGGGGTTGGAACACGCTGTGCGGATCCGATCAGTTTGCCGTTCAGTTCCGGAATAACCAGACCGATAGCTTTTGCAGCACCTGTGCTGTTTGGAACGATGTTAACTGCAGCTGCACGGGATCTTCTCAGATCGCCTTTTCTCTGCGGTCCGTCCAGAGTCATCTGATCACCTGTGTATGCATGGATTGTACACATGATACCGGATTTGATCGGAGCCAGGTCGTTCAGAGCTTTTGCCATAGGAGCAAGGCAGTTTGTTGTACAGGATGCAGCAGAAATAACTGTATCTTCATTTGTCAGAGTGTCATGGTTTACGTTGTAAACGATAGTTTTCAGATCGTTTCCAGCCGGAGCGGAAATGATAACATGTTTAGCACCAGCATCGATATGAGCCTGTGCTTTTGCTTTGGATGTATAGAATCCTGTACACTCCAGAACTACATCTACACCGATTTCTCCCCAGGGAAGTTCAGCTGCGTTTGCCTTTGCGTAGATTTTAATTTCTTTTCCGTCAACAGTGATAGAATCTTCACCAGCTGTTACAGTATCAGCCAGAGCATATCTTCCCTGTGTGGAATCGTATTTCAGTAAGTGAGCCAGCATTTTCGGGGATGTCAGGTCGTTGATTGCAACGATTTCAAATCCTTCTGCTCCAAACATCTGTCTGAATGCAAGACGTCCAATACGTCCAAAACCATTGATTGCTACTTTTACTGCCATGATTTTCATTCCTCCTAAAAAGTAAATAAAATTTGTGAGTTCCTTAGATTGTTAAAGAAACATCAACCTATTAGTTATTTTACCTAATTTGTCCAGAAAATTCAAGCCTATTTTGAAAAAACGATAAAAGAATCTATTATAATTTTATAAAATATGATTTTTTATCACGAAAGACTGTATAATACCCAAATCCGCAGGATTTTAGTAACTCCGGCACTTGATCAAAGCCATACCCCAGTACATCCGGCGTGTGTCCGTCCGATCCTATGGTGATTTTTTCTCCTCCAAGCTCACGATAACGGCGTATCACATCCGGATGAGGATTTGTGAAAGAAAGCATCCGAAGCCCTGCCGTATTTACTTCGAGTGCAATATTTTTCTCAATCAGACACTTCAGGATCGCATCGATTTCACGAGAATATTTCTCATACGAATATTCTTGATCTTTGTTTTTTCCATACCGTACTACATAGTCCAGATGACCCAGCGTTTGAATGGCGGGTGCATCCTCCAGGACTTCCAGCGTAGCCCGAAAATACTCCCGGTAGGCTTCTTCATCACCTACTCTGTCAAATATCTTTCCATAATAAGGATCTTCCCCATAGATCAAATGCATGGAACCGATCACAAAGTCAAACGGGTATTTGTCGATATATTGGTTCAGCCTGTCCTTCAGATGCTTTTGAAGACCCACCTCAACACCCAGACTGATATCGATTCTGTCTTTATAAGTTTCTTTTAACTCAAGAACCTTGCTTACGTATCGGTCCGTATCCAGCTGAAATTCACCTCCCGGATAATCCATATCCATATGATCCGTAATACAGATATGTTCCATCCCCAGACGGATAGCCTGTTCCACCTGTTCTTCCATCCTGGTGTCACTGTCAGTCGAAAAATTTGTATGCATATGACAGTCAGCGATCATGTCTTTTTCCTCCTCTGTCTTTCCTTTTCCCAAAAACAGGCTGTCATTATTTTCATAACTGACAGCCTGATCTGATTAATATTCTTCCTTTTCGTCCTCTTCTCCCTCATGGATATCGGATTTTGGTTTGGACAATCCTTCGATCTTAATTCCTTTTTTCTCTGCATAATCCCAGAGTGCTGCATGGATTGCTTCCTCAGCAAGCAGAGAGCAGTGTACTTTTACCGGCGGCAGTCCGTCCAGAGCTTCCATAACTGCTTTGTTGGTAACCTGAAGTGCTTCCTGAATGGTTTTTCCTTTTACCAGTTCAGTAGCCATACTGCTGGTAGCAACTGCTGCACCACAGCCGAATGTTTTGAACTTACAGTCTCTGATGATTCCATCATCATCTACATCAAGATACATTCTCATGATATCGCCGCATTTTGCATTTCCAACGGTTCCTACACCGCTTGCATTTTCAATTTCTCCTACATTTCTTGGATTCTGGAAATGATCCATTACCTTTTCACTGTACATTGTATTTTCCTCCATATCCTATCAAAAATACTGACTGTTGCTTTTCACTTTTATTTGTTCTGCTTCTTTATAAAATCTTCGTAGAGCGGAGACATACTTCTGAGTCTTGCTACGATTTCTTTAATCTTTTCTACTACAAAATCCACATCTTCTTTGGTAGTTTCTTCACTGATCGTCATACGAAGAGATCCATGTGCGATCTCATGAGGCAGACCGATCGCCAGAAGTACATGGGAAGGATCCAGAGAACCTGAGGTACATGCAGAACCACTGGATGCACAGATTCCTTCCATATCAAGCATGATCAGCAGGGACTCACCCTCTACAAACCGGAAGCTGAAGTTTACATTATTCGGAAGACGAAGTGTCCGATGTCCGTTCAATCTGCAGTAAGGAATCTCTGCTTCAATCTTCTGAATCAGATAATCTCTCACCTCACGTTCTTTTGCTGTGCGTTCTTCCATAGTTCTTGCCGCACGTTCAGCTGCCACACCGTATCCAACGATGCCCGGAACATTTTCTGTACCGGCTCTTCTCTTTCTCTCCTGTGCGCCGCCGTGGATCAGAGAACGGATCTTGACACCCTTGCGGATATACAGGAAACCGATTCCCTTTGGTCCGTTGATCTTATGAGCACTGGAACTGAGCATATCAATATTGCACTCATCTACATTGATCGGCAGCTGTCCAAAAGCCTGAACAGCATCTGTATGGAACAGTATTCCATGTTCTTTTGCAATCATACCAATCTCTTTGATTGGCTGGATTGAACCGATTTCATTGTTTGCTGTCATAACGGAGATCAGGATCGTCTCCGGAGTGATTGCTTTTTCCAGATCTTCCAGACGGATGATACCATTTTCATCCACATCCAGATAGGTCACTTTCGCGCCCTGTTTTTCCAGCCACTCGCAGGTATGCAGAATCGCATGATGTTCAATCTTTGTCGTAATAATGTGATTTCCTTTGTCTTTATATGCTTCAAATGTAGCTTTCAGTGCCCAGTTGTCTGCTTCTGAACCACCTGCAGTGAAGTAGATTTCGTTTGTCTTGGCTCCGAGCACATTTGCGATTTTTTCTCTTCCTTCATTGATCGCTTTTTTGCTTTCTCCCGCCAGTTCATAGATACTGGAAGGATTTCCGTAATATTCCGTAAAATACGGAAGCATCGCTTCCACTACCTCCGGTGCAGTCTTGGTTGTAGCCGCATTATCCAGATATATTAATTTTTTCATGATTTTATAGCCTCCTATCCTTTACAGCCTGTCGGCTGGGTCTGTCCTTTTTCTTTTAACTTTCTGCTTTCTTCTACCAATTGATTCAGATACATGGTATCTACTGCATGCGTGATACTCTCATTGATCCGCTGCCAGACATATCTTGTCACGCACAGATCCGCATTCTCACAGCCCCCGTCACCTTCATGGGCACTGCAGGTCACCGCACGCAAATCGCCTTCCAACGCCCGGAGGATATCCCCCACAGATATTCCTATGGCCGGTTTGGCCAACTGATAGCCGCCGGATGCTCCCCTGATACTTGTCACAAGACCTGCCTTTTTCAGACTGGCCATCAACTGTTCCAGATATCGCTCCGACATGTTTTGTCTGACCGCTATGCTCTGAATCGATACAGGTTCCTGCTCACTGTATAATGCAAGGTCGATCATAGCCCTCAGACCATATCTTCCTTTTGTTGATAACTTCATTTTTCCTCCCTTCTGGAAGTTCGGATTTTATCCGCCATCGAAATCCGACAAAACGCCTCACCGGCACCTTTTGCCGGATACTGTCGTTTCAATATCCTAGTGTTTTACTGGGATTTCACTTGGTAGCATATCACCCTTCTTGTGTTCTGTCAAGCCTGTCTTTTACATATATTAACAAAAAAGAACCGGAGGCCGTCTATGTCCAAACCCTCCAGACATCCTCTCATAACAGGTGCGGCGATTCTGACAATGGCCGGTATCATCACCCGTTTCATCGGCTTCTTCTATAAAATATTCCTTTCACACACAATCGGTGCAGAAGGTCTGGGAATCTATCAGCTTGTTTTTCCTGTATATTCTTTATGTTTTGCCCTTGTAGTATCAGGGATCCAGACCGGTATCTCCCGCTGCTGTGCTGCTGCTTTTGCGGAAAAAAATCCGCCGAAATCACGTGCCTATTTTTTATCCGGTCTGATTTTTTCGCTTGGTCTTTCCTGCATCACCGCGTTTCTGCTTTATCAGTATGCGGGACCGATCAGTACTTTTCTGCTCAGTGAAAAACGCTGCGAACCTCTGCTGCGTCTGATTTCATTCAGTATTCCACTGGGTACCCTACATACCTGCATCAGTGCCTGGTATTTTTCCAGAAACCGCACCGGCATTCCTGCATTTTCTCAATTGCTTGAGCAGCTGGTCCGGGTGATTTCTTCCTATATACTATATCTTATTTTTCTGGAAAAAAGGTGGGAACCTTCTCCGATCCTGGCCGCAGCAGGTATATTGGCAGGAGAAATGTCATCTGCTTTGTTTTCCGCCATCTGTATCTTATTTCATTTTCAGGATAAAGAATATAACAATTCTCCTCAATACTCACTGATAATATGTGGAAAGGAGCTGGTATGCCTTTCGCTTCCCCTTACCGCCAATCGACTGCTCCTTACGATTTTGCAAAGTACGGAATCTATTTTGATCCCCGGCAAGCTGGAGCACTCCGGTCTTACCGCTTCTCAGTCGCTGAGTATCTACGGAATCCTCACCGGAATGGCTCTTCCTTTTATTCTTTTTCCATCCGCGATCACCAATTCCGTATCAACGGTTCTTCTTCCCGTCATCTCCGGGGAACAGGCACTGGGTAATGACAAAAAAATACAGGAAGCCACAGAAAATACGATCAAATACTGTCTTCTTCTGGGTATCTTTGCCACAGGTATTTTTTTCTTCTTTGGAAAATCTCTGGGAACTCTGGTCTATGGCAATGAAGATGCAGGAACATTTATCCGCACGCTGTCGTTCCTGTGCCCCTTCCTGTATCTCACCGGTACACTCTCAAGTATCCTGAATGGCCTGGGACATACCGGTCTGTGCTTCCTCCAAAATGCCATAGGACTCGCCATTCGCATCCTGTTCGTGATGATATGCATTCCCCGATACGGAATCACCGGATACCTTTGGGGGATTCTGATCAGCCAGCTGGTGATCACTACCCTCAATCTTTACTTCGTTCACAGCAAAGTGAATTTTTCCTTAGATCCCTTCTCATGGATCATCGTGCCGGCTGCTTCCCTTATCATAAGCTGTGCTGCCGCAACTGCATTGTTCCGTATCCTGAGTCACTTAACATCCATTCCGGGACTCATCACACTACTTGGGGCTATGGTTGTATGTGCCGTGGTTTATATGGGGTGTCTGGTGATAACAGGATTATGCAAATTTCGTTTTATCGAGAAACTTTAAAATTCTGGCAGCTATCTGCTGATTCAAAAAGAGAAATGATAGAACAATAAGACCACTGGTTCGTCCAGTGGTCTCTATTTATCAACACATTTCTGCAATTGTATGGATCAGCCGTTCGGAATCTTCCCATCCGAGGCATGGATCCGTGATGGATTTTCCATATACATGATCTGCACATCCGATTTTCTGGTTACCTTCTACCAGGTAGCTTTCAATCATCACACCCTTTACCAGATTATGAATATCATCTGATACGCTGCGGCTGTGAAGAACTTCTTTTACGATACGGATCTGTTCTTTAAACTGTTTATTGGAGTTAGAATGGTTGGCATCCACGATAACAGCCGGATTTTTCAGATCTCTTTCGTTATATTTTTCCAGGAGAAGCTGAAGATCTTCGTAGTGATAGTTCGGAATGGCATTGCCATGTTTGTTGACAGCACCGCGAAGGATCGCATGTGTCAGCGGATTGCCGGTGGTCTCAGCTTCCCAGTTACGGTAAATGAAATTCTGCTTCATCTGAGCTGCCACAATGGAATTCAGCATTACCGACAAGTCCCCGCTTGTAGGATTCTTCATACCGGCAGGAACATCCATACCACTTGCTACCAGACGATGCTGCTGATTCTCTACGGAACGGGCACCGATCGCCACATACGAAAGTATATCATCCAGATATCTCCATGTCTCCGGATAGAGCATCTCATCAGCTGCGGTCAGACCGGACTCTTCTATGGCACGCATATGCATCTTACGTACGCCGATCAGACCATGAAGCAGATCCGGCTTCTTCTCCGGATCCGGCTGATGCAGGATACCTTTATAACCTTCACCGGTTGTTCGCGGTTTGTTTGTATAGATTCTGGGAATAATGATCAGCCTGTCGGCAACTTCTTCCTGTACACGGGAAAGACGGTTGATATACTCACAGACAGCTTCTTCATTATCAGCGGAACAAGGTCCGATGATCACAAGAAATTTATCGGATTCACCGGTAAAAACTTTACGGATCATCTCATCTCTTTCACGCTTTATTTTTTCAATCTTCTGAGTTACGGGATAATCCGCTTTGATCTCAGTAGGGGTTGGTAATCTTTTTAATAATTCAATACTCATTATATTCTCCTCATTTGATTATTCTCTGCTTCGTATATTAGCTCTATAAAGTGAAAAACACAAGTATATTTTAACTTCTGGGATGTGCTTTTGCGTATACATCCCTGATTTTATGTACATTCATATTCACATACATCTGTGTCGTGGAGATATCGGAATGTCCCATCATCTCCTGCACACTCTTCAGATCTGCGCCATTTTGTACAAGATGTGCCGCAAAGGAATGGCGAAGGGTATGGGGTGTAATATCTTTTTCAATTCCTGCTGATCTGGCATATGCTTTCAGCACTTTCCAGAATCCCTGACGACTCATAGGTTTGCCGGAACAGTTTGTAAAAAGTATCTGACACTTCTCATCTTTCAGGAAGCTCTCACGAGCTCCGTTCAGATAAGCCACCAGTGCCTTTTTTGCCGTATTGCCAAATGGGATGATTCGTTCTTTTTCTGAGTCATGGCAATTGATATATCCCATCGGCAGATTCATATCTGTGATCTTTAGACTGATCAGCTCGCTGACACGAATCCCGGTGGCATATAAAAGTTCCAACATTGCCTTATCTCTGATCCCTTTCGGTGTTCTTGAGGAGGGCTGGCTTAATAGAAGATCCACCTCTTTGACAGTCAGGATTTCCGGCATCTTCTTTTCCACTTTCGGTGGTTTCAGACCTTCAGAGGGATCAGACAAAATCTGATGCTCTTTGTAGAGAAACTGGAAAAATGCCCGCATGGAAGCAACACTTCTGGAAACAGTGGACGGAGAAAACTGATTTCTTTCCAGATAAAGCATGTAAGAATTCAGGCTTGTCTCCGTAATACGTGACACATCATATATATGCTGTTCTGTTTCAAAATAATGCGCCATTTTTTTGAGATCACGCTCATAGGATACCTCAGTATTTCCTGACGTCTTTTTTGTATTATGTAAATAAGATATAAAATTTTGTATTGCGCTTTCCATACTGAATCCCGACCTCACTGCTCTTATGTTTCTTCTTCAAAAAATAAACTGCCGAACCTCTTCGACAGCCCATAAATCCGCCTTTAAATCCGATATACATTCCATTATAAGCAGTTTATTTCAGAAAATCAAATGCTATTTTTCAGCTTTTTCCCCTCTCAAATTTTATTAAAATAAAAATCACTAAATATCGACGTTTACATATTTATGTCTACCATATCTTGTAATTATAAATTTGTAAATTTTTTGTAAACATCAGGAAAGGATTTTGGATAATAGACCTGGATTCACAAAGCATTCCAAAAGAACCCCCAGAAAACATCCCAGTCCGCTGATCAATACAAATCTCAGATATTTCTTTATGACCGCTGCCGGTTTTCTCCATATTTTTCCATCGATCTGATAAATCCCTGTCAGCAGGTACAAAAGAGATGGTGCCAGCAGGAATGCCTGTGGAAAATTTGCCGCTGCAAAGATGCCAAATCCCTTTACACCATACTGAAGTACTGTCATGCTTCCCACTGCTCCTGCCAGAAATCCCATGCCTGTAATCCCGCAGACTGCGACGGGTCTTGCCAGTGATGTCATCCCCCCCAAAGCAAATACCAGAAAGCTTTTGAAACGTTCTCCCAGAAGATAACATAAGTATTCCTTTTCGGATATTTCTCTGTTTTTCAATTGTTCTATTACATAAACTCCAAGTATCTGTGCTTCACTGCCTCTGTACGGATATGCTATATTGGCAAAAATCGCTCCAAACGCAATTCCCAAAAGGAAAAGCCCGATCAGCAGCCATATAACCACAGACAACTCTCTGTTCCAGAACTTACTCATAATCTCCTCCTTTCTGTTGCTGCCCAATCTTATCTTACATTTTATGATTTTCTGCTTTATTCCATTACTTTTCTTTATGATTTCTGTTTTTTATGATAGACTGTAATCAAATACTTATCGAATGCATCGATTTTCAGGAGGAATTTCTTATGCAAACACAATCAAATCTGGATCTGCGGGAGAATCGCTCTCACGGTACCAGTATTTTTCCTTGTGCATTTTATCTGTTTTTAGGAAGTGCAGTCCGTCTTCGCGTCAAACATCACTGGCACGAAGAGATTGAAATCATATATCTGAAATCCGGGAACTTTACCATGAGCATTAATATGGAATCGTATGATATCACCCGGGAATGTTTTGTATTTATTAATCGGGGTGAGCTCCACAGTCTTCGCTCCACCACGCATAATTTTGAAGAACAGGCAATTGTATTCGACCCGCAGATGCTTCGTTTTCAGAGTTATGACTCCATTGATGAATATATTCTTCAGCCCATTATTCAGGGAAATCTCACATTTCCCCGGATTCTTGACTGTACGCATCCTGTTTTTCAATCATTTAAGCTGGAATACGAAAAAATCCACGATGCTTTTTGTCGGAATCAGGACTTTCGTACCACCGGCGAACAGATCTATACCAATGATATTGTGGGCCAGCTGCAGATAAAATCAACTTTACTTTCCATGCTTGCTATTTTGATGGATCATGAAATGATGTGTCATAATGTAAAGCTGGAGAATCAGCGGATCGAATCGATAAAAACTGTATTGGCCTACATAAGTACTCATTACCCGGAAAAGCTGTATATTCAGGATCTGTCTTCTCTGGTAAATATGAACGAGCAATATTTCTGCCGATTTTTTAAAAAGGCCATAGGGAAACCTCCCATTGATTATATCAATGATTACCGTCTGACCAAGGTTATTTATCTTCTGGAAAATACCGAACAACCAATTACCGATATCAGTCTTGACTGCGGCTTCAATAATATGGGAAATTTTCAGAGACTGTTCAAAAGGAAGACCGGAACCACGCCGCTCCAGTACCGAAAGAACAGCCAGAGTAAAAAGTCAAAATAACGTACTTTTATATCAGATTTACGGTAGCATCCTCTTTCAGGGTCAAGTATAATTAACGATAATCAAAGTCCCTCAGGGCACTCAAAATATATTTCGTATTTAATTTTTGACTTACAGGAGGAAGACATATGTTAGAAAAAAAATGGTGGCATGAAAAAGCCGCATATCAGATCTATCCAAAGAGTTTTTGCGATACCAACGGAGATGGTATCGGTGATTTGAAAGGTGTGATCAGCAAGCTGGATTATCTTAAGAATCTGGGTGTGGATATTATCTGGCTCTCCCCGATTTACTGCTCACCTCTGGCAGATCAGGGATACGATATTTCCGATTATAAAAATATTGATCCCCGCTTCGGTACGATGGAAGATATGGACGAGCTTTTAAAAGAAGCAAAAGCCCGTAATATGTATATTGTAATGGATCTTGTAGTAAACCACTGCTCGGACGAACATGAATGGTTCAAAAAAGCATGTGAAGATCCTGACGGAAGATATGGAAAGTATTTTTATATCGAAGATGTAAACGACGGAAAAATCCCCAACAACTGGCGCTCTTATTTTGGCGGGCCTGTATGGGATAAGCTTCCGGGACATGAAGATAAGTATTATATGCATGTTTTCCACAAAAAACAGCCGGATCTTAACTGGGAGAATCCTCAGCTCCGACGTGAAGTATATGATATGATCAACTGGTGGCTTGAAAAAGGAATTGCCGGTTTCCGTATTGACGCAATTATGAATATTAAGAAACCGGATATTTATACCTGTTATCCGGCTGACCGTGATGACGGACTGGCATCGATCCAGAATATGCTGCACGATGCTGTAGGGATTGATGAATTTCTTCACGAAATGAAAGTGGAAACTTTTGAAAAATACGGCGCCTTTACCGTAGGTGAAGTCTTTACAGACAGAGAAGATGCCCTTCAGGCCTTCATCGGCAACGACGGTCATTTTTCTTCTATGTTTGATTTCAACGAAACCACCTTTGGAAAGAGCGAGGATGGTTGGTATGACTGTCAGTCTCCTGTATGGGGTGACGATTATAAAAAATGTGTGTTCCATACGCAGAGAAAACTGGGAGATATCGGATTTATTTCCAATATTATCGAAAACCATGATGAACCCAGAGGCGTAAGCCACTATCTGCCGGAAGGCTGTGTCAATGACACTTCCAAGAAGATGCTTGCTGCTGTTAATTTTATGCTGCGTGGTCTTCCCTGGATTTATCAGGGACAGGAACTGGGCATGACAAATGTGCATTTTAACTCAATCGATGAGATTGATGACTGCAGCACTCTGGATGAATATCAGGTAGCACTGGATGCCGGGCTCACTCCGGATGACGCGCTGAAAGCTGTTTCTCACTACAGCCGTGACAACGCCCGCACACCATTCCAGTGGGATGATTCCGCCAATGCCGGCTTTACTACAGGCACTCCCTGGCTGAAAGTAAATCCAAATTATACAAAAATTAACGCGAAGGATCAGATCAATCGCCCGGATTCCATCTTTAACTGGTACAAATCCCTGATTGTCCTACGCAAATCACCGGAATATAAAGATGTGATCGTATACGGCGAGGTAGTTCCATATAAAGAAGAACAGAAAAATCTTCTGGCATACTATCGCAAAGGTACAGACAAAACCTTACTGGTTGCTGCCAATTATCAGAATGAACCCCAGGATCTGGAACTTCCTGGAACATACAAGAAAGTGCTGATGAACAATCTGGAGACACTGGATATTACGGGTCATACACTGCATATGCCCCCATTCCAGGCAGTGATTTTCGAAATGTAATGTTTTGACGCTCTGATATCTGTTTGCAATAAGTTTATTGACTGCGGGAATAATATCATTCCCGCAGCCTCATCCCTTTCTGTCACTTCACGAAACCAAAATGTTTCGCTGCTTTTTTCAGGTAATCCAGGAAATTCGCTTTTCTCACATCTTCCGTACTGACCAGTTCTACCGTTCCAATTTCTTTTCCATCCAGTGTATATATTGTTTTCCCGACTACATCTCCTTTTTTTATAGGCGCTTTCAGGTTTTCTGTGTATTCTGTTCTTTTTTCTATCTGATCCAGATTGCTTCCCTCTGTATCCAGATATCGGAATGTTTCTTTATATTCACAGGAAACTTCTTCCTTGACTCCTTTGCTGATCTTTGCAGGTTTCGGTGTTTCAGGATCTTCATCGATATATAAATTACAGATTCCAAACCCATAGTTCAGCATAACCGCTGCGTCTTTAAATCGCACTTTGTGATCCGGTGCTCCCATTACAACAGCAAGCAGCATAATATCTCCTCTTTTTGCTGCCGCAGACACACAATATTTTGCGGTGCTTGTGCTTCCTGTTTTCAGACCGACACATCCATCATAACTTCGCACCAGTTTATTGGTATTGGTTAGACAGAATTCTTTCGATCCCTGAGCAGTCACATGTGTAATGTTTTCCATCCATATGGAAGAATACTCTAATATTTTCGGAAATCGACTGATCAGCTCCCGGGACATAAGCGCCACATCACCGGCGGAAGTATAATGGTTCGTTGAATCTGTCAGTCCACAGCAATCTTCAAAATGTGTATGTACCATTCCCAGCTGATTTGCTTTCTCATTCATTCTTTTCACAAATTCACTTTCACTGCCGGCTATATGTTCTGCCATAGCTACAGAAGCATCGTTTCCCGAAGCAACCACGATACATTTGATCATTGTTTCAACGGTCTGCTTTTCTCCTTCTTCCAAAAACACCTGAGAACCGCCCATACTTTTTGCATATGCGCTGGTTGTAACCTCTTCCTCCATCTTCAGATTTCCTTTTTCCAGTTCTTCAAAAATCAAAAGTAACGTCATGATTTTTGTGATACTTGCCGGACTTCTTTGCTCCTGGGAATTCTTTTCATAGAGTACTTTACCGGTCGAAATCTCCAGAAGAATAACACTGGGCGCTTCTGTCTGAACCGGTGCCTCCGAAGTATCCTGTGCATCTTGCTGTGTCTGTTCTTCCTGTGTCTGCTCCTCCTGCGTCTCATAAATTATCCGGGACGATAACTCCGATACTCTTTCAAATTGCCCCCAGATTCTGATCGGTTCCAGAAAAAAAGTGATTGCCAGCAACAGGCTGACGCCGATTTTTTTCATACGATCTCCCAAAAATTCTTTATTTTACTATACGATTCCGTTTCCTTTTTTATGTTATGATTTATCAACTTGCTAATTATCAGATTTTTAGATATAATATGATGGAAATTTCAAACCAAAATTACGAATCGGGACTTTCGTCCTGATATTTTCAACATACACGAGAAACAGGAAATCATATGAATCAGAGAGATTTAGAATACGAAAAAAGACGCAGGCGCCAGAAGCTTAGACGCCAGAAACAGGTTCGCCGGCAGAAAATGATACTGCTAGGTGGTACGATCATTTTTATTGCAGTGCTTTCCACTACGATCGGCATTGTGTCCGCCCGACATAAGGCTGCAAAAGAAGCCGCAAGACTGGAAGAACTGCAGTTGCAAAAGCAAAAAGAACAGGAAGAAGCTCAGAAACTGATCGATGCCAACACGGTACATCTGGTTGCCGTCGGTGATAACCTGATTCATGAACATATTTATCATTCAACAGACACCTCGCAGTCTGTATGGAATTATGATCATCTATACACCAATATTAAGGATGATATCATTTCTGCTGATCTGGCTGCTGTGAACCAGGAATGTATTTTTGTAGCTAATCACTCCAAGGTATCGGCGTATCCCTCATTCGGTTCACCGACAGAAATCGGTGACGCATTGGTAAATGCGGGATTTGATATTGTAGAACATGCAACAAATCATGCATTTGACAAAGGAACTTCCGCAATTCATGAAACGCTTGATTACTGGAAATCCAGTCATTCGGACATCAAAGTACTGGGGATCCATGACAGTCAGGAATCTGCCGATACCATCACTACCATTACATGTAAGGATATCACCTTCTCTCTGCTTAATTATACCGGCACGATCAATGGAGAGGAATATGACGCAGTGCCATCTTATATGATTGATTTTCTCAGGTCCGAGAAAGTCACTGCAGATGTTGCCAAGGCAAAAGAAGCCGGTGATATGGTCATTGCATTTTTACACACTGGGGAAGAATATTCCACTGAACCCAATCAGGATCAGAAAAACTTTCTTCAACTTCTGCTCTCACAGGGTGTGGATATTGCCATCTGTTCTCATTCCCATGTTTTACAGAATTATGAGACTTTGACGGATGACCAGGGAAATAAAATGCTTGTATATTATTCTCTTGGCAATTTTATTTCCACTCAGAAAGAACCCGAATGCCTTCTCGGAGGTATGGCGGATATTACGATTACCAGGAATCCACAGACCAGAGAGTTATCGATTTCCGATTCACAATTGATTCCTCTGGTAACACATTATAATTACGAAAAAAATGAATATTCCGTATATAAACTTGAAGATTATACAGAAGAACTTGCCGGTGAGCACAGTGTGCATGAAGAAACCAGCGAAACATTTACTCTGGAAAGCTTAAAACAGCAGTATGAAGATGTGCTTGCCCAGCAATACACGTATGATTGATGCATATGAAAAAGGGATAAGGATGAAACTCATAAAAGTTTTTCCTTGTCCCTTTTTTAACCTGTAAACAAGATCATCTCTGGATAAACAGCAATACCCTTGTCCTGATTTCTTCCACTTTTTTGGGAAGTCTCTCGTGTTTTGCCATGAACAGATGGAGAGAAAAATCAAACGTATATACCAGGATCACCACTGCTGACAATATCATTCCCGCCCGGTAAGGATAACTGTCTGCAATCATCTCTACAAACTTTTGGAGGAATGCAAAAAGTAATACGGTATAAAATCCCCATGCAATGGTACTTTCCAGACAGATAATCCCCTTATAATTAAATGGTTTCTCGTTGTAGTCCCACCAAACCTGACCAAGAAAGTGCTTCATTACAATCGCTGTAATATATTCCAGTCCCGTAGCCAGGGTCGCACCTGCTAAATATAAAAATAGATATTGTCCTCCCAGCGGCTTCAGAACCGCAAAAACAGTTAAAGCTCCCACTGCATAGATTGGACAAAACGGGGAAAAAGCAAAGCCCCTGTTTGTCAGTTTTCTGTTGCAGAACGACATATAAATCGACTCTACAACCCAGCCCAAAAAGCTATAAATAATAAACCATTGTACGAAATGGTATAAATCCGTTCCGTATACTGCATGTGTCCACATAGTTTCCCTCTCATTTCTGAAAATTCTTTTTTTAATTTTCTGTCAGACAAATCTGGTTTCATTGTTATTTTTGATGGTGCCATTCTATCATAGAAAAATTGAAAAATCCATCGAAAACAGGGAATATTAAAGAAAACTTCAGAATTATTTAGATTTCGTTACGCAAAAAAGCAATTCCCATATTCGGAAATTGCTTTTTTTATGGCATTACGCCCCACTTGCACAAAAATTAATTATATTTACGTTTTCTTGCAGCTTCAGATTTTTTCTTACGACGAACACTTGGTTTCTCGTAATGCTCTCTTTTGCGGATTTCCTGCTGAATGCCGGCTTTAGCACAGCTACGTTTAAATCTACGCAGAGCACTATCTAAAGTTTCGTTTTCTTTTACGATAACGTTTGACATAGTCTCACACCTAACCTCCCTCCAGTTGTAGATTGTGCAGAATACAACTGTTTGGGTATTTTATTGCACTGATATTAATTATATCAGATTTTTCTAATACGTCAACAGATTTTTCTCAGATTTTGTAAATTTCTATAATCTGTTTTTTATGCCAACTGTTCTTCCACAAGCTCAGGGATCCTGGCAATTGCTTCCCCGATTTTTTCCGGTTTCTTCCCGCCGGCCTGTGCCATATTCGGACGACCGCCGCCGCCTCCGCCTACAATGGCTGCTGCTGCTTTGATCAGGTTACCTGCATGAGCACCCTTGTCCATAGCGCCCTGAGTAACCATAGCCAGAAGACTTACTTTACCATCTTTTGCGGATGCCAGAACAACGACACCTTCACCCAGTTTTTCTTTCAGCTGGTCTCCCAGATCTCTCAGCGCATTCATATCTACGTCAGTTACAGCAGATGCCAGGACTTTCACACCTTTCACTTCCACTACCTGATCCATAACATCACCAAGAGATTCCTGAGCCATCTTACTCTTCAGGGATTCATTCTCACTGTGCAGTTCTTTTACTTCTTTCTGCAGATGTGTGATCTTTTCCTGAATCTCAGCAGGAGAAGTTTTCAGCATTTTTGCGATATTGTTGAGATTGGTCTCCATTTCTTTATAGTACTCAAGAACGTTATTACCGGTAAGCGCTTCGATACGACGGACACCTGCTGCAACACCTGCTTCGGAAACAATCTTAAACAGTGTGATTGCAGAAGTATTTGCCACATGGGTACCACCACAAAGCTCGATTGAGAAGTCGCCCATGGATACCACACGTACCTCATCGCCGTATTTTTCACCGAACAATGCCATAGCACCTGTCTTCTTCGCTTCTTCAGTTCCCATGATCTGTGTTTTTACTTCCAGACCTGCCTGAATCTCTTTATTCACCAGCTCTTCCACTTTGGCGATCTCTTCCGCTGTCATCGGCTGGAAATGAGCAAAGTCAAAACGAAGTCTGGTAGGTGTAACAAGAGAACCTTTCTGCTCTACATGGGAACCAAGAACTGTTTTCAGGGCTTTCTGAAGCAGATGGGTTGCACTGTGATTCTTACAGGTATCTGCACGGCCTGCCGTACAAACTTTCAGTGTCACAGCTTCACCTTTGGAGATCATACCGGATTCCATCGTTCCTACATGACCGTATTTGCCGCCGCGGAGCTTTATGGTGTCTTCTACACGAAATACACCGTTTTCTGTAGAGATCACACCTTTATCACCTTCCTGACCACCCATAGTAGCATAGAATGGAGTATGTTCTACGAAAATCGTTCCGCTCTGGCCTTCCATCAGGGAATCAACGATTTCTGTTTCGGTTGTCATAACAGTTACTTTGGAAGTATCTTCCAGTTTATCATAACCTGTAAATTCTGTTGTTATGGAAGTGTCGATTTCATCATATACAGTAGCATCTGCTCCCATATAATTGGTCACTTCGCGAGCTGTACGGGCACGCTCTCTCTGAGCATCCATCTCTGCATGAAAGCCGTCTTCGTCGATCTGATATCCCTTTTCTTCCAGAATCTCTTTCGTCAGATCCATCGGGAATCCATAAGTATCATACAGTTTGAAAGCATCAGAACCACTCAGCGTATTCTTTCCTGCTGCTTTCATATCTTCTTCCATATCGTTCAGGATTTTAAGACCCTGATCAATAGTTTTATTGAACTGATTCTCTTCGTTTGTCAGTACATTCAGGATAAAGTCTTTCTTTTCTTCCAGTTCCGGATAGCCGTCTTTGGAACCTTCGATTACCGTTGCACTCAATTTTGCAAGGAACTGTCCCTGGATACCAAGAAGACGTCCATGACGGGCTGCACGACGGATCAGACGGCGAAGAACATAGCCTCTTCCTTCATTTGTCGGCATAACACCATCGGAGATCAGGAACGTAGCGGAACGCATATGGTCTGTAATCAGACGGATGGATACATCCGCATCACAATCTGCACCGTAAGTCTTTCCTGCGATCTCGCAGACTTTATTTCTCAGAGCACAGATGGTATCCACATCAAAAATAGAATCCACATCCTGTACAACAACGGCCAGACGTTCCAGACCCATACCGGTATCGATATTCTTCTGTTTCAAAGTCTCATAATGACCTTCCCCATCATTTTCAAACTGGGTAAATACGTTGTTCCAAACTTCGATATAACGGTCACAGTCGCAGCCTACGGTACATCCCGGTTTGCCGCAGCCATACTTTTCTCCTCTGTCATAGTAAATCTCGGAACATGGACCGCAGGGACCTGCACCGTGCTCCCAGAAGTTGTCTTCTTTACCAAAACGGAAGATACGCTCAGCCGGAATACCTACTTCTTTGTTCCAGATATCGAAAGCTTCATCATCTTCCATATATACAGATGGATAGAGACGGTCAGGATCCAGACCTACCACCTGTGTCAAAAACTCCCATGACCATGTGATTGCTTCATGCTTGAAGTAATCACCAAAAGAAAAGTTTCCGAGCATCTCAAAAAAGGTACCATGGCGGGCAGTTTTACCTACATTTTCAATATCACCGGTACGGATACACTTCTGGCAGGTAGCCACACGTGTTCTCGGCGGGATCTCTGCTCCTGTAAAATATGGTTTCAGCGGAGCCATACCTGCATTGATCAGCAGAAGACTCTTATCATTCTGCGGTACAAGCGAAAAACTGTTCATAACCAGATGTCCTTTGCTCTCGAAAAAGTCCAGAAACATCTGACGAAGTTCATTTACTCCATACTTTTTCACTGTTTGTTCCTCCTCATAGTCAAAATTCATCAAACTAAATTTCATTCTATCACACTTATTCAGGTGGTGCAATTTATAATACGCAAATCTTTTTGAATTTTTTCTTTCCGCGTTTCAGTACCATTCCATCTGCCGGAATATCTTCTTTGACTACAGTATAACGGATATCCGTGATTTTCTCCCCGTCGATAGATACTCCGCCCTGTTCAATGGCACGGCGTCCTTCTGAACGGGAAGCTACCAGTTCTGCTTTGCAGAGCATGGAGATCAGGTCGATGGAACCATCTTTAAAATCCTCATCGGACAGTTCTGTGGTAGGCATGTTTTCTGCGCTTCCTGCAGAAAATAATGCTCTTGCGCCTTCCTGTGCTTTTTTTGCCTCTTCTTCTCCATGTACCAGAGAAGTCAGTTCATAGGCAAGAATTTCTTTTGCCTGATTCAGCTGGCTGCCTTCCCATTTGTCCATCTCATCGATCTGCTCCAGTGGAAGGAAAGTAAGCATACGGATACATTTCAGTACATCTGCATCAGCCACATTTCTCCAGTACTGGTAGAAATCAAAAGGAGAGGTCTTATTCGGATCCAGCCACACTGCACCAGACTGTGTTTTACCCATCTTCTTTCCTTCAGAGTTCAGAAGGAGAGTGATCGTCATCGCACAAGCGTTTTTACCAAGTTTTCTGCGGATCAGTTCTGTACCGCCCAGCATGTTGCTCCACTGGTCATCACCACCGAACTGCATGTTGCAGCCGTATTTCTGGTACAGCATGTAGAAGTCAAAGCTCTGCATGATCATGTAATTGAATTCCAGGAAGCTCAGACCTTTCTCCATACGCTGTTTGTAGCATTCCGCAGTCAGCATACGATTGACTGAGAAATGCGGCCCGATGTCACGCAAGAACTCGATGTAGTTCAATCCCATCAGCCAGTCTGCATTGTTTACCATCAGTGCTTTTCCGTCAGAGAAATCAATAAAACGTTCCATCTGTTTTTTGAAGCAGTCACAGTTATGCTGAATGGTCTCCTGTGTCATCATCTGACGCATATCACTTCTTCCGGAAGGATCTCCAACCATGGCGGTACCTCCTCCGATCAGAGCGATCGGTTTGTTGCCTGCCATCTGAAGACGTTTCATCAGACACAGTGCCATAAAATGTCCGACATGAAGACTGTCTGCTGTCGGGTCAAAACCGATATAAAATGTTGCTTTTCCATTGTTGATCAGATCTTTAATTTCTTCTTCATCGGTTACCTGGGCAATCAGACCACGGGCAACCAGTTCGTCATAAATCTGCATAATCGTTGTTCTCCTTTTCTGTCATTTGTTATGATGTAGATATAAAAAAAGAACCCATATTTCATCCCTTTTAGGACGAGATACGGATCCCGTGTTACCACCTAATTTCACAAGAAACTCACATTTCCTGCCTCAGTAAGTACAGCTTTCGCAATACTTTGACCTGGATAACGGTGGTCATACCGTCACAGCCTACTATACCGGATCGATATGTCTTTGAACTCAATTCCTGCAGTTCGGTGTGCTGCTCCAAGAGGTATTCGCAGAAAGTTCGACGGGGGCCTCTCACCATCCGGCTCCTCTCTGTCCGTGTTCCTTACTGTTACTTGTTCTTTTCAACGCTTTAAATTCTTCAAATACATATCGAGTATACAAACTTAATTTTTTTTTGTCAAGGGTATCTGAAAATCTTTTCCAAAATGCGATTGATTCAAACACTACGCATGCATCATCGGAATATTTTTATGTTTCATAAAGGTACCTGCCAGTATCGGCTCGGATATTTTTTCACGGCAAATCTGAATAAATGGTCCCATGCAGAATGCGATCAGGATTGTTCCGATTCCCAGATCGCCACCCAGGAAAAATCCGATTCCCACGCAAATCAGATCTGTTGCAATGCGGCAGAATTTGAATGGTACAGGTGTTTTTGCATCCAGTGTAAGTGCCTGTGCATCATAAGGAGAAACTCCCAGGTTTGCTGTATAGTACAGTGCAGAAGAGATAGAGATCAAAGCCAGACCCAACACCATAAGGAAAACTCTCATAGCCATTCCCGGGTTGCCCACCAGATGACGAATCACTACAGTTGCTGTATCAACAATCGTACCTGTACATGTAAGACTGATGATCGTTGCCAGACCAAGAAGTGATCTCTTCATTTTCCATGCAATCAGCGTCAGGATCGCACAGGATGTCAGGAACACTACCTGATAAGAAAAACCGGTGGATTTGCAGATTCCGAACAT
Source organism: bacterium (assembly GCA_004562915.1). Classification (GTDB taxonomy): domain Bacteria; phylum Bacillota; class Clostridia; order Lachnospirales; family Lachnospiraceae; genus Oliverpabstia. The sequence continues at coordinate 35,880 of SFQZ01000004.1, forward strand.
CAATACACTGAAGGGATCCACACCGAAACCGGATAATTTATTACAAGCCACAGAAATAGAAGTTATAACAATACCTATAATTGCCATTGCGATTCTTTTTGCCATAATCTTAGATTCTGTATTCATGATTTTTGCTCCTTTAATTATCCAGTGAAAACGAGCAGCACTGCATTCCCTGCCACTGGCATCCGGAAGTGGAAATTCTTCTCGTAACGAAAGGCTCTCTCCACTCTCAGGTGAATCTGAAAGAGTATGAGATTTTACCGGGAGAAGCAATTTTTGTCAATGCATACCAGCTTCATGCGGGATATCCTACCAGCGCCGGCGACACCCGCCTTCATTCCTTTATTTTTGATCCCAGCTTTCTTTATGGCAAGGAAAGCAGTCTGATCTATCAAAAATATGTACGTCCCCTTCTGGAAAATTCTGCATTTCCTGCCTGTCATCTGCGGCCGACAGATGACGACCAGACTCAGTTTTTAATAATGATCAATCAGTGCTATTATCTCCAAAAAAATAAGCCCGCCAACTGGGAGCTTGAACTGCTCTCCCTGATGACAGGCTGCTGGGTAAAACTGTGGAATCTGAACTGCCGGGAAACCTTACAGGTTCCCGTAAGCCGTAAAGCTTCCAGAGACCAACTGAATATTCGTGCTTTTCTTGATTTTGTTCATGAACATTATGCGGAAAAACTTTCTTTAAATGATCTGGCAGAAGCCGCTGCCTTAAGTCCCGGAGAATGCGGCCGTCTGTGCAACCGGGTACTTCATCAGACACCTATGAATTATCTGCTGTCCTACCGGGTCGAACAGAGTATCCCGGATCTTTTAAAGCAGGAGCTTTCCATTACAGAGATTGCATTGAAAGTCGGATTTTCCGGCTCCAGTTATTATGCAGAAGTATTTCGCAAAATGAAAGGGGTATCTCCACGGGAATTCAGAAACCATATACTGAAGTTTTAAGCTTTTAATGCTTCTTTTGCCAGCTTATCAGCCTCTTCATTATAGTAATCCCCTGAATGAGCTTTGACTTTCCCGAAACTGATTTTTATATGGTTTTGCTGCCGCTGCATGTATTCCGCATATTTTTGCGTCAATGTGTTCTTGGCTTTCCACGCCCCTGTAACCCACTTTTCGATTCCTTCATAATCGTATCGTAGTTCCAGGTTATCGTATCCATTAGTAATTGCCCACCTGACCGCAGTCATTGCCCCAAGCATCTCACCGGCTACATTTCGAATTGCTAATGATTCCGGATTATCACCATTTCCGGACTCTTTAATAATATCTCCATCCGGTGTCAGAATCACACATCCAAAGGCATATTTTCCGATTGCTGCATCAAAACTTCCGTCTACATAAGCAATCAATCTATGCTCTTCCTTATTCAAAACTTCTTTGTTTTCCACTTTTAAATTTTTATATCCCAAATACTTTTTTGCTTCATCTTCCGTCAAAAAGCTTTTATATTCGGCTCCAGGATATCCGGTAACTGCTGCTTCACATTCACTCCACGAATAGAATAGTCCCGTGGTCTTCCCTTTCCTGACAGCATATACTTTCTTTTTTGCCATATGATCTCCGTTCTATTTCCACACACCCGTCTCTTCAAATCGTCTTGCAGACTCCTGGGCATCTTTTATAATCTGAGGATCATAACCGATGATCTCCAGCAGTTTGATGGCATTTCTCGTGGTAGCACGGCCATTTTTCAGCTGATAGTTAAAGAATACATCGTGCTCCCTGATCTCTTCTTCAAAATGATAATTCTGGTAACAATTTTCCAGAATATAAGATAATTCAATATCATGTGTTGCAGCCAGCGGAAGTACATGCGGCATTGCCAGAGATCTGAGGATCTGAGAAGAGGCGGCAATACGTTCAATCGTATTGGTTCCTCTGAGAACTTCATCTACAATACACAAAATCGGTTTCCCTTTTGAGCATTCTTTCAAAATTCTCTGCAGGGACTTAATTTCCACCATATAGTAGCTTTCGCCGCCTTCCAGATCATCCCGCAGAGCCATGGACGTCATCACCTTGAAATAATCCGCACAATAAGCATGAGCTGTACAGGTAAAAACTGTCTGTGCCAAAATTGCATCGAGTGCTATCGTTTTAAGGAACGTAGACTTTCCGGATGCGTTGGAACCGGTGATCAGCACACCTTTATCGATATTTATACTGTTAGCCACCGGATTGGGAATCATGGGATGGTACATATCCTGAACCTGCAGCGTAACCTGAGTATTGTAATTCTCCCGCGAAATCAGCCGAGGCTGACACCAGAACGGCAGGAATTCACGAAACGACGCAATGGCTATCATTGCATCCAGCTCTCCCATAGCTTCAAACATATCTTCAATCTCTTCTTCATGGCCATCCACATGTTTCAGCATAGAATAGAATTTGATAAAATCCACCATGAAAATGATTTTAAGATAGGAAATTACAAAGGCTTCCAGTCCGTCCTGAACAGAATTCACCGATGCTACCAGAAATGCACCTTTCCGAAAGCTTTTCATAGATTTATTTCCCACTCGAATCCTGTCAAGATAAGTCTGAATCTGCGGATTATCAATCTTCTCAAATCCGTCTGCCGCCTTGAGCATTCTCAGGATACAGATCAAACAGTTTAAGTATGGCTCCATTTTTTTCGAATTTCGCATATGAATGACGCCGTTTACGCACATCACTACCATAAATGCGGTCACTCCCACCAGTGGATTGATAAAAATCGCACCTATAGAAAGCAGGGAAAGAACCGCCAGAAGAATATATTTACCGCTCCCTGCCCTCTCCACATCTTTCAGTGCATAAATATAATCAGACAGAGAAAGGGCTGATATTTTCCTGACTTCTTTCACCTGGCTCTGTACCCGGACCCGTTCTTCCTCATGTGTACGAAAATATTCAATCAGCCGGTCTCTTTCTTCCAGCACATCTGCATCAAATTCCGGAATTCTCAATATCCGGTAAAGCACATCCTCACCACAGGACGACACCGTCGTGTTCATAACCATAAAAATCTGATCCATATTCAGATCATTCCAGGTAATATCATCCACCATGAATCTGCCATTCTGATGCTTTCTTGCATAATGAGAAATACTGTCCAGTTCTTCTGTCGTATACTCTCTGTCTGCCACGGATCCCCACATGCGTCGAAGCTTTGCCAGGAACCATCTTCTCTGTTTTCTCTTGTCTCTGATCATAACTACAGCAGCGATAATAAAAATCGCTGCTATAGTCAACAGCATGATAATGCTTTCTTCTGTCATACACTCTCCTGTGCTATCTTTTGATGATTTTCCAAAATGATTACTGTCTGAGATATTCCTCAAACACCCTCAGTGTTTCCGCCGTAGTCTCTTCCGTATGCGCATTGGAGACAAACATAGCTTCAAACTGAGATGGTCCCAGATGAATTCCATGTTCCAGCATAAACCGGAAATAATCTGCGAATGTGTTTGTATCCGCAGTTTTTGCCTCTTCATAATTATGCACATCCTGATTCGTAAAATACAGACAGCCAAGGGAACCGATATGATTCATCTTCCATGGTTTTTCATATTTCTTTACCAGTTCAGCCATTCTTTCAAATAACTGATCTGCATTGTTTTTCATATTTTTATAGATCTCAGGCTGTTCTTTCAAAATTTTGAGCTGCGTAATTCCGGCAGCCATAGCAACCGGATTGCCGCTGAGGGTACCGGCCTGATAAACATTTCCAACCGGAGCCACCATTTCCATGATCTCACGTTTTCCGCCATAGGCACCTACCGGCATACCTCCGCCGATAATCTTTCCATAGGTAACCAGATCGGCCTGAATACCAAAATATTCCTGAGCTCCCCCGAAGGCCAGACGGAAGCCTGTGATCACTTCATCAAAAATCAGGACGGTACCGTGATCCGTACACAGATTTCTCAGCCCCTGAAGGAATCCTTCCTGCGGCAGTACAACGCCCATATTGGCAGCAACCGGTTCCACGATCACAGCTGCAATCTGATCCGGGAATTGCTCAAATAACGCTTTTACGCTGTTCAGATCATTGTATACTGCAGTCAGTGTATCCTGCGTACAGCCTGCCGGAACTCCTGCACTGTCAGGAACCCCTGCAGTCATAACGCCGGATCCGGCTTTCACCAGAAGTGCATCCGAATGTCCATGATAGCATCCGGCAAATTTAACAATTTTATTTCTTCTGGTATAGCCTCTCGCCACACGAATTGCGCTCATTACCGCTTCTGTACCGGAATTTACCATGCGGATCATCTCTACGGAGGGGATATTTTCGCAGATGAACTCTGCCATCTCCACCTCAATCTCCGTCGCTGCTCCGAAACTTAATCCGCTCTCTGCCTTTCTTATAACCTCTTTCAAAACATCTTGATTATTGTGTCCAAGGATCATGGGACCCCAGGAACCGATATAATCGATGTATTTTTTACTGTCCGCATCGAAAACATACGGTCCTGTAGCTCCTTCAATAAAACGCGGTGTCATTCCTACAGATCCATAGGCTCTTACCGGGCTGTTCACCCCTCCCGGAATCACTTTCACTGCACGTTTAAATAATTCATCCGATCTGCTGCTCATTATCCGATTCTCCCTTCATCCATACATTTTGCCAGTTCTTTTGCGTAATAAGTAAGATAAATCTGAGCACCGGCACGATATGCGCCTACTGCCATTTCACACATAATTCTTTCTTCGTCAATCCAGCCCTTCTGCGCAGCTGCTTTCACCATGGCATACTCTCCGCTCACACTGTATGCCGCAACAGGAACGTTGGTCACTTCTTTTACTTTCGTAATCATATCCTGATAAGCAAGTGCCGGTTTTACCATAATTATATCTGCCCCTTCTTCCACATCCAGAAGTGCTTCTTTTACGCCCTCACGGCTGTTATGGGGATCCATCTGGTAGCTTTTACGGTCCCCAAAAGCCGGAGCAGAATCAGCTGCTTCCCGGAAGGGTCCGTAAAATGCAGATGCATATTTTACAGCATAAGACATGATCGGTGTCTCTTTGTATCCGTTTTTATCCAGTGCCTGTCGGATCGCCAATACCCGTCCGTCCATCATATCGGACGGTGCCACCATATCTGCTCCCGCCTGTACATGAGAAACCGCAGTCTTGGAAAGAAGCTCAAGGGTACTGTCATTTTCCACTTCATGACCGCACAGCATGCCACAGTGACCATGAGAGGTGTACTCACAAAGACACACGTCCGTTATATAATATAAACCAGGGAACTGTTCTTTTCCCACTGCAAGTGCTCTCTGAACGATTCCGTCCTGAGCGTAAGCCTGACTTGCAATCTCATCTTTTTTATCCGGTATACCGAACAGCATCACACTGCCCACCCCCGCTTTGGAAAGTCTTTCCAACTCATAAGGCAAACGATCCAGAGTATAACGGAACTGTCCCGGCATGGAAGGAATCTCATCTTCTCTTCCCATACCTTCCTGTACAAACAACGGATAGATCAGGGACGATTTGTCCATTCTTGTCTCCCGTACCATTTTCCGCAGGTACTCTCCGCCACGAAGTCTTCTCGGTCTTTTTATTATTTCCATACTATTCATCTCCTTTGCTGATACAATTCTATAACCAATTCAACCAGACTGTCAATAGAAGCCTCTTTGGCCACGTACGTCTCCATACCGTACCGTGCTGCTTCTTCTCTGGTCTGTTTTCCGATACATGCCGCTTTCACTTTTTTGTAATCCAGATCCGGAACCGCCCGGACAAATCCACGTACTGTGGAAGCACTGGTAAATACAGCATAATTAATTTTACCGTCCGCAAATTCTTTTGCCTCATCGATCAGTTCCTGACTCTCATAAGTGGTATCATATGTAGCCAGATCATCCACATGAAGATCTGCTCGTTTGCTCAGTTCTTCCATGATTTCTTTATTGCCGATCACTGCTCTCGGAATCAATACAGATGCGCCGGTTTCACATACCTGTGCCATTTTTCTGCCAAGAGATGCTCCGTCAAAAACTTCCGGCATAAGATCCGGGTATAATCCCCGTTCTTTCAAAGCTTTTTGTGTACCTTTTCCGATTGCTGCGATTTTCAGACTTCCAAGTGCCCGGATATCTTTTCCTTCTTCCATCAGCAGTTCAAAGAAAATGCGGACACCGCTGGGACTGGTAAATGCAATCCACTGATAAAATTCCAGTTTTTCCAGACATTTTTTTATTTTCGTTCTGTCTTTGACCGGTGATACCGCTATCGCCGGAAGTTCCAGCACCTCTGCCCCCTGTACGCGAAGCTTCTGCGCCATGGAGGATATAAGCTCCTTCGGTCTGGTAACCAGTACTTTACACCCTGCCAGAGGAAGTTTTTCATACCATCCGAAACGATCTGCCACTTCACAGACGCCTCCGACAACAATGATTGCCGGTGTCTCAATACCCTGACGGTCCACTTCCTCTTTCAAAGTACTTACCGTCGTTACGATTCTTTTCTGTCCTGCTGTTGTTCCCTGTTGTAAAACAGCTGCCGGTGTTTCCGGATTCATTCCGGCAGATATCAGATGATTACAGATATCTTCCAGTGCCGTCACTCCCATTAGAAATACCAGTGTTCCCCCTGTACGAACAAGCGCCTCAAAATCAATATTATATGCCTGTCCGTCTTTTTTATGTCCTGTGATGATATGAACAGAGGAACAATAATCTCTATGAGTCACCGGGATTCCATTGTATGCAGGAACAGCAATACTGGAAGTTACCCCCGGTACCACCTCATAGGGAATTTCATGTTCCGTCAGAAGTTCCAGTTCTTCGCCGCCTCTGCCAAAAAGGAAGGGGTCTCCGCCTTTTAACCTTACTACCCGATATCCTTTCTGTGCTTCTTCCAGAAGTACCTGATTAATCATTTCCTGTTTCATGATATGATGTCCTGCCCGTTTCCCCACATTGATAAGGCGGGCATTTTTCGGAACCATTGCCAGAACACCGTCACCAACCAGACTGTCATAGACTACAACTTCTGCCTGTTCCAGCACCTGTTTCCCTTTTATCGTAAACAGTCCCACATCTCCGGGACCTGCGCCCACCAGCCATACTTTACCCTGTTTTTTCATCCTTCTACATCCTCTTTCAGTTTTTTCGCAAGCCTTACACCCAGTTCTTCCGCTTTATCCACAGTTCCGTACATGCTGTCCTTTTTATACTTCCCTGTACTCTCCTGATAGTATAATCCCATAAGGTAAATGTTATCTCCGTGGATTATTGCGTGCGCAGCCACCGGCGAAGAACATCCCCCATCCAGGTAACGGACAAAAGCTCTTTCCGCCAGAGCTGCTTTTGTACCATCCCTGTCCGCAAAATGCTTCAGATAAGAATAATCTTCTCCCTGTCTTCCCTGCACGGCAAGGATTCCCTGACCTGCTGCCGGTATCATTTCCTTCGGTTCAAAATAACGGGAAATTCTTTCCTCCAGACCCAGCCGTTTCAGACCTGCTGCTGCCAGAATCAGTGCACTGTATTCTCCACTGTCCAGTTTATTCAGTCTGGTCTGTACATTTCCGCGGACACTTTTAAATTCAGCCTGCGGATACAATTCTTTTAACTGCAGAATCCTTCTAAGGCTGGAACAGCCAATTGGCTTTGTAAAATCAATCTCCCGACTTCCCCGGGGAAGTACCAGTACATCTCTCGGATCTTCCCTTTTCGAAAATGCCACCAAAGGTAATTCCTCCGGCACTTCCATCGGTACATCCTTCAGACTGTGTACCGACAGATCGCTTTTCCTTTCCAGCAGCGCTTTATCAAGTTCTTTCACAAAAAGCCCTTTGCCACCTATTTTATCCAATGTGCGATCCAGTATTTTATCTCCGGTCGTTTTCATCGTAAGAAGGGAAATTTCCCTATCCGGACACTCTTTTTTCAGGTATTCCATCACCATTTCACTCTGTATCACCGCAAGACGGCTTTCCCTGCTCCCTATGCGTATGGTTTTCATCTGTCTTTACTCCCTTCAAATCCTTCTAATACTTCCGAGATTTTTTCACGCAGCACAGCTGCGCCATGGTGATCTTTTCCGGATGCATTGATTCCTACTATATAAGAATCTTTTTTTATGATTCCCGGAAAATGAAAATCACATTTTTCTTTATTGCTGGCTACATTGACCAGTGCACCCAGACATTTTGCCACACTGTATATCTCTTCATTCAGTTTATGATCGTCTGTGGCTGCCAGAACCATCCACGCATCATATATATCTTCTCTTTTATATGCCCGGCGTATCACTGTGATTTTTTCTTCCTGCTCCAGTTTTTCCAATTCCGGATGAATCTCAGGCGCAACAACGGTAATATGATTACAGAAATCACATAAAGTTTTTACTCTGCGGGCAGCGATATTTCCACCCCCGATTACCATTATTTTTTTCTCACTGATGTCTACAAACATCGGGAAATATCCATTATTCTTCATACAGCTTTTCCAGTCCTTCCACACATTCTGCAAAAGTATCTTTTTCCAGCGTATCACGCAGCCCAAATATCATTTTTGTTACCACTTTTCCTGCCGCTGTATCAATTGCCTTTTCCAATTCCTCCTTTTCTTTTTCCTGCAAAGGAAGTTTGTGGAGAATTTTATGGAGACGGAGATTCAGGTCAGTCACAGCCTCTTCTTTGATTTCCTGAATTCTCGGTATCATATCACGACCATCCAGCCAGACATAAAAATCATCCATTTCTTCCTGAAGAATCACTTCCGCATGTTCCATGGATATTTTCATAGATTCGCTGGGACCTGTCAGTTTAAAATCGTCAATGGTATACAGTTTTGCCATGGAAAGTCCTGAGATTTCCGGATCAATATCTCTCGGAACTGCAAGATCAATAAAGATCACGTTTTTCTTAAGCCCTGCTTCTTCTATCTGTTCCTTTGTCAGCGTAAAATTCGGGCTGGCAGTCGCACTGACTACAAGATCACATCCCGGAAGGAAATCCAGACGCTCTCCATAATTGATTCTGGAACATCCCATAGGTATGCTCACCATTCCACTGCGATATTGACGTACGGTAACTGTCACCTCTGCTCCTGTCCGCTTCAATGACTGGGCGGCAAGTTTTCCCATCTCACCGTTGCCGATCACCATGCAGTTCGCATTGCCAAAATCAAAGTTTTTATTCTTCAACATTTCGATAGCCTGATCCATGGCCGTCTGATTGGCCCTTGAAAATGTCACATCGGTTTTCACTCTTTTACCAGCTGTAACCGCTTTTCGGAACAGTACTTCCAGCACGTTATCTGTTACATAATTTTCTCTCGCCAGAGCCAGTGCATCTTTGACCTGTGTAATAATCTGATCTTCCGCCAGTATCATGGACTTCAACCCACAAGTCAAATGAAACAGATGATTAACCGCTTCTTTTCCCTCTCTCTTTACAAAATAAGAATCATACTGGGTGGGATCAACCTCTTTCAGTCTGCAAAGTTCTTCCATCAGAGAACCTTTCCAGTGCTCATCCGCATTTACCCATATTTCCATTCGGTTACAGGTGGATAAAATCACACATCCAAGAACACCCGGGATCTTTTTCCACCGTTCCATAGCCGCTGCTGCATTCTTTTTTGTAAAAGAAAACCGCGCGCGAATATCCACATTTGCCTTTGTGTGGTCTATGCCTATCATTTGTATACTCATTGTTACTTGTTCCTCCGGTTCTAATCTCATCATAAAAGATGCATCTTTCACATTTATGCATCATCATAGCACAAGTTATTTTAAAATGAAAGTTACTATACTCAATATTTTTCAATATGCAATTGACTTTTATTTTTCGCAATAGTAAACTATCTTTAATTGAATGTGGTGAGGTTCCTGTGTTTTCTCCACAGGCTAAGAGAGAAGAGGGGTTATATTCCCCCGCGGTCACGCCGCTGTAAAGGATGAGCGTACTTCATAATGTCACTGGGCAACCGGGAAGGCGAAGTATTGCATAGACTCCTAAGCCAGAAGACCTGCCCACCGCACGAGAGTTACACTTATGTTACGAACGATGACTGAGTGTAGGAATGTCTGTTGGAGATATCAGATCAGTTCGTCAAGGCTGTCATAGCAATTGATATGTATCTGCCATTTTACAGACCCTTCCATACACCGGACGTTTATACGATTCGGTGTTTTTTATTACCCTATGGAAGAGCATGAAAGGAGAAAAAATGACTCACAAACAAAAACGTATCATCGCTGTTATCAGTGCACTCTCACTGTATTTTGGTCTTATACCGGCTGCAAATGCCATGCACATTATGGAAGGATATCTTCCTGTAGGATTCTGCGTGGTCTGGGGTGTTATCTGCCTGCCGTTTCTGGCTGCAGGATTTATGTCTATTAAAAAAGTATTGAATGAAAATCGAAAAGCCTTAATTCTTCTGGCTATGTCCGGAGCTTTCGTATTCGTCATATCCTCTCTGAAGATTCCATCCGTTACCGGAAGCTGCTCCCACATGACGGGTACCGGTCTGGGTGCCATCCTCTTTGGACCGGCTGCAGTCAGTGTATTGGGAATTATTGTGCTTCTGTTCCAGGCTATACTTCTTGCACACGGCGGACTCACTACCATCGGAGCCAATACATTCTCTATGGCAGTTGCCGGACCTCTGGTTTCCTACGGAATCTATAAGCTCTGTAAAAAATGTAAAATCAATACATATGTCACAGTCTTTCTTGCAGCCTGTCTGGGTGATTTGTTCACCTACTGCGTGACCGCTGTTCAGCTTGCTCTGGCACATCATGCCGATACCACAATTTTGGGTGCCATGGGTAAATTTATGATGGTATTTGCTCCCACACAGGTTCCGTTGGCAGTCATTGAAGGACTTCTCACTTGTATGATCATGATGGCCCTGGAAACTTATGCAAAACCGGAGCTGAAAGCAATCGGATTTATGGAGGAGGCGAAATAATATGAAAAAAAGTAAGATTGTAATTATTATGATTGTAGTTATTTTCCTGATGGCCTTCATCCCACTGTTTGCTCTGAAAGATGCAGAGTTCGGTGGTTCCGATGATGCCGGAAGCACTGTTGTTGAAGAAGTAAATTCTTCCTTTGAACCGATTGCCGCTCCTCTGATTGAGAATCTTCTGGGAGGAGAGCTTCCCGGTGAAGTGGAAAGTCTTCTGTTCTGTGTTCAGACGGGAATCGGTGTTGGTGTCATTGCTTTCTGCATGGGCCGTCTCGTAGAGAGAAAAAAACTGGGAAAAGATGAATAAATTTACCGGCGAAAGGAGTTTTCCATGATTACGATTGACAAGCTTTGTTATAATTCCAAGCTTAGATATGTAAACGCCGGGGAAAAATTTGCCTTCACAATGATTACACTTCTGCTTTGTGTAATTAGTCGTTCCATTGTGATCGCATGTATCGTATTGACAGCCACAGGGATTCTGACCGTATATAAGGGCGGAATCCCTCTTTTCCGTTATATGCATTTTATGACGGTGCCCCTGGCCTTCCTGATTCTCAGTACTCTTGCTATTATGTTTAATCTTTCCCGCACGCCGCTCGACCTCTTTGCTATTCCTCTCGGTGAATGGTACCTGACCAGCAGCCGGAATTCTTTCCGGTATGCCGTACAGCTGATACTGACAGCACTTTCCTCTGTATCTTGTCTGTATTTTTTATCTTTCAGTACACCTATGCCGGATATTCTGAATGTACTGGGAACTTTGCATTGTCCCAAATTGTTGATTGAACTGATGCTGCTGATCTATCGTTTTATCTTTGTCCTTCTGAGCGTGGCATCAGCGATTACAGATTCGCAGCATTCCCGGCTGGGCAACAAAGATTATAAAACTTCTCTGAAATCTTTCAGTGCTATGGTCTCCGTACTTTTTATCCGTTCTTTTAAACGGGCAAATGCTCTGTATGACGCTATGGAATCACGCTGTTATGACGGAACCATCCATGTATTGAATGAGACATTTCCTCCGGAGAAAAAACATATCTTTGCTATTTTTGTTTTTGATATTGTATTATTGACGCTTACTGTTTTTATTAAGTTGTACTTATGACAACCACATCATTATTATGGAAAGGTTATTCTTATGAGTGAAGACATTATATTGAAAGCCGACAATTTATTTTTTTCCTATGATGACGAGAAAAGTCATTCATTGAACGGTCTTTCTCTGGAAATCAAAAAGGGACATAAAGTAGCGTTTATGGGAGCCAACGGTTCAGGAAAATCCACTTTTTTCCTCTGCTGCAACGGTATCCACCAACCATCCTCAGGTACCCTTTATTTTAACGGGGAACCTGTTGATTATTCGCGTAAAGGACTTCTGAAACTCAGAAGCAAAGTCGGCATTGTATTTCAGGATCCTGATAACCAGCTTTTTTCCGCAAGTGTTTATCAGGAAATATCCTTTGGTATCCTGAATCTGGGAGTTTCTGAGAGCGAAGCAAAAGAACAGGTTGAAAATGTAATCGACTATCTGGAGATTACTCCATTTCGGCATAAACCTACTCACGCATTGAGCGGAGGTCAGAAAAAGCAGGTTTCCATCGCAGATATTCTGGTAATGCATCCGGATATCATCATACTGGACGAACCTGCTGCCGCACTGGATCCGAAACACACTACTATGGTTAATAAAATCGTCGACCAGTTAACAGATAATGGAATTACCGTTATGATGTCAACTCATGACGTAAACTATGCCATGTCCTGGGCAGATGATGTGTTTCTATTTAAAGACGGTAAAGTACTGATACAGGGAACTCCGGAGCAGGTTTTTTCCAATGTATCCGCTCTTGCTGCCACTAACCTGGAACAACCGGCCTGTATGCAGCTTTTCGACAGTCTCTGTAAAAAAGGGATATTAAAAACTTCACTCCCGATTCCGCATAATCTGCAGCAGTTGGAATCATATATTGCTGATATCAGCGAAAGAACATACCACGGAGGAAAACCCATGATGGAAACAAAAAAAGCGATCCTTGTTGTCAGCTTCGGCACAAGCTACAACACCACAAGAGAAAAAACAATTGATGTAATTGAGAAAAAAATAGGGGATGCTTTCCCTGAGCAAAAAATCTACCGTGCCTGGACCAGTAAAATGATCATGGCTAAACTTTTAAAAAGAGACGGAACCAAAATCAATAATGTAAAAAAAGCCATGGAACAGATGCGAAATGACGGAATCACAGATGTGATCGTTCAGCCCACCCATGTGATCAATGGTATCGAAAATGATCTCATGAAAGAAGATGCACTTTCTTTTAGAGATGATTTTCACAGTATTGCTTTCGGTACCCCTCTTCTTACCAGTGAACAGGACAGTCTGGATGTGATCGATGCAGTTGTAAAAGAGTTTTCTGATCTCAAGGATAATGAAGCTCTGGTTCTGATGGGACACGGAACTACCCATTATGCCAATTCTATCTATGCTGCACTGGATTATACTTTCAAAGATAAAGGATATCCGAATATCCATCTGGGAACCGTAGAAGCTTACCCCTCCATGCAGACACTGCTTCGGATGGTAAAAGAACAGAACCCGAAAAAAGTAAAACTGGCACCATTTATGATCGTAGCCGGAGACCATGCCCGTAATGATATGGCCGGGGACGATCCGGAATCCTGGAGATGCCAGTTTGAGGCTGCCGGATTTGAGGTGGAATGCTGCCTGAAAGGACTGGGAGAATACCCGGCGGTGCAGGAGGTTTTTATACGGCATATACAGGAAATTATTTCGTGTGAATAACTAACATAGTAAGGGTTACCGATAGTATAATCGAGTTATCGATGAATTGCGTCCTTCCTACTGATGTCATCGGGTAAAGTGAGTCTGAAGATCCAGCGCTTACGGAGACTTAGGTGCGACGGCTTTTCGGAGCGTCTTATGTCGGAGTTAGCGATTATCTGAAGAGGAACGGCCTGACATCGGTAGGAAGAATACAATCCCAATTTTTTTATCCGGAAATACCATCACGCTGTCTCCCCGTCTGAATTTTTCCTGAAGTTTGATGTCTTTTTTATTTTTAACTGTTTTTCGTATCTTGTTGCTTCGATGATGCTCCAGATTGTTTTTCTCATTCCGAAATTGATACTTGCTAACTGCAGACTCTCCATAGGCATAACGTACCGCTGTCTGCAGCATTTCTTTTGGCATACCCAGTCGATCAGCAATATAAAATGCGCAGCTTTCACCTGCTTCTCCTATAATCATTTGATACGTCGGCTGAAGGGTTTCCTGATCAAATGTCATTCTTGCATTTACAATACTCTCTGTGTGTTTTGCATATTCTTTTACTTCAGGATAATGCGTAGTTACAAGAAACAAACATCCCGTCCTTTTCAGTTCTTCCAAAATTGCAATAGCAATCCCCATTCCCTCTGCCGGATCTGTACCGGAACCCAGTTCATCCATGATTACAAAACTGTCTCGATCTGCATTTTGTAATACTTCCAGTACATTTTTTATATGTGAGGAAAATGTTGATAAATTTTCCGCCAGGTTCTGACCGTCTCCGATATCACAGAGATAAGAACTGTTCATACAGATATCTGCATTTTCACAGGTTACATGCAGTCCACACTGAGCCATCATGCAATTCAACATAACTGTTTTAATCGCTACTGTTTTTCCTCCTGTATTGGGACCGGTGATCACAATTCCATTTACACCTGTTCCGATAGAAAACTGCAGGGGTACATTGATTGCTCTATCCATCAGGGGATGCCTGGCATTTTTCAAAATGATTTTTCTCTCCAGATTAATGGACGGCTCCACTCCATCCAGATCCATGCTCAGCTTTCCTTTGGAAAAGATGAAATCCAGCTTTTCAATCATGTTGATATTATTACGCAGCACCTCTGATCTGTCTGCTGTCATTGCCGTCAGCGTATATAAAATCCGATAAACTTCGTTTTCCTCACTGATCTTAAGCAGCTGAATCTCCTCATAATATCTGGAAATGCTTACAGGTTCCATAAACAGGGTGTTTCCAGTTGCTGACTTGTCAATTACGCTTCCGTTGATTTTCAGCTTATATTCTTTTTTCACAGGCAGACATAGCCTTCCATTCCGAAGAGTACAGTAGTTATCCGCCATATATTCTTTGTGAGAGCGCAGTATCTGTTCCGCTTTTTGCTTCATCTGCTCTTCACATTTTACAATCTGATTACGGATCTGGAAAAGCTCTTTCGATGCATAGTCATCCACCTCTCCTCCCCGTATCTGGCGGCTGATCTCTTCTCTCAGATCTTCTGCTGCATCCAGATTTTCATCATAATAAGCAATTGCATTTTCATATATTTTTCCACGATTCAGGTAATCCCGAAGTCTCCTGACTGCTGCCAGCATCTTCTCCACTCGTTCCAACTGAAAAGGCGTAAGGCAGTCTCCTTTTTCGGCAGCCATCAGAATTTCTTTTATCTCCTCCACATTCGGCAGCGGAGGCATCCCAAGCTTTTCCAGCATAGTTCTGCTGTCTGTGGTATCCTTCAGCTGTTTTCTTAATTCTCTTTCCGACAAGTAAAATGATATTTTATCAATCTGTTCTTTTGCTTTGTCTGTTACGCAGAGATTTTTCCATAGTTCTTTGATTTTATCGAATCCGATCTGTTTTTCTATATTCATGATATTTCCTTTCTTCACAAACGAAAAATCTTATATTTTACAGGACTTTTCCTGTACCGGAGGATTTTTGTATCATAAGAAAGTCAGAGGACTTTCCTATGATACAAAAAAAAAGCACAGCCACACAGCCATGCTTATATCCAAATAGTAAGCAAATGTAAATGTTAGGCGAAAATTCGGCAGCCATGCACTATCTCCATATGGGCATACTTATAGCGCAATCAAACTGCACCTGCAATATTTATTTTGCAATTTTCTCCGTAACACTCACAATTAACATCCAAATTCTCCAAAATCTATTTTTCTTTATTCTAACTATCGGTAACCCTTTTGTCAATACTTAATTCCCGCTGCTCTCATACCTAAAGATATAAGTGAAGATATAAAACTGAATCAATAACAGCAATCTTATCCCAATAACTCCATTTCATCATTCATTTTGACAAATCCATACTTTTCATATAATGGTTTTCCCATATCTGTTGCTTCCAGTGAAATAGCCGTTATACTTTGTTTGTTTACTTCCGCAATCAATAATTCTAAAGTTTTATATGCAATCCTCTATACTAATTCCATAATAACAAATATCCGTTCCTGTACACTGCCTCTCAGACTTTACTCATCTTTCAGGCTTCCAAATATTTTTTCAGTTCCTCTTCTTTCATATTCAGGCTCACCATACTGTGATCTGCCGTGCATTGACATTCTATGTGGTATGTTTTTCTTGTGTTCCCATAAATTTCAAAACAGGAATCCGTTATTTTCTCTTTTGTATCTGTACCCTGTCGGTTCATAAAGTGTTCATTCGGCAGAAAACTAATCTCTTCCTCTCCGGTATCGTGTTCCCCGAAAACTTCATTTACTTTATCCCGTTAAAATTTTCTCTTTAACAATCCATCCCCTTGGGAAATGATTTCTTCCCAATAGGGCCACTGTTCCTCCAGCACTTCCTGAAACACCTGGTATTCATCCATCAGACCCTGACCATGCAGTACTCTGTAGGCTCCAGCATCACTTCCGAGTGCCAATTTTACACCAAGTTCAAAAGCTCGATGAAGATTTTTCTGCTGTCCTTCCCAGATTTTCTCAACCACATGCTCCGGGAATCTGCCATCTCCCAGCAGGTTCTTCACTGTTACGATCGTCGGCACCCAGATAGTTTCGCTGGAAGCCAATGCCTGCAGAGCGTCATCATCGCAAAAATTTCCATGTTCAATGCTGTCCACTCCGGCAAGTGCAGCAGCTCGTACTGCTCTGCTTCCGTTTGTATGAGCCATAACAGCAAATCCCTCTTCATGAGCGATATGAATCAATTCTCCGATTTCCTCATCCGGCAGAGAACTTTCTGTCAATCCTCCCCTGTCAAAGTCCATGATTCCGGATATCATGATTTTTACAAAATGACCGCCCTGTTCTCTCAGTTCCTGAATCAGTTTACGGTAATCTTTCATATTTTCATATGCTTTCCCCACGATTCCGCCATAATGACCTTTTTTATGAATGGCAAATACCGGTGTCCGATAAGTAATCCCATATTCCGGTGCAATCTCCATCGTTCTCTTTGATGTCCCATAAATATCACCGCCGTCCCGCAGCCAGGTAATGCCCCGTCTGTGGTATTCTTCCAGATTTTTACGGATCACTTCCTCATTTACACCATTTATCTGATCACGCACAGCCTGACGGTAATCCACCCCGTTCATAAAAATATGCATATGTGCCTCCCCATATGGAAATTGCACGTCAGATAACTTACACATTCTCTCAGCACCTTCTTATACAAAGAAAATCATTCTCGATTGTCATCCATCATATACAGCAATGCATTGCAGATACAGGCAGCAATATTACTTCCGCCTTTTCTTCCTCTTGCCACAATATATGGTACATCCGTCTCCATGATCAATTCCTTTGACTGAACTACATTTACAAATCCTACAGGCACACCGATGATCAGTGCCGGATGGATCTTTCCTTCCTGAATCAGTTCATACAGACGTACCAGCGCAGTGGGAGCATTGCCGATGGCAAAAATCATCGGTTTATTCATAGTTGCTGCCTTATCCATACTGGCTGTGGCACGGGTTGTTCCATTTTCTTTTGCAGTCTTTGCTACATCTTCATCTGACATAAAGCAGTAAACTTCACCGCCATATTTTGCCAGTGCTTTTTTATTGATACCGGAACGACCCATCTGTGTGTCTGTTACAATGCAGGCGCCGTTTTTGATGGCTTCCATCGCTTTCTCCACCACTCCTTCAGAAAAGCAAAGATTGTCTGCATAATCAAAGTCTGCACTGGTATGAATACAGCGCTTAATGATCAATTCTTTGTCTGCATCCAGTTTTCTGTTTCCCAGTTCTTCCGTGATGATCTCAAAACTTCTTCTCTCAATATCCCTTGGTCTCACATTTTCCAGTTCTATTTTCATAATTCTTCTCCTTTCACGGGTTTCAAAACTTTAGTCATGCCAAGTCCTGGATGCCCTCTTCCAGTATTTCATAAATCCGTTTCATATCCAAATGTTCCCGAAGGGCTGCTGCCAGTATATCATACTGCGTTTCCTTGAATTCCTGGAAATCCACACCGGTAATCTCTTCCGTATTGATTCCTTTTTTTCTTCCCAGTGCTTTCACGATTGCTTTTGCAACTTCCTCTTTATCGAAAACCCCATGTACATAAGTTCCATACACATTTTTTCTGTATGCACCGTCTACTTTTTCCTCACGGGTAGCCGCATGATCACAGATATTTGTCAGAGAATGAGCACCGTTTTTCAATCGGCTGACACCCATATGAATCTCGTATCCTTCCAGAACTGCACCGGAAAGTTCTGCAAGATCTCCTTCAACTGTTTCAAAGCATCCACTCACTCTTGTTCTTGTTTTTCCGGACTCAAACACCGTATCCATAGGCAGAAGCCCCATTCCTTTCATAGAACCTCCTGCTTCCACACCGTCGGGATCTGACAGTGTTTCGCCCAGCATCTGATAACCACCACAAACACCAAAAATAACTTTACCTCTGGCTGCCTGTTTCAGAATCGCTGCTTCCATACCACTTTCCCGCATCCACTGCAGATCTTCCATGGTATTTTTAGTTCCCGGAAGTATGATCATATCCGGATCTTTCATTTCATGTACATGCTTTACATATCTCAGAGAAACTCCCGGCATACGCTCAAAAGGATTAAAATCCGTAAAATTAGAAATTCTCGGCACACGGATGACCACGATATCGATCACTCCTATTTCCTGCCTGTTATCAAATCGTTCTGTGAGACTGTCCTCATCTTCCACTTCAATATTCAGATACGGAGCAACACCAACTACCGAAATCCCACTTTTTTCTTCCAACATCTCAACTCCCGGATCCAGGATTGACTTATCCCCCCGAAACTTATTGATAATCAGTCCCTTTACCATGGATTTCTCATCCTCTTCCAGAAGCATTACTGTACCAATCAGCTGTGCAAATACACCACCTCTGTCGATATCTCCCACCAGAAGCACCGGAGCTTTGGCCATCTTTGCCATTCCCATATTAACAATATCTTCCTGCTTTAGATTGATCTCCGCCGGGCTTCCCGCTCCTTCAATCACAATGATATCATTTTCTTCGGCAAGTTTATTATAAGCCTTCATAATGTCCGGGATCAGTTTATGTTTATATTGAAAATAATCACGGGCATTCATATTTCCCAGAACTTCCCCGTTTACGATCACCTGACTCCCCACATCATTGGTAGGTTTCAGCAAAATAGGATTCATCAGTACAGAAGGTTTGATTCCGGCTGCTTCGGCCTGCATTACCTGTGCACGCCCCATCTCAAGTCCTTCCTCTGTGATAAAAGAATTCAATGCCATATTCTGTGATTTAAATGGCGCCACCCGGTAACCGTCCTGCTTAAATATACGACATAAGCCTGCAGCCAGCAAACTCTTCCCTGCATTCGACATGGTGCCCTGAATCATAATTGCCTTTGCCATTGTCATTTCCTCACTTTCCGGATTGCATCCAATAATTTCTCATTTTCTTTATGTGTCCTCACAGCGATCCGATAATACCCTGCGCTCAGCCCCGGATAATTGCTGCAGTCCCGGATCATCACCTTTTCTTCCAGAAGCTTTCGATGAAGCTCCGGATCCGCTTCAAAGAAAATATAATTTGCCTGAGAATCATAGACATAAAATCCTATTTTTCCAAGCTCCTGTATTAAATATCTTCTTTCTTTTTCTATCAGATCAATGGCCTTTTTTACATACTCTTCTTCTCTAAGTGCTGCAATTCCGGCTTCCTGAGCCGGAATCGACACATTCCATGGCTGAAGATGCTGCTCCATCTGATCAAGAAATGCTTCCTCTGCACAAATACCATAACCGAGACGAAGCCCTGCCATCGCATAAATTTTGGTAAATGCTTTTAAAATGAAAAGTTTTCTTCCTGGCTCCAGATTCCTTTTTAATGTAAAAGTTTCGGAATTTTTCACAAAATCAAGAAAACACTCATCCACTACCAGCCAGATTTCTTTTTCCCTGCACTTCTGCGCAATCTGTTCAAGCAGTTTCCCGTCAGTCAAAAGACCTGTGGGGTTGTTGGGATTACACAGAAATAGAATGTCCAGATCTTCTGTCAGATGTTCAAGAGTCTCCGTTCCCATCTGAAAACCATTTTCTTTTTTGAGTTCCTCATAAATAATCTCACATCCCACACCTTTTAATGCCTGTTCATATTCTGCAAAGGTAGGCGCCGGTATCAGTGCTTTTTTAGGTTTTATGGTCTGTGCCAGACCAAAGATAAGTTCTGCTGCACCATTTCCACAGATCAGCCACTTTTGCGGAACCTGTTCATATTCTGAAAGCGCCTTTTTCAGTCGTTCCTGATGTGCATCCGGATAATGTGCGACCTGCAGCATACTGTCCTGCGCCGCACGTATGACAGCTTCAGGAGTTCCCAGCGGATTTATATTCGCGGAAAAATCCATAACCTGCGGATAACGGTAAACATCGCCGCCATGAACATATTTTTTCATAATAATCTCCATTCCTTATAATACCACCAGACTGATCACTGCCCTTATGATACCGAACAGGATGACAGACAGTACTGCTGTAGTATACATAAGTTTATGGGATCTGGGAATGTCTTCTATTTCAATCTTTCTGATTGGATCACCGATAAACGGTTTTTTATGTAATTTGCCAAAATACCAGGCATCTCCGGCAAGCTGTATTTCCAGCGCTCCCGCCATCACCGCTTCTGTATGAGCGGAATTGGGACTTGCATGTTTTGATCGATCCCTGAGGTAAATCTTCGCTGCATTTTTTCCATTCAGACCTGCCAGACAGGCAGCCAATATCATAATCCATGCCGAAACCCGTGCCGGAATATAATTTAACACATCATCCAGGCGGGCAGCAGCAGTTCCAAAGTACTGATATCTTTCATTTTTATATCCCACCATAGAATCCATGGTATTAACTGCCTTATAAGCAAATCCCGGCACGGCACCACCGATCATCATATAAAAAAGCGGTGCGATAATCCCATCGGAGGTATTTTCAGCTACTGTCTCAACTGCAGCCTTTGTAACACCTTCTTCCGTCAGATTCTGCGTATCACGCCCTACGATCATAGAAACCGCATATCTGCTTTTTTCCAGATTCCCTTCTTTCAGCGCATCATAAACTTTTTTACTTTCATCTCTTAAGGATCGTGTAGCCAACAACTGATAACACATAAAAGATTCCAGCACAAATCCCAACCAGATTTTATATCGATAAGCTGCCAGAAGAATCAGACAGGGAATGCCGGCGGAAAATGTCACGATCAATATCACCAGAATCGTTCCTCCCATTCGTTCTCCCACTTTAGTCCTTGGAAATATCTTTCGTAATCCTTTTTCCAATAGAGAAATCCCGTTGCCGATCACACGAACCGGATGGTACAGCCATCGGGGATCCCCGAAAAGTAAATCAAGTAAAAAGCCGCAGACAACGGCCGGTAATGTCCATATCATTTTTTTCCCGCCTTTTTCTCTTTTTCATCTGAAAACAACAATGGCTGCACATCATGAATTTCTCTTCTGGAAGGAGTCCAGAGAGAAGAAATGATCTCCATTCGATACCCTTCTCCATTTTCCACATGCCAATCATAAAAACCTTTCTGCGGTACTGCATATTGCTCCAAAATACTCATGATCGTTCCTCCATGTACCACAAAAGCTGCACTTTCTATCTTTTCTCTGAGACACCCTGCAACCGCTCTTTCAAATCCCCGCCAGCATCTTTTTCGAAATTCCATCGGGTCTTCTCCTCCGGGAAAAGGTAACGTTCCATCACTGTCGATCCATGCCTGATACTCCGGATCGTCTTTCATTTCTTTCCAGTTTTTATTTTCAAAAGAACCAAAATCACACTCCGCCATATCTTCCATAATACGTACCGGATGATCCGGGTATATAGCTGCAGCTGTCTGCCTGCATCTTTTCAGCGGACTTACAAACACAGCCTTTGCCTCCGGATAGGATCTTTGCTCCAATTTTACTCGCTCATTGTCAAGCAGGGGTTCATCCGTTATTCCTATATATCTCCCCTGACTGTTACCCATGGTCTTTCCATGCCGAATCAAGTATATTTTCATCCTTTTATCCTCCGTCCGATTCCGCAGCAGACTCTGACAACCTCATCTGCTTTCTCTGCCAAAACCGTACATACTCTCCCGCATGCTTCTCTCCATGCTCTTTCTTCCGCTTCCATGGGTACGATTCCGTAACCCACTTCATCCGTTACCACAATAATCTGTGGATTTTTCTCACACAATTCTTTACCGAGAGCAAGAATATTCTTCCCTTCTCTCAGCTGCCGACGAATCAATATATGGAAATCGTGTACTGCCGCCGCGCACAATACTTCCTCCCAAGAACAGGACTTGCCGTCTGCCCAAACATTCTCATTCAGATGATATGCACGGGATGCATACTCTTTTTTCCCCTGATATGCCCCTCCAATAATAAGTTTCATAACACAATTCCTCTCAAATTCCCGGGATCAGCACTGCGATCACAGTTGTACATGCCATCAATAATTCACACAAAGATAAAAAACACCCTGCCAGATCCCCCGTTGTACCACCAAAATATTTCATCGCTTTTCGGTAATATCCCCAGAATACCAGTAATGCTGTTCCATAACAGATCAGCCCCAGTTTCCAGTCCAGTACCATCATAGCAGCAAAAATAAAAATCAGATAGAATACCATCACAGCGATTACCTGTTTGTCCCTCGCCCCTCTTGCCATGGCGGAAACAGAACCTGTTTTTTTTGCTTTTGGAAAAACAATAATCGCCAGAGCACTGAGTGTACGGGAAAGAATAAAACTTAATCCGATGATAGGAAATACTCTTACGGTAGCCTGAGAATACACTCCAAAATAAAAGAGAAAATATACACAGCAGGTTATGATTGCAAATGCTCCTGCATGGGAATCCTTTAGAATTTCCAGTCGTCTTTCTCTTTCCTGCCAGGAACTCATGGCATCTGCCGTATCCAGCAGACCGTCCAGATGAATCCCTCCTGTGATCAGCCAGGGAATCAATACAAGGATCACGGCATAAAAAATCGGATTCCATCCGATTTTTAGTCCAAAAGTTCCAAAGCCCCAGGTCACTGCTCCGATCACAGCACCAATCCATGGAAAGAAACACATCGCATACGCCATATTTTCTTCTGTCCACTCACATTGAGGCATGGGTATCTTGGAATACATGGAAAATGCTATTAAAAAGCTGTTATATAATTTCTTCATCTGTTTTCTCCCATCACGTTCCATTCTTCGTTCGGCATTTTTATCGGAACAGGAATTCCATAGACTACTTCCGTCACCCGGTCCGCCATTCTCCCCATCTGCTGATTGATTTCTCCCAGATATGACAAATATCTCATGGTATCGGGATCATAAGTGATTCCGTCGGAAAACACCTCGTTTGTCACTACCACAAGGTTGCGAACCTTTTTTCTCAGATTCTCGATTCCGTCAAGAATCTGTTCAGGCGTATCTTCTCCTGCTCCCTGCTCCTGATACATCTCATTTGCAGTCAGATTGGACATACATTCCAGGAGCACATCCGCATCATCGGGCAATTCCAGACTTCGCAGTCCGGTGTAACATTCAATCGTTGAAAACTTTTTTTCTTTTCTCATTTCCCTGTGCCGGTCGATCCTCTTGTGACTTTCTTCGTCAAACGGATACATGGTCGCTATGTAAATCCTGTTATTTCCCTGAAAATCAAGAATACATTGCTCAGCATAGGCAGATTTTCCGCTGCCGCTGCCGCCTGTAATCAAATGAAACATAATCTGTCTCCTCTAAGTAAGCGGTACATAATTTTCCATATCATTATCAGCAAATGTACACATACCATAATACACTGCCAATGCCATATCGATCAATGGATACACCGCAACAGCACCGGTTCCTTCTCCCAGACACATATCACAGTCCAGAAAAACAGGGATTCCGATCGCATCCAGAATCATATTAGCCGCCGGTTCCTTAGATTTATGAGAAGTAATCACATAATCTTTCACCATCGGGCACATACGGATTCCACAAAGAGCTGCCACACAAGAAATAAAACCATCTGCCAGCACCGGCATATGCAAAGCGGCACCGCCGATAAACACTCCGGTAAGTCCGGCAATATCCAATCCGCCCACTTTTGCGATTACATCCACCACATCTTCCTTGTCCGGATGATGCAGTTTTATGGCTTTTTTAATTGCTGAAATCTTTTTTTCGAGTCCTTCACTGGAAAGTCCTGCTCCTCTTCCTGTCACCTTTTCCGGCTCAACATCGAGAAGAACAGAAGTGATTGCGCTGCTTGTAGTGGTATTTCCGATCCCCATCTCACCGGTAGCCAGAATTCCATAACCTTTCTCTTTCAGTTCTTCTGCCATGGAAATGCCGACTTCAATAGCTCGAACCGCTTCCTCTCTGGTCATAGCAGGCTCCTTCACCATATTTTTGGTTCCGTAGGCAATTTTTCTGTTGATGATCTTACTGTCTGTGGCAATTCCGATATCCACCGGGAAAATATCAACCCCTGCTTGTCGGCAGAGAATACCTGCCGTTGCTTTTTCCTGGAGAAAATTCTCCGATACAATCAAAGTCACTTCCTGACCGGACTGTGTGACGCCTTCTTCTACCACACCATTATCCGCACACATAACCACCAGTCCTTTTTTTCCGATATTCACCCG
Source organism: bacterium (assembly GCA_004562915.1). Taxonomy (GTDB): domain Bacteria; phylum Bacillota; class Clostridia; order Lachnospirales; family Lachnospiraceae; genus Oliverpabstia. The sequence goes on from SFQZ01000004.1 coordinate 60,766, forward strand.
GGCAGAACCTGTCATTCCGGCAATACGGACTACCGTATCCTGCAATCTTCCCAGACTGTGCAGTGGGATCGCTATATTATTCCAATGTTCCCATGCCTGTTCCATGGCTTTCCGGTCTGCCGGTCTGATCTGTTGCAATGCCTCTTCCAGCTTCATATTTTCTCCATCCTTTCGCAGTCATTTTTATATCTCTCACATGCTTTCAAAAATGCTTCCGGCACTTTTTTATTACCATAATAATACAAATGTGGAAATCCTACCATACACTTTTCATCACTATGGATACATCTCCATCCACGTTTACTCAGAGGCTTCCTCGCTGCAAAATCTTCACCGCAGCTTTCGGAATCAAAATAATGAAATTCGTGTGCGGGAATCATTCCAACCTTTTCACCAAAACAATCCCCTTCTTCCAGCATAATATATCCGAATCGAGTCAGCTTTGGTGTCCGATATGCTTTACCGTCGAGCATTCCCACCATAGGCCACACATTTCCTTCCATGTCTTCCATTTCACTATGAAGATACATAAATCCACCGCACTCTGCCATATGAGGAATCCCTTTTTTCAACGCCTCTCTGACAGACCGGCACATAGACCTGTTGTCACTGAGCTGTTTTGCATACAATTCCGGATAACCCCCATTCAGTATCATTCCCTGTATATGATCCGGAAGTTTACTGTCATGAATCGGGGAAAATTCCACCAGCTGTGCGCCCATTTTTCTAAGTAATTCCAGATTATCCTCATAAAAAAAGCAAAAAGCCTCATCTCTCGCCACAGCAATACGCACCGGATGATCTACCCGATAGATTTCAGGTTCTTTTAACTCCTCATATCTCTCTGCAGACTGCGCCAGACGGATCAAACCGTCCAGATCCACAGATTTTTCTATCACTTTTGAAAACTCCTGCAGCTTTTTCTGAATATCCCGGATTTCTTCCGGCATCACCAGACCAAGATGGCGACTTTCCAGCACACAATCTTTTACTACAGGGACATAACCGTATACGGTTACCGGAAGCTGTGACTCAATCATTTCTTTCATTCGGGGATACATCATAGGAGAAATCTGATTCAAAATCACTCCTCTGATTCTGCTGTCCTTTTTGTATTCCAGGAACCCCTTGATATATGGCACAGCCGAAACACTCAACCCTTTACAGTTTACTATAAACACCGCCGGTGTCTCTGTTTTGACCGCCACATCATAAGCGCTTGCTTCGGTCGAAATACCTGCCAGACCATCATAATATCCCATTACTCCCTCAATCACAGAGATTTCACAGTCAGACGCATTTTTAGCGAGAAGATATCTCACAGTCTCTTCATCAACAAAAAAAGTGTCCAGATTTCTGCTTTTTGTACCAATCACTTTACTGTGAAACATGGGATCAATGTAATCCGGCCCACATTTAAATGATGCAATCTGTAATCCGCGGTTTTTCAGTGCCTGCAGTATTCCACAGGTAATCAGTGTTTTTCCGCTCCCACTAGCTGCCGCACCGATCAGAAACCGGGGGATGCTTTTTTTATTCTCCATTTTCTGCTCCTGTAAACGAAATCACATAAACCGGATTCTGCCCCATCATTAAATGATAAGGACCCGCTTTCTTTCCTTTTGCCACATTGACCTGAGCGATATCCACATCCTTCAGAGGAAGCGTACGGATACATTCCATGGCTTCTGCCACTGTCTCCAGAGTGATACAATTGATTACCACCCGAATAGCAGGGTTTTTTTGAAGTAACAGTTCCAGAATCATCTTTAGATTTCCGGAAGATCCACCGATAAAAGCGTGCGTCGGTGCCGGCAGTGGCATGCATGCTTCCGGTGCCAGTCCCGAAATAATTTCCAGATTGTCTGTACGGAATTTAATCTTATTCTTTTTGATCAGTTCTACTGCTTCTTCTTTTTTTTCAATTGCCCATACTTTTCCGTCCGCTGCCTGAAGAGCCATCTCCACGGAAACAGAACCGGTACCGGCACCAACATCATAGATCAGAGCATCTTTGGTTAGACGTAGCTTTGAAAGTGAAATACTTCTCACTTCTTCTTTTGTCATAGGCACTTTATCCCTCAGAAATTCCTCATCACAGATTCCATGGGTAACCACCGATTTGTTGCTTTCTTTTCGTTCCAAAAGGATCACACTCAGAGGATCTGTCTCCATCTCCTGAAAATCTGCAGCCCGTCCTTCTGTTATCTTTTCATCCGGGTAAGAGAGGCGTTCTCCTATAGTCACTCTTACCTCTCCCATGCCGTACATCGTAAGCTTACGGCATAGTGCGGCTGTTTTGCTCTTATCCCCGATAATTGCAAATATTCTGGGATGCTGTTGTAAAAGCCCCACTATATTTCTGTATCTGCCGTGGAGACTTACCGGCATCACATCCTCCCAGGGAGTCTTCAATCTTCCACAAAAATAAATCATAGAAGAAATACCGCAGCAGACATTGATCTTTGCATCCGGAATCTCAGTTTTCAGAATATCCAGAAGCTTTTTAGCACCACTGTAAAATCCCACATCACCGGACAATGCCACTGCAATCTTTCGATATTCCGTATGTTCTTTTATATAACTGCTGATTTCCCCCGGACGATAAGATACGAATCTTGCCTGATCAGGCTGAGCAGTATCTTCCAGCATTCTTCCGGCCCCGATCAAAAGATCCGCTTCTTTTAGCGCCTGCTTACCTTCTATTGTAAGCGTGCCCTCATTTCCCATTCCGATTCCAACCACAGAAATCTGCCGAATCTTCTGTTCCTCTTTCTTTGTTTCCTCCCGATCTATTTTATGTTCTTCGATGCTGCTATTTTCCGTATTATCTTTAAGATTCCATCGTTTTCTCAGATACTCCAGACACTCCTGCAGACTATATCCTTCTTCCTTAACAGGACGGCCAATAATTACAAGTCCACAGCCGGTCTCTCTGGCTGCCAGATATTTTTCCATAAAACCTCCGGCTTTTCCGGACTCTTTCGTCACCATCCAGGCTGCATTCACCTGTCGTATCATGGCTCTGTTCATTTCCTGCGAAAAAGGTCCCTGCATACAGATCAAATGTTTTCCTTCAAATCCAAGAGCTGCACAGGATTTGATTACTTCCAGAAGGGAAAGTACTCTGGCATAAATTCTCTCCTGATAATTTGTCAGGGAAGTATAAGAAGCCAGCTCCTTGCTTCCCGTAGTCACAAGAATATTTCCACTGGTATTTTCCAGAAACTCTACTGCTTCCCTTATTCCCTTTACATAAACAATCAGATGCTCCTTTATTCCCGAAACCGGATCCTGTACTGCTTCCGGCAGTTCTTCGGATTCTCCACGGACCACTCTCAGATAAGCCGTCCCTGTGCGAATGCATGCGGCCTGTATGTTTTCTGTCACAATCTGTGCGTACGGATGGGTCGCATCAATGACCAGACCATCCTGAATCTGTATCATGAGCTGTTCCATCTCCTGCTCATCAAGACGATGGTGAGAAATATCCAGATACTCTCCCTGAGGAAGAAGACTCTCACCATACTCCGTCGCAACACAGACTCTTGTATTTACATGATGTTCATTTAAATATTCTGCTATGGTACGGCCTTCCACCGTTCCTGCAAATAAAAGAACTTTATACATTTTTATACCCTCTGGGCGTTACCATTTTTCCATTAATTTCTTTTGTCTGAGAATTACCGATCCAAACCGTGGTAAACATATCTACCTGCGTATCCCGTAGTTCCCGCAGGCTCAAAACTTTCCAGTTTTCTCCTTCTCTTCCAATATAGCTTACGATTCCACAGACCGTATCCGGTGATTTGTATTGCATCATCAGATCACAAGCTTTCTGCAGATAATCATGCCTCTTTTTACTGGAAGGATTATACAGACAGATTACAAAGTCCGCCTTCGATGCTCCCAGAAGCCGTGCCTCAATCTTTTCCCATGGAGTAAGAAGATCACTGAGACTGATCAGACAAAAATCATGAATCAGCGGAGCTCCCAGAACTGCTGCACCTCCTGTGGCTGCTGTAACCCCCGGAATAATCTCAAGTTCCACATCAGGATAATTTACTCCCACTTCATACATCAGACCTGACATACCATAAACTCCGGCGTCTCCGCTGCAGATCATAGAAACTGTTTTTCCTTTCTTTGCTTCCTCAAAAGCCATCACACACCGATCCACTTCTTTTTTCATCGGTGTTGTAAGAAATTCTTTTCCTGCAAAATGTTCTTTTACCAGATCTACATAAACGGTATAGCCGATGATCACATCACTTTTTTCCATTGCATGAATCGCTTTCAGAGTCATCTGTTCATACTCTCCCGGTCCGATTCCTATTACATATAATTTATTCAAAATCCACACTCCAATCTTCTACGGCACACGCCACGGTAACTCCGTTTCCTGCCTGTTTTTTTACGAGCAGTGTTCCATGTCCACTTGCCAGACATGCACTTCTCTCACATACATTGTCCACACCGGTAATCCTGTTTACAAAAGCAGAGGGCGTAAATTCTCCTTCCAGCTGCCCAAGCTCATCGCCAGTATAGGTAAGCAGCGGCAGCTGCCATTTTTCACAGAATGCTTTCAATCCCGGTTCTTCTTTTTTCAAATCAATACTCGCTGCCTGCCTGACAGCCTGTGGAAAAATCCCATGCTGTTCCAATACCAGGCGAACCTGCTCTTCGATCACTTCTTCCGGCATCCCCTTTTTACATCCAATTCCCAATGTAATCGTCTTCGGAATCAAATGAAGAACCTGTTGCTCCGGCAGCTGGATCCAGAATGTCGCCTGACGGCCATCCGGACTTGCTGCTTTTGAAAACAAGAGTTCCGGAAATACATTCTGATTTTCTTTTTCAAAATATCCCTGTCCGGCTCCGGCATTCAGGCGAATATCCTGAAGAACCAACGCAGATACTTCTTTTGCCAGCCTCATATCGGATATCGCCAGATGATTTTTCCTGGCGAATACATCCACGGCAAAATGATGATTGACATCCGTAGCTGTAGTAATCACCGGAATCGCTCCGATTTCTCCTGCTATCCAGCAAGCCAGTTCATTGGCACCACCCAGATGACCGGAGAGCAACGGAATCACAAAGCTTCCCTTTTCATCCAGTACCAGCACCGCAGGATCCGTCTTTTTGCTTTTCACAAACGGTGCGATCGTGCGTACCGCAATCCCGGATGCACCGATAAAAATCACTCCATCTGCATCCGGAATCCATTCCCCTGCCCATTGACTGAGGCTTTCTTCCACCTGAATGATATCACCGTTATAGGGCGCTTTTACATATTTACTTTTCAAAAAGGCTTTCGTCTCGAATCCATGCTTTGAAGCTGTCATTTGCAGCCGCTTTTCCAGTTCCCATCCATTTCGGGTAAATGCTATCAGAATCAGTTTCATTTATCTTCATTCTTTCTCTGAAATACTTGCTTCACGAAATTCTGTCGTAAATGCCGGGTTGTAAAGCTCTGATCTGTTATAATGGCTATGTTTTACCACATCTCCGATGATCATCAATGCAGTTTTCGTAATCTGATTTTCACTGGCTGTCTTTGCCAATGTACCTACTGTACAGATAAACGTCTTTTCATCCTCCCAGGTTGCCTTATACACTATAGCTGCCGGAGTATCCTCCGAATAGCCTCCCGCAATCAGCCGTCTGCTCAATTCTTCCAACATACCTGTACTTAAGAACACAACCATAGTAGCATGGTGAGCCGCAAAAGATTCAATACTTTCTTTCTCCGGTACAGGAGTTCTTCCTGCCATTCTTGTGATGATCACGCTCTGTGATACATCCGGAAGCGTATACTCCAGATTCAATGCCGAAGCTGCTCCGCAAAATGAGCTGACACCCGGACAATAATCAAACAGAATCCGCTTCTCTTCCAGAACATCCATCTGTTCCCGAATCGCTCCATATAAGGAGGGATCTCCCGTATGAAGACGAACGGTGGTAAGTCCCTGTTCTTCCGCCTCAAACATAACATCCAGCACTTCTTCCAGCGTCATCTTTGCGCTGTTATATATCCGGCATCCCGCCTTTGCATAATCCAAAAGCTGAGGATTGACCAGGGAACCGGCATAGATGATCACATCTGCTTCCTCTAAAAATTTTTTCCCCCGAAGAGTAATCAGATCCGGTGCTCCGGAACCTGCTCCTACAAAATGTACCATACTGTTCTCCTTACTATCTTTTTATTCCATCTATTTCTTTTCATTTTATTCTTTCACAATAATCAACGAATAATATCCTGCACTTTCCGGTATCTCCTGAGCACTCTCATAAATCTTTTCATCCGGCATTCCACAGTTTTCTATCATGACCGCCTTCTGACCGCTTCTTATGATGCTCTCCCGGACTTCTTTCATTTTCCGCCCGGTCTTCATCAACACTTTTGTTCCCGGCATTTTCAAAATTTCGTCCATTTCCTGGGCCTTATAAGTAGCCGGAATTACATGAAGCGGTTCTGCCATCTCCACAAGCCCCATATTCAGACGTGCTGCCACTGCACAAAAAGAAGTAATACCGCTTACAATCTCTGCTTCATACCCACGTTCTAAAATCCGTTTATGCACGTAAAGATAGGTAGAGTACACTGTAGGATCTCCTAACGTAAGAAATACTACATTCTTCCCCTGTCTCAGATAATCTTCCACATCATCCGCAGCTTTCTTATGATTTGCCTCCAGCACTGCTTTTTCCTTTGTCATGGGCATTGCCACCGGAATCAGTGTTTTCGAATCCATTCCTTCATAGACTCCCCTAACAATCTGATAAGCCACACTGGCTTTGATATCATTTCCCGGCACAGCAATTACTTCATTTTCCTGTATCAGCCGCAATGCTTTCAAAGTCAAAAGTTCCGGATCTCCCGGGCCTACACCCAGTCCATATAATTTCCCCTGCATAACTACCTCCTGTTTATTTCGTCCAGAAGTTCATCTGCCAACCGTGTTCTTCCCAGCTCTCCATAAACATTGGAAAAGAGAATCGCGCCCACCTGCAGATTTTCTCCTGATCGTTTATTTAAATAATAATCTACTTTTTCCTCAATCTGCTGCATTGTTTTTTTCAGCATATGATCCTTGATCAAAATATCTACACTTTCCTCCGTAGTTATAGAATTTAGTATTTTCATTACCGTTTCATACCCTGCTCCTGCCCGCAGTGCATTGGCTGCCATCAGCTCAGCTCTGCTGTCAGCATTTCTTGAATGGGTATTCATAATTCCGCCGGCAGTCTTAATAAACTTACCTATATGTGCAATAAACAGGATTCCTTTCACTCCCATATCCCGGGCCATGTCCAGCGTCTCTCCCACGTAATTGCTGCATTTCATGGAATAAGTCAAATCTACCTGTATCTGATTTTCCGAAAATACCTGCCCATAATTTCCCGGAGTGATCACAAGATACTCTGCCCCTGCTTTCACAAGCATCTGCATTTCCAGTTTTATGCTGGCAACAAGGGCTGCCTCACTCATAGGCACTACAATTCCACTGGTTCCCAGAACAGAGATACCGCCCTCTATTCCCAGACGGGGATTAAATGTTTTTTTTGCAAGTTCCACACCTGCCGGTATCTCAATCATAACATCCATACCACCGTCGAATCCATATTCCTTACAGACAGCTTCTACATTCTCACGTATCATCTTTCTTGGTGTATCATTGATCGCTGCAGCACCGGGAGGCTGAGTAAGCCCCGGTCTGGTCACTCTTCCCACACCGATTCCACCATCGATCGACACTTCTTTCCCGAAAGTTTTTTTCACCCGTGCATATACCAATATCCCATGAGTCACATCCGGGTCATCTCCTCCGTCCTTACGGACTGCACAGATCACTTCATCCGTGTTCATCCGGATATCCTCGATCAGAAGATGAAGAAGAATACCTTTCGGTGTTTCCAGTGCAACTTCCTCAACTTTCTCACCGGTCAGGAGCATACGCGCAGCGGCCTGGGCTGCTGCTGCCGCACAGGAACCGGTGGTATAACCGTACCGCAATATATTATTCTTCTCATCGATTGTACAGTACATCTCCAATCCTGTTCTGTGTTCCATTTTGTTCCTCCTGTTTAGAGATTGCCAAATGGTCAGTCTCTGACATGCCGCAACTGACTTTTTGGCTTTGCCTTATATTTAAAAACCGCTGTCTCTACAGACAACGGTTTTCAATACTCTCTATGAAACTTCGGTTGCCGCAAAATTCCATAACGGAATACAGGCAGTAACCTGGCTTTTACAGTAACGGACTTGCGCAGGACTTTCACCCGCTTCCCTGACTCTGTATTCGTTAAATTTACGGCAATATTATAAACTTTTTCTTATTTGATGTCAATTATATTAGCTTTTTCCCGGAGACAATTATACCATTATTTACTTTATAATCCATGTGGTATAGAAGGTAATATTTAAATATGTAAATGCCTCTGTTTTTACCCAATCCAATCCGGCACTTTCAAATGCTGCCGGTGTCATAAATCCCAGATAGTTGAAGTCTGTTTTACCATTTGGCATATTTAGTCCGGTCACAGTTCTTGGAGTATTGGAATTCTGATAAGCCTCCATAATGCTTCTGGCTCTTTTCACTGCTTCTTTCGCATTATCTAAAGTGGAACTATGTATATTCTTTAAATACTTTGTCAGAGAGCCATTTCTTGCCACTTCAAACTGCTGCTTCTGATAAATCATTACATTCGCGCTTTCGGGATATAGATCACTATACATCCGGTTCAATATGACAAGCGCAACTCCGGTCATTCCCGGCATGCCCTGATTGCCTGCCTCTGCATATACTGCAGCTGCAAGGAATTCATCTTCCGTCACATCAACACCTACCTGTGGGTCAGTGGCAAACTGTTTTTCAACCGTATAGGTCTTTCCGTTTTTGGGATCCTGTACCTGTAAATATCTTTCTTCTTTTCCCGTACAAAGACCATTGGCATCAAAGGTATAAATATAATTTCCATAGCTATAAGTAGTTCCGGCTACCATTCTTCCATATTTATCGATATAGTAGCCTCCAATACCGGTTACTCCTACCCAGTAGTCATAGGCCTTTGCGCCATTGCTCTTCAAATAATACCAGATTGAGCCAATCTTCAGCCAACCAGTCACCATCCAGCCATCTGCATCAAAGTAATACTCTACACCATCGATTTTTTTCCAGGTGGATTTCGGACGGGTTCCGTCACCATTGTCGTAATACCAACGACCATCAGACGTCTGTACCCAGCCTCCCTCTGTAGTTTTTCCTTCAACCCAGGCACCACTGGCATCTACATAGTAATTATCGATCCATGTATCGGCAGCCATTGCTCCATTACTCTGTAAATAGTACCATTTTCCGCCAATCTGCTGCCATCCGGTCAGCATGACACCGCTTCCGGACAGATAATACCAGCTTCCATCTATTTTCTGCCACCCGGTCAGCATGACACCGCTTCCGGACAGATAATACCAGCTTCCACCTATTTTCTGCCATCCGGTCAGCATGGCACCACTTGTGGACAGATAATACCAGCTTCCATCTATTTTCTGCCATCCGGTCAGCATGACACCGCTTCCGGACAGATAATACCAGCTCCCATCTATTTTCTGCCACCCGGTCGTCATCCAGCCGTTTGCATCAAAATAATACCACTTTCCACCGATCAGTTCCCATTCCAATTTGGTATAGCTTCCGTCTGCATGACAATACCACCAGCGATTTCCGATTTTAATCCAGCGATCCTTTTCTTCCTCTTTGGTTTTATTCGGAACCCATACTCCGTCTGCATCTACATAATATTCTCCAACCCATGTATCGGCAGCCATCACTCCATCACTGTTTAAATAATACCATTTCTCACTGATCTGCTGCCACCCGGTCAGCATGGCACCGCTTGCAGACAAATAGTACCAATTTCCATCAACTTTCAGCCAGCCGGTTACCATCCAGCCATTTGCATCAAAATAATACATCTTTCCATCGATCAATTCCCAGTCCGATGTAGTATAGCTTCCGTCAGCATGTCTATACCACCAGCGGTTTCCGCTTTTGACCCAGCCTGACTGAATCTCCTGTTGAATAGTTTTCGTTTCTTTTTCAACAGTATCCTGATCTTCTGGATTCTGTTCCGGTTCCTGACTGTTTTCATCTGATGAAGTCTCTTTTTCTTCCTCATCATCTGTCATCTCTTCAGTGACTGCCACATTCTGTTCTTCACTTCCATCCATCACAGCAAGAGCCTCTGAAGGTGTAACTAATACAGCGATCAGACAACCTGCAAGTAACTTATTCACGATCTTTCTTTTCATATGTACCACCTGTTTTTCACTTTCTCGCCAATGTTTGTACTATGTTTCATATTTATACGACATTTTCTTTATTATATCTTTGTTACATTTCTTTGTCAATTCTTTTGCTTTTTTGTGTGTTTTTTACTAATAACAGAAAAAAAGGAAATGGCTTTCCTCAACCATTCCCTTTCCTATATTTTATCAAATTATGATGCAGATCAGTCCGCCTTTGCTGTCGTTCACAATTTTCTGCATGGTATCCTGCAGTTTCACCTGACTTTCTTCACTGATCTGAGCAATTTTTGTGCGAATGCCATCCTCCACCAGCTGTTCTATGGATTTTCCAAAAATATTTGTCTGCCAGATTCCTTCTTTTGATTTTGCATTTTCTTTAATAAAATCAATCAAATCTATCGCCTGCTGTTCATTTCCTACGATTGGTGCAATCTCTGTCTCGATATTGGCTTTGATCATATGGATGGATGGACTGGCTGATTTGATTTTGACTCCATATTTGTTTCCCTGTTTGATTACAACCGGTTCTTCCAGCGTGATTTCATTTTTTTCCGGAATCACAACACCATAACCACTCCCTCTGACAGATTCCATGGCATTTTTCACCTTCGCATACTCTTCCTTCATGCCGGCCAGTTCTTTCAGCGTATGGATCAGCTGATATTCACTGTTGATCACCACACCCGTCATTTCACTCATTACCTGGTAATAATAGGGTTCTTTCATCTCAACCCGGACCCGCACTATACCATTGGATAGATTTACTTCTTCCAGTGCGGCACTTTTTACATACGTACTACCGATCTGCAGATTATCATTTTTTATATCTCTGATATACTTGAGCTTTCCCATCATTTCCTTTATCTGCTGCAAAAGATCCGCTTTCAGATAATGGGAGGGTTCCAGCAATTCCACCCATTTGGGTATGTAATATTCAACCTGCCTTACGGGAAATTCATGAAGAATCTTTTCCAGGATTCGGACAATATCATCTTTTCTTAATTGTTCACAGTTCACACTGAGAACTGCCGCCTTGTATTTATCCTGCAACTGTTCAACAAGCTTCAAAGTTTCTTCTTTGTATGGTTTTTGGGAATTTACCAAAATCAGAAATGGTTTTCCCTGTTTTTTTAACTCCTGAACCGTACGTTCTTCACTTTCTTCAAAATTATTCCTGGGTATTTCTCCAAACGAGCCATCACAGGTCACTACGAGACCGATCGTTGAATGTTCCTGAATAACCTTTTTTGTTCCCACCTCAGCCGCCTGATGAAATGGTATCTCCTGTTCAAACCATGGGGTTTTTACCATTCGTTCTTTTTCATTTTCCATATTTCCGGAAGCATCCGGTACCATAAATCCCACACAGTCAATCAGTCGGATTTTAACCGGAATATCTTCTCCCAAATGTATTTCCACTGCTTCTTTGGGAATGAATTTCGGCTCCACGGTCGTAATCGTCTTACCGGAACCGGAAACCGGAAGCTGATCTTTCACTTCCCTCCTTGTCTGCTCATCCATGGCCGGCAAAGCCAGAAGTTCCATAAATCGTCTGATAAACGTTGACTTTCCTGTTCGTACCGGTCCCACCACTCCCACCAAAAACTGTCCCCTGGTGCGGGCCTGTATATCCTTATAAACTGAAAAAGGTTCCATGCGGTCCAATGCCCTCCTTACCTGTACTGGTTATATTTTATGAGAGCGTAATTCACAATATGTCAGTCAGTCTATGAAATTACTCAACAACCGTTTTTCCCTTTCATCTCCTTTTCATATAAGGATGTGCATAGAACGAATACACCAGCTGAATCGTCATGATACACCATATGACCGGCTCACAGACAATTACTGCTGTGTACCCGAATTTGGGTATAAACAAAAGAACAAATACGATTTTTCCTGCCAGCTCTATGATACTTGAAATAAGCGGTAAAAGCTTTTCTCCCAGACCCTGAAGTGCATAGCGGGTTGCTCCAAGAACGCCCAATACAGCATAAAAGGGTCCGACCACTTTCAAATATAAAGAGCCATTATCCAATATAATACTTTCTTTCGACCCCGAGATCAACTGCACCAGATTTCTGGAATACAACAGAAGTATCACGGTTATGACCGCTGCAAGGATTATGTCACAGATATATATGATTCTGACAGCACTACGAATCCTTTCTTTCTGATCAGCTCCTCGGTTTTGGGATACAAAAGTAGAAGTAGCAAGCGACAGAGAAGCAAAAGGCATATTGAAAAATAAATACAACTTTCTAGCCGTCGTATGCGCTGCAATCGTCAAATAACCGAGACCATTGATACCATACTGAAGAATCACGGAACCCATGGAAACAATGGAACTCATAAATCCCATAGAAAATCCCTGTCCAAGCATTTCTCCATATAATTCCCTGTCCATGATAAAATGTTCACGTCCGGGAATCAGCAATTTCATTTTCTTTCCTATGTATATCAGACATAAAACAGCTGAAATACCTTCTGACAGTACAGTTGCAAAGGCAGCTCCGGTCACTCCCCATTGAAATCTTACGATAAACAAAAGATCCAATCCTATATTCAGCAGAGAGGAAAACATCAAAAAAATCAGAGGAATCAGACTGTCACCAATTGCCCGCAGCAGGCCCGCGCATAAATTATAGGCAAACATAACTATAATCGACATAACAATCAAAGAAATATATTGATATGCTTCTTTTATAATCTCTGCCGGTGTATTCAAAAGTTTTAAAAGAGGATATAAAATGAAACTTCCGATTATGGATACAGCAATCGAACAAATGACACCTATTACGATCGAACTGGCTACTGATTTTTTTACTTCATCCTTTTCCCCGGCGCCATAGCTTCTGGCTGTCACAATTGCCAAACCATTACCGATTCCCAGTGCAAAGCCAACAAGAAGATCATAAATCGCACTGCAGGAACCAATAGCAGCAAGGGAAATGTCTCCCAGATAATGACCAACGATCATGGTATCTACTGTATTGTAAAGCTGTTGAAAAATTCGGGAAACAAGAAGCGGTGCAGCAAAGAGAAGAAGAGATTTCAGAATAGAACCTTTTAAAAGATTTACTTTCACAATCCCATCTCCTTTCTCAGCTGCTCCAGATACAATTTTTCCTTTTTACTCAGTTCGGCCTCTTCCAGAAGCTCTGGTCTTCGCAGAAGCGTTCTCAGAATCGACTGTTCTCTTCTCCATTTTTCAATATTGGCATGATGGCCAGACAGCAGAACCTCCGGTACCTTTTTGCCCCTCCATTCTGCCGGCCGACTGTACTGAGGATATTCCAGAAGATTATCCTGAAAGGACTCAAACTGGGCGGATTCTTCATTGCTCAAAACGCCCGGAACAAAACGGGAAATAGCATCGATCATTACCATAGAGGGCAGTTCTCCTCCGGTCAGAACGTAATCTCCGATGGACACATAATCTGTCACAATTTCCTCCAGAACTCTTTCATCAATTCCTTCATAATGTCCACACAAAAATACCAGATCTTCTTCCTTTGCAAGTTCTTCTACCATTGACTGATTAAACACTTTTCCCTGTGGGGTCAGATAAATCACTCTCGGTTTGTAACCGATTTTCTCAACAACGCTTTGATACGCACCATAAACAGGTTCTGCCTGCATTACCATACCAGCTCCCCCGCCATAAGGATAATCGTCCACTTTCATATGTTTATTTGTAGAAAATTCCCGAATATTCGTCGTTGTGAGCTGTATAATATCCTGATCCATAGCGCGTCCTATGATGCTTGTCCCCAACCCCTGTGTAATCATATCCGGAAATAATGTCAATACATGATAGTGCATAATATCATTCTCCTATTTTAAGAATCGTGATTCTATATTTCTTCCACAAGTCCCGGTATCAGATGGATGATCATTTTTTTATTCTCCACATCTACCTGCCGGATACACTCGCCAATAGCAGGAACCAATACTTCTCCGTATTTTTCATTCTGAATACAATACACATCGTTCGCACCGGTTTTCATCACATCTGTCAATATTCCAAATTCCGAACCATCATCAAGCAATACCTGCATATCGATCAGATCCGCAATAAAATATTCATCTTTTTTTAATTTCACTGCATGTTCTCTTGTTACATACAGACTTTTTCCTTTGTATTTCTCAATATCATTGATATTATCAATACCCTTGAATTTGAGTATAACCATTTGTTTGAAAAATTTTACGCTCTGGATTTCCAGCTCCTTTTGCTCTTTACCGGTATCCAGAATCACTTTTTTCAGTTTTTTAAATCGATTAACATCGTCCGTTGTTGGATAAACCTTGACTTCTCCACGAACACCATGAGTGCTGGAAATCACTCCTACCTGTAATAATTGTTCCATTCCGTCTCCTTGTTCATATCTGTCAGATTCTGTATATTTTCCCTGCGCTTTCCATAAGTCCCGGATTGCTACGCACTTCGTGCTCATACCTGTTGTCGTTGCTAAAGCAAGGACAGACCTGCATGCAAGCATGCATTCTGCCCCCGCTTTGCAACTGGACTTATGCAGTAAAAAAGGATATAGCACCGGGCTACATCCTCATATTTTCATCTATTGCAGAATTTCAACTACAACCTTCTTATCACATTTGGAGGAAGCAGCTTTTACAACCGTACGGATTGCTTTTGCGATACGTCCCTGACGGCCAATTACCTTGCCCATATCGGAAGGTGCCACCTTCAGTTCTACTAAAATCGCATCGCTCTCTTCAGTCTGTGTCACAACCACTTCTTCCGGATGGTCTACGAGGGATTTTGCAATTACTTCTACCAAATCTTTCATTACGCACCTCCACGCATTTGTCAGGTCAATCTTCCTTATGGAAGATTGCACCGGGCAAAAACGACTCCGCAGTCTTGATAGTTCTCACTATTTTTCGATACCAGCTAATTTGAAGATTTTGCTTACTACTTCTGTAGGCTGTGCTCCGTTAGCTAACCATTTTTTAGCTGCCTCTTCATCTACTTTATATACGCTTGGATCACGGTTCGGATCATATGTTCCGATTTCTTCGATGAATCTTCCATCTCTTGGGGATTTGGAATCTGCAACAACGATTCTATAGAAAGGTGCCTTTTTCTGACCCATTCTTCTCAATCTGATTTTTACTGCCATTTCTTTCACCTCCTTGGGATTTTGCTGTTTATTTAAAAGGGAAGTTTAAAGCCTCCTCTTTTGCCAAGTTTACCGCCCATCATACCGGGCATCTGTTTCATCATCTTTCTGGTCTGTTCAAACTGCTTCACCATACGGTTTACTTCTGCCAGTTCCACACCGGCTCCCTGTGCAATTCGTTTTTTCCGGGAAAGATTCAGGATATCCGGATTCGACCGTTCTTTCGGTGTCATGGAAAGGATAATTGCTTCCTTTCTCGCCAGATCCTTTTCATCAATCATTCCCTCAATATCTTTCGCCTTATTACCCAGACCGGGAAGCATACCCAATACACTGGAAATACCACCCATATTTTTCATCTGATTCATACTTTCCAGATAGTCATCAAAACCAAAAGTGGCTTTCTTTAACTTCTGCTCCATCTCCTTGGCTTTTGTCTCATCAATGTTCTGCTGTGCCTTTTCAATCAGGCTCATCACATCGCCCATACCAAGGATTCTGGATGCCATACGATCAGGATAAAACTGCTCCAGATCTGAAAGTTTCTCACCCATGCCCACATAGAGAATGGGTTTACCGCTGATTGCTTTAATGGATAGTGCGGCACCTCCTCGGGTATCTCCATCCATCTTAGTAAGAATCACGCCATCAATCCCTACTTTTTGATTGAAGGTCTCAGATACATTCACTGCATCCTGTCCTGTCATGGCATCGACAACTAAAATTGTCTGATCCACACGAACATTTTCCTTGATCTCAATCAATTCCTGCATCATGCTTTCATCTACATGAAGACGTCCAGCCGTATCAAGAATCACTACATTAAATCCATGATTCTTAGCGTGCTCAATCGCCGCTTTTGCAATATTCACAGGGCTCTGTTTGTCACCCATAGAAAATACTTCTACGCCTTGCTTTTCTCCATTAATCTGAAGCTGTGTAATTGCTGCAGGACGATACACATCACAGGCTGCCAGAAGCGGCTTTCTTCCTTTTGCTTTTAACTTGCCGGCAATCTTTGCCGTTGTGGTGGTTTTACCTGCACCCTGCAGACCGACCATCATGATTACCGTAATCTCACCGGAAGGACGAAGAGCAATCTCAGTAGTCTCACTTCCCATGAGTGTTACCAGCTCATCATTGACAATCTTAATAACCATCTGTCCGGGATTCAGGCCATTCATAACATCCTGTCCAATCGCCCGTTCCTGAACAGCTTTGGTAAACTGTTTCACCACCTTAAAGCTGACATCAGCTTCCAGAAGCGCCATCTTGACCTCTTTCAAGGCTGTCTTCACATCAGCTTCCGTGAGACGGCCCTTACTTCTCAGGTTTTTAAATACATTCTGCAGTTTTTCAGTTAAACTTTCAAATGCCATCTGCTATAACTCCTCTAATATGCTGTATGAGAGAGAACCAATCCTGTTCATCAGGTTTTCCAGATTCTTTCCCTCATAATTTTGTGTCAGCCCGTGAATCTCATGGACTTTTTCACGGATTGTCACAAATCTCTCAACCAAATGCAGTTTCTGCTCATAATCTTCCAGAATCCTGCTGCTGCGCTTGACAAGATCATGTACCCCCTGACGGCTGATTCCCTGATCCTCTGCCACCTCACTGAGAGAATAATCATTCAGAACTACTTCCTCATATATGGTCTGCTGATGCTTTGTCAGCAATTCTCCGTAAAAATCGTATAACAATGCCTGTCTCTCAAGCTTATCCATGTCTATCACCTTGGCTATCATACAACAGGATTTTAGATGTGTCAAGTATTTTTTCTTGACATTTTAAAAGTTTCTTATTATAAAAGTTATTAAAGTTTATCAATGCTTATATATCATATCCGCGGAACCATATACAGATTTCATTATTTCAGTAAATGCTTTTCCTGTCTTCCGGCAGCATTCTTTCACATCTTCATACTCCGGATAAAACATATCTTCTCCCTTAAATCTACAGATTTTTGTTCTGATCGCGCCATAAGGTGTATCGATACTCTCTATTCTCCGTTCAAGTATTGTCCGTTGTACCGGATACGTTCGGATTCCGATCGTAGTCGTTTCTCTGAAAATAATATTTTCCAGCTTTTCTATATCATTTCGATGACAGATCACCTGAAGCTGATAGGCCGGACGGGATTTTTTCATCAATATAGGACGGTATACCGCATCCAATGCTCCATTCTCCAAAAGCAGTTCCTGCAAATATCCAAGCAGTTCCCCGGAACAGTCATCCACATTCGTTTCCATGACCATTGCAGTATCATGTAGATTTTCATCATTCGTTTCCCCCTTTTGCTCCTGTAGAATCATAGCACGCAGAATATTGGCATGAGGAAAATCTTTCTCACCGGATCCGATACCGATTTTTTCCACCAGAAACTGTTTTGGTATCTCACAGTTTCGAAGAGCAGCAGCAATGGCTGCCCCTGTGGGTGTGATCATCTCTCCGTCTACATCGATAATCTTCAGCGGCAGTCCATATTCTTTTATCAATTCAGCAGTGGCCGGTACCGGTACAGGAATCCTGCCATGCTGACACCATGTGGTACCTTTCCCTTCTGTGAGTGTTCCAACTGCCACCTGTCCGATGCCCAGCTCCGTAAAGCAAATTGCGGCAGCCACAATATCAACAATCGAATCTACAGCTCCCACCTCATGAAAATGCACATGTTCCATATCTGTCTCATGCACTTTTGCCTCAGCTTCTGCCAGAACAGTAAATATCTTCAGTGACAGATTTTTCACACGTTCCTCTAAATCTGAATCCAGAAGAAGTTCTCTGATCTGGCGATAATCTCTCATAGGCTGAAAAACATTACCATCGAGCTCAACAAAAAAAGCACAGGCATCAATGCCATTTTTCTTCGTTCTTCCTATGACAGTGCGATAACCATGAAGCGGCAACTTTTTCAGCTCATTCTCCAGTTTTTCTCTTGAAACTCCCAGATCAAGCAAAGCACTTACTGTCATATCTCCACTGATTCCGGACGCACACTCCAAATATAAAATACGATTCATGTTGTTCCTTTGTCTCCTTATTCAGTTTTCATCAAATTGCCCAGGTCATCATGGACAGACAGAAAATTCCATCTTTTGTCACTCTGTTCTTTCATTTTAAAATGCAAAGTTCCACCGGCAACGATGACAGGAATCGCTGTCGCCATCCATAATTCATATGGCATGTGAGTTCCTCCCTTTTCCATACTGTCTTTTCTTTCATAGCCATTATATCCCACTGACTTCAAAAGAACAACCACAACTTAAACGGTGTTTAATCAAAAAATACCCTCCAGTCCCACAACTTTGTTTTTGAGGTATCTGGAGGGCAATTTATTTTGTTATGCCAATTCTGTATATAACTTTTTTACTTCCGGGTAAATCTTTGCAAATTTCTGATACTGTTTCTCATACTTACTGGCCAGTTCCGGTTCCGGATCAATCGTTTCAATGATTCTGACAATTTTCCCGGCTGCATCTTCCACAGAAGTAAAGGTTTCATCTGCTACGGCTGCCAGCATCGCACCACCCAGGGCCGGTCCTTCTTCAGATGCAATTCGATCTACTTTGATATTCAGTACATTAGCGATAATTCTTCTCCATAACGGACTCTTTGCACCTCCGCCACAGATTTTTGTTCGTTCAATCTGAATACCCAGTGATTTTGCAATTTCAAAAGAATCGCGAATGGCAAAGGCCACTCCTTCCAGAACCGCCTGTGTCATATCTGCCCGACTGGTATCCATGGTCATTCCAATAAAAGTGCCTCTTGCGTTCGGATCATTATGTGGGGAACGTTCTCCCATAAGGTAAGGAAGGAAAAACACATGATTCTCTCCAAGCTTCACAATCGATTTCTGTTCTTTCCCATAATCTTCGGTCCCGATGATTTCATCCATCCACCATTTATTACAGGAGGCTGCGCTGAGAATGCATCCCATCAGATGGTAATGACCATCTGAATGTGCAAAAGCGTGGAGAGCATTATTCGGATCTACACCGAACTCTTTACTTGAGATAAATACTGTTCCACTGGTTCCCAATGAAACATTACACTGTCCATCGCCCACCGTACCGGTTCCAACTGCCGCTGCAGCATTATCACCTGCTCCCGCAGCCACAATACAATTCTCAGAAAGACCCAGTTCCTGTGCCACCTCAGGTTTCAAGTTTCCCACTTTCTCATAGCTTTCAAAGAGTGTCGGCATCTGTTCATCCCTGATACCACAAACTTCCAGCATTTCCTCTGACCAGCACTTATGCTGTACATCCAGAAGAAGCATACCGGATGCATCCGAATAGTCACAGCAATGAACTCCCGTCAGCCGATATGCCAGATAATCCTTGGGAAGCATAATTTTGCAGATACGAGAAAAATTCTCCGGTTCATTTTCTTTTACCCATAAAATCTTCGGTGCGGTAAATCCGGCAAAAGCTATATTTGCTGTATATTTTGACAGTGTCTCTTTTCCAATCTCATGATTCAGATAATCTGTCTGTTTTCCGGTCCGTCCATCATTCCAGAGAATAGCCGGACGAATCACCTGATCCTCTTCATCCAGAATCACAAGTCCATGCATCTGACCTCCAAAACTGATCCCGGCAACCTGTTTTTTGTCTGCTGTTTCTACGAGCTGACGGATTCCTTCTTTTGTCTGCTCCCACCAGTCTTCCGGCTTCTGCTCTGACCATCCGGGATGAGGAAAATATAACGGATATTCCCGTGATACAATATTTACCACTGTTCCATTCTGATCCATCAACAGAAGCTTTACTGCTGAAGTTCCCAGATCAACTCCTATATAATATTTCATCCGTTACCTCCTGTGCAACTACAAAAATTCACTGTTCTATGCAAATGGATTCTCTGTAGGATACCGATCTCCCTTCGGACGATTATATCCAATCTCGGTCGGTGCCACGCCAATATATTTAAACACTTCATAAAGCGCTTTTCCGATATGACCAAACGCAACCGCTCCATGATGCGGATATCCTTTTTCAATCAGCTCATGACGATAAAATCTTCCCATTTCAGAAATGGCAAATACACCAATACCTCCAAACGATCTGGTAGCTACAGGCAAAACTTCTCCGTTTGCAATATAAGCACGAAGTTTTCCATCCGCTGTACTCTGAAGTCTGTAGAATGTAATATCACCAGGAACAATATCGCCTTCCAGCGTTCCCTGTGTTACCTCCTCCGGCAATGCTCTTGCCATGATCAGCTGATATTTCATACTGCAGGATGTAAGCTTACCTGCTGTGGTATTACCACAGTGGAATCCCATGAAAGTATCTTTATGAGTATAACTATAGTTACCTTTGATTTCACTTTCATACATATCTGCCGGAACCGTATTATTAATATCCAGCAGTGTCACTGCATCATTACTTACCAATGTTCCTATGTATTCACTCAGTGCTCCGTAAATATCCACTTCACAGGAAACCGGAATACCCATAGCAGTAAGACGGCTGTTAACATAGCAAGGTACAAAACCGAACTGTGTCTGGAATGCCGGCCAGCATTTACCTGCGATCGCCACATATTCTCTGGAACCTTTGTGAGTCTCTACCCAGTCAAGCAGAGTCAGCTCATACTGAGCCAGTTTCGGAAGGATTTCCGGTTTTTTATTCCCGGCTCCAAGCTCTTTTTCCATATCAGCAACAACTGCCGGGATTCTCTCATCTCCCGCATGTTTATTGAAAGCTTCAAAAAGATCCAGTTCAGAATTTTCTTCAATCTCTACACCGAGATTATACAGCTGCTTGATCGGGGCATTACATGCCAGGAAATCCTGAGGCCGTGGACCAAAGCTGATGATCTTAAGATTCTTCAGTCCGATGATTGCTCTGGCAATCGGCACAAATTCTGCCATCATTTCAGCAACTTCTTTTGCTGTACCAACCGGATATTCCGGAATATACGCTTTCAGATTACGAAGCTGCAGATTATAGCTTGCATTCAGCATACCACAATAAGCATCACCTCTGCCCTGAATCAGGTTATCTCCTCTTTCTTCAGCAGCTGCCACAACCATACACGGTCCATGGAAATATTTTACAAGCAGAGTCTCTGCACTTTCAGGACCAAAGTTCCCAAGATATACTACCAGGGCATTACATCCCGCTTCACGAAGCTCTTTCAGAGCTTTTTTCATGTCTTTTTCACTTTCTACAACAGTAGGGCACTCATACAGATCTCCGTGATATTCTGCTGCTACAGCTTTTCTTCTTGATTCAGACAGAGTAATCGGAAAACAGTCTCTGCTGACTGCTACAATACCCAATTTTACTTCCGGCATATTCTTCATGACGGTTCCTCCTTACTTGATTTCCTCGTGTTTTTGTTTAATCATTAAACTAATCACAATGTATCACTTACCTATATGTCCGTCAAGATGTTTTTTAATGAATATTATTGTTTTGTTTACTTACTGAACAAATTGTAGTATTCTATATATGATGAGACAAGGGATAAAAGGTCAGTCACGGCATGCTTGCATGCCTGTAACTGACCTTTGGGGACCGCAAAAACATGAGGAAGCAGCCCGAACAGGGCGGATTCCGAATGTTTTTAGAATTTCGAGAGTGCTAAACTCTATGGAAATAAACAGAGGAGAGAATATGGTAACAGGAAGTAAAGAACTTATACGTGAAATGAACAGAAAGCTGGTACTGGAAACCATTATCAATGATGGGCCTTTGTCCCGTGCCGCTATATCAAAAAAGCTGGGATTGACCAAAGCCACTGTCTCTGCGATTGTACAGGAACTTCTGGACACTTTATATGTAGAAGAAATCGGAAGTGACCAGACTTTACATGGGCGAAAACCAATCCTTCTGAGCTTCTGTCGGCACAATGGATATATTATGACGCTGGACCTTGGTGTTGAAACAACTACTCTGATGACCTGTGATTTAATGGGACAAAACCGCAGGCTACACCAGTATCATCAAAAACTGAATCCTGAGAACACGCTTTCTTTTCTGACCCATATTCTCAGGATCCATCTTGATACACTCCCCCAGACACCTTTTGGAGTCATAGGAATCAGTCTGGGGATTCATGGAACTGTAAAAAATAATGAAATCACTTTCACACCCAATTATTCTCTTGCAGAGCTTCCTCTTGCCCGGGAACTTGAAAAAATGTTTAGCATTCCCGTATGGCTGGAAAATGAAGCGAATCTGTCTGCACTGGCTGAAAAAACTTTTGTTGAAAACCATAAAAATCTGATACAAGTCAGTATTCATTCCGGTGTTGGTGCCGGCATTATTTTGGAGCACAATCTATATACCGGAATCAGCGGTACAGCCGGTGAATTTGGTCACATGATCGTCGAACCCGATGGACTTCCCTGTCCCTGCGGCAATTATGGCTGTCTGGAGCAATATATCTCCGAACCGGCTGTTCTTTCTTATTATGCTGCGCAAAAAAATACACTTTATTCTCCTTCCATGGAAGATCTTGTATCTTCTTATATCAATAAAGAACCTGCTGCCGTAAATACAATTGTCCGCTTTACAAAATATTTATCCTGTGGAATTAACAATCTGTGGAATCTTTTCTGTCCGGAATGTATTATCCTGAACAGCCAGCTAATTACTTATCTTCCGGAAATTCTTACGATGACAGAAGAATTTCTTCCAAAACGCTTTCAGAAACACTGTATGTTAAAAGCCTCTGCTCTGCAGGATATGGCTGTTTTACTCGGCGGTGCCAGAATATGTATCAGCAATTTTCTCGGCATAGAAAAACTGGTGATCACATAAAATACTATACCGTGATCAGCTCATATTCTCTGGTTCCCAAACCTAATTTCTCTGCATGCTCAATCGCGGACATCCAGTTTGTCTCTGGACTTACTTTGTGGAAATGATCTCCTTCATGGATATCTTCATGATCCCCCAGAACACTGTTCTTGATCACTGGCTGTTTGTTTACCGCATCGGCACAGGCAACATCCAAAGCTACAGGGTCAAAAGAAGCGAAAAATCCTACATCAGGAACAATTGCCGCATCATTTTCCGCATGACAGTCGCAATATGGAGATACGTCTATAACCAGATTAATATAGAAAGCAGGTCTTCCGTCAACGACAGCTTTCGTATATTCTGCGATTTTTTTATTCAGGATATCGTTAGACTCATCGGAAGCCGGTTCAACTGCATCATGTGGACAGACACCGATACATCTTCCGCATCCTACACATTTGTTATGGTCGATAGAAGCCTTTCTGTCAGTCACTGTGATCGCACTGTGAGCACAGATTTTTGTACACATTTTACATCCAACACAATTTTCATGATTTACGTGTGGTTTTCCTGCACTATGCTGTTCCATTTTTCCTGCACGGGAACCGCAGCCCATACCGATATTTTTCAGAGTTCCTCCAAAACCTGTCGCCTCATGACCTTTAAAATGAGCCAGCGAAATGAAAATATCAGCATCCATGATGGCCTGTCCGATTTTTGCTTCTTTTACAAATTCTCCACCCTCAACCGGAACAAGAGCCTCATCCGTACCTTTCAGTCCATCAGCAATAATAATATGACATCCGGTAGAAAATGGAGAGAAACCATTTTCATATGCACTTTCCATATGTTCCAGTGCATTTTTTCTTCCACCCACATACAAGGTATTACAATCCGTAAGGAACGGTTTTCCTCCCAATTCTTTTACCACATCAGCAACTGCTTTCGCATAATTTGGACGAAGATATGCAAGATTTCCAGGTTCGCCAAAATGAATTTTGATCGCCGCAAATTTTTTATCAAAGTCAATATCTGCGATTCCGGCTTTTTTGATAAGACGTTTCAGTTTTTCTGGAAGACTGATAGAATTATGAGTTCTCAAATCAGTAAAATAAACTTTTGATGGTGCCATTACAAATCCTCCTTATAAAATGTCTGTCAGATAACAGACGAAGTAAACGTATTAATAAATTGTAAC
>SFQZ01000027.1 GCA_004562915.1 bacterium
GGAATAACAGATACAGAAAAAATACTGCCAGAAAATCGAGGGGACCTTCCTATTTGAGGTCTCCTGGAAGTCGTACCCGGGTGGTTATTCATCGCTTACCTTTAATACATATTTTTTCATATCACCATTCCTTCTCTTTTGAATACATAGTATCGTTTTTCATAGCCCATATAATAACAGATAAAAAAAAGCTGCACAACCCGGGGGAGGGGTTATACAGCCATTCATTTTTTCCTGTTTATCCATTCCAATTTTTCATATCTTATTTTTTTATATATCCCGGCTGGTTTTTTAAGGATGCTTCAATAAACTCCGCAAAAACTTCTGCCGTCTCTCCAAGAGCTTCTTCTTCCCGTTTCAGATATCCAAAAATCACCTGACTATCTTCCTGTTCCAATGGAATTCCACCGTCTACCGCCTGATTTTCATCACTGGAAAGGTAATTTCCGCTGATATTTGCCAGCCGACTGTTTGTCAACATTCTTTCCATAATGTAGTCACTGTTCGTTACAACAGCCACATCCATCCCTGTCAATATTTTTCCTTTTCCGTCTTTTACCGTCCAGTAATTTTTTTCAGTAAACTCATCCTGATAACTCTGAATAAAACGCAGCTTATGAAGTTCTGTCT
Organism: bacterium; assembly: GCA_004562915.1. Taxonomy (GTDB): domain Bacteria; phylum Bacillota; class Clostridia; order Lachnospirales; family Lachnospiraceae; genus Oliverpabstia. The sequence goes on from SFQZ01000027.1 coordinate 631, forward strand.
GATCTATACTTTTTTCTGAATAAAGGGGATGTTTCTGTCCCAGATATAAGATGGCATCTACATGAATCAATGGGATGAATTCCAGATTATTTCTTGTAAGTGCATACTGAAAAGCCACTTTCTGACTATCCATCACATAAACAAATCCCAAATCATCTTTATAATCTCTCACCCGCTTCATGATATTTGCCACGCTGGTATTATAAACCTGACAATGGATATTTTCTGCATAATGAAGATTATAAAATTCCACAAAACGATTAGCAAACCAGGAACTGGGGTTACAGGAGATATTCAGCCACTCTACTTCTCCTGATCGCGAAAAATCTTTCAGCGCATTCACTTCATCCATAATTTTACAGGCATACTTGTAGACATGTTTTCCCTGGGCAGTCAGCGCAATACCCCTGGATTGACGCACAAACAATTCCGCACCAACCGATTTTTCCAAAGCCTTTATTGCCTTACTTACATTTGACTGAGTTGTATACAAAATTTTTGCTGCTTCGCTAAATGAACCAACGTCTGTACATACCATAAAATAATTCAACTGCTTCAAATCTAACATATCTATATATTTCTTATCCTTTTCTTGCACATAACATAAACATAGGTGTAGGATTATAAAATTCGTCTTTTTCCATATAGATTCTCTTACTGATACCCAAATCTATAGAAAATCTCTCCATTCCCATCTGTCCCAAAACATCTATATCCCATGCCGGACGAACATAAGAACTGATGGGCAGCTGACGTTTGATTTCTTCACACTCTTCCATCATGTTATCTCCCAATGTATGGTGGGCATGATTTTCCGGAAGATGGGAAGTATCAGCAAAATTGCCGGCTCCATAATTGGCATCAAAATTCAGTAACATTCCGTCTTTTTTCAGCACCCGTTTCCATTCTCCATATGCCTGCTCCACATCCGGCAGTGTCCAGGTAAGGTTTCTGGTTATGACCAGATCAAAAGTCTCGTCTTCAAATTCCAGATTTTCCGCATCCATCACACGGAAATGACAGTTTGCCTGCTCTTCTTTGGCCAACTTGATGGAACGCTCAATCATCTCCGGAGTGAGATCTATACCGATGACCTCATGCCCCTCTTTTGCCAGCAGAATAGTAAAAAAACCGGTTCCGCATCCCACATCCAGAATTTTAAGCTTTTTATCCTTAGGTATCCATGCAGATATTTCTTTCATCCAACGGGCTGCCATAGGACTGTGCAGTTCTGCTTTTCTCTGCTCCACAAAGCTTTCACTTCGTTTCCCCCAGTAATGAACAATTCGTTCTTTCCTGTCATCGTACTTTTTCACAATTCGTCCATATGCAATCATGGGACCATCTGCTACAACCTGCAGCGTTTTTGTCTGATACAGAATGACACCATCAAATTCTGCCCGGCTGTATTCTATTACATTTCCCTCATAATCTCTGACTTCTCCTAGTATTTCATTTTTGCGAATCATATCTCCGGCATTCTTAAAAGGATACCAGCATCCATTATGGGATGCACTTTGATACCTCACATCTTCCACATCCAGAGGATAATAGGTTCTGTTATCCTTCTGTCCTGTGTATACTCCCAAATGACAGAGGATATTTCTCACATCCCGGCGGGTGGAACGTACTTCCTCGGTTGTCCATACTCCCATACCGCCTCTCTCAATCAGAATTCCCGGCACTCCCTGAGAAGCTGCATAGTTATAAGAACCTCCGGACGCTACATTTGACTTTACCATATAGGGAACGTCCACCTGCTCCGCCATCTGCCTTGATGCTGATACTACTTCTTCGGATGCTTTCCCCGCATAATATACATAAGGGGTAAGCTGTTCATAATCATCTCCACTGTGAAGATCAATATAATAGTCCGCAATCGTATGAAGATTTTGAGAGATTGCCCAGGCAAGCTGCTCCATCTCTGTTCCTTTTGGATTTCCGGGAAATACCCTGTTCAGATTTTTCCCATCTGAAAGTCCCATACTTCCATTTCTTCGCTCAAAGGCCGGTCGATTGACAACTTTTATGATAATAACTGTTCCCACCACTTTTTCTATTTTGAGCTTTTGCGTAAGTTCTATCGCTGACTGGATCCCCACATATTCTCCCGCATGTACCCCTGCAGTGATCAACACAGTCTTTCCCGGAGTTTTTCCATGAAGAATCGCCGCCGGAAGCCGGAACTTTCCATTTTCCAATTCCAGATATCCGCTTACTTTCTCTCCGGGCTGTGCTTCCATATTACATAACCGAAATCCTTCCTGCTTACACATTTTTTACTCCTTTACTCCATAAATCATAAACATTGGTGTAGAACCATAATTCAGCTTTTCTTCTTCGCTCCACACTTTCTTCCAAATCCCTGTATCCGTTATAATATGTTTCATTCCCTGCTCTTTCAATATCCGAACATCCCACTGGGGTCGTCCGATGGCTGACAGAGGAACCTGAAGAGCAATCTGTTCCATGGTGTCAATATCAGTGCACAGATAATGATCCTCCAAATGATTGCTCTCTACATTTTTTCTATCCTGTTCATAAGCCCTTTTCTTTTCTTCATCATAAAGATATCCATACCAGTTTGCATCAAAATTCAGCAAAACCCCACCGGACTTTAGTACTCTGCACCACTCCCTGTAAGCCTGATCAGGCTTTTCCAGATTCCATGTAAGATTTCTTGATATAACAACATCAAAACTGTTATCCATAAATGCAAGATTTTGAGCATCCATCCGAAAAAAAGACACTTTCTCATCCAGATTTTTTCCGCATTTTTTACCATTCATTTTTATATTTTCTCTGGCCTTTTCCAGCATCCCCTGTGTATAATCCACTGCTGTCACCTGATAACCAGCTTGTGTCAATATCACCGGGAAAAATCCTGGTCCTGTACCGATATCCAGAATTTTCAGTTCATCCTTTTTCTTCTTCGGGAAATGTTTTTCCAGGACTGACAGCCATGCCTGCTTTTGAATTCCTGCAAGCTCTTTTTCATTTACCTCAGAGTATCCTTCTGTCCGTGTACTCCAATATTGTTCTATTTTTTTTAACAATTCTGCCATATTATTATCCTTTATCATTGCATTTTACGTATAATTTATCAAAATAAAAGGGAACCCACAAGCCCCCGGGGGGGATATCGGACTCCCTTAATTTTTTAATACTTTTTATTATTCAGAACCATTCTATCTATCAGGTAAATCTCCTGATTGCAAGGATTGTTGTGTGATCCGCTCTTCTGTCATGGGTAATTCCCCATTTGCTTCCTTTGGCTTCCACAATTCCGCCATAACCATCATAGATCGCTACATGACCGGAATAGCAGATTACATCACCGGCTCTTGCTTCAGAAAGGCTGCTTACAGGCTTCCCGAGACTTCTCCAACCGGCTGAAGTAGTATAACCACCGCTGTATGCTCCTGTATTCTTCAGAACCTGCCATACAAAATGAGAGCAGTCGATACCATTGGTCAGGGAGTTTCCACCCCAAACATAAGGATTACCTACAAACTGATCTGCATACGCTACAATTGCACTTCCGGAAACACCGCTGCTGGAACTGCTGGAACTTCCTGAATTACTCGAACTTCCTGTACTACTGCTGCTTCCTGAGCTGTTGGAGTTTCCTGAACTATTGGAACTTCCTGAATTACTGCTTCCGGATGATGAAGACTGACTGTTCTGAGATGCTCTGCGTGCTGCTTCTTCTGCCGCACGTTGAGCTGCTTCTGCTTCTGCACGACGTGCTGCTTCTTCTGCCTGTCTTCTTTCTTCTGCCAGACGATTAATCTCAGCTTCCTGCTGCGCAATCAGATTACTGATCTCAGATGCCTGCTGCTGTGCTGCCGCAATCTGGCTCTCATAATCACTGCTTGTAGCTTTCTTTTCATCAATGCGTGCCTGCAGATCAGACTGCTGAGATTCCAAATCGGCTTTCTGAGATTCCAGGGAAGATTTCTGATTCTCCAAAGAAGATTTCTGATTCTCCAATTCCGTCTTCTGGGTCTCAAGTTCGGTCTTCTGGGTCTCAAGATTATTCTTCAGTTCGGTTACCTGGTCTACAGTTTTTATGTACTTGTCCAGACTATCACGATCATACTCGTGCATACTCTGAGCGTATTCTGCACGATTCAACATGGAAGAAAAATCACCGGATCCCAAAATCGCGTTGACCCATGCGGAATTTCCACCATTTTCATAGATATATTTGATACGCTTCTTCATATCTTCATACTGTTGATCTCGATCAGCTTCTGCCTGAGCAAGCTCTGCCTGTGTCTGTTCAATTTCACCCTGCTTTACAGTAATATCAGCTTCTTTCGCCGTAATACTATTCTGCGTATCCGTAATGCTCTGTTCCGTGCTTGAGATATCTGATTTGGTAGCATCAATCTGAATCATCAGATCGACCATATCCGCATCCATTGAATTAATCTCCGCCTGTACCTTCATCTGTTTTGCAGAGAGTGCATCAATTGCATCATTCGTCTCACTCAAACGGCTTTCTGCCTGACTTTTTTCTTGTTTTAGCTGCTGTTCTGTGGTTGCAGATACTGTAAAAGTCTGAGATAACATCATCGTCAGCCCAAGTACCAAACATACAATTCTTTTTTTCATTTAACATTCTCCCAACATAACATTTTTGTGTCCGTAAACTTTCCGTAATAATTTCAGCTACTACTCCATCATATTACCATGAACCCACGATGCTTTGCAACCCTTTTTTGCGTGTTTTTTAAAATCATTTTATATTTTTGTAACATTTATGTAGCGTTTCTATTATTTTTAATGTCTTTCCTCCGTACTTCCATAAGTTTCACAAAACCTTGCGGCAAATGAAGGGTTCTCTTTTCCCATGTACAGATGTGAAAGATCCCCCACACGCAATCCTCTGAAATATGCGGTTCCTTTTTCTCTTTCTTCGGTCACTACTTCTGTCACGGAAGAAGGTGCCAGAGCCAGACTGTGCCACAAAATAAAAGGTGATAGATTCCAAAGATGAGACAAAATTACACAGCTGACTCCAAAATGGCAAAATAATGTAATCGTCTCTCTGCTTTCCTTCACTACTCTGTAATGAGTTCCATCTCTGACATACCCATACTGTTCCAGAAGCTTGTCAAAATTTTCTGTTACATAATCATACACAGGAACCAGATCACTGTATTGCGCTGCCAGAGATGTTCTCCAACCATTTTTGTCAATATATTCCGGGTGTCCTGTCCAGTATCCCGGAACCATATCCCAGAGAATACGCGGCTGATAATATCCGTTTTTTCTCTTACAGTCCGGATAGGCCGCCTGAAGTTCAGGCTCCTGATTAATATCCACCTGTGCCGGAAATTCCTGCAGCCAGTCTTTTGTTTTGGCTGTCAATCCCAGTTTTTTTAACGTATATGAGGCAGTATCCTGTGCCCTTCCCAGTGGTGACACATAACAGTCACCCACATTCAGATCTTTCGCTGTCTCTGCCAGCAAAGCTGCCTCTTTGTGTCCTTTTTCCGTCAATGTATCATGCTCATAATCCGGATCTCCATGCCGGACCAGTAATATTCTCATATCCGTTTTTCTCCTTTTTCTCTCTTCTCCAGACTTTTTTTCCAGTAGCGCTCCAGTGTTTTTCCGTCCAATCCTTCTACAAAACGCTTTTTAAACATCAAAAATTCTTCTAAATCCATGAGAATATGGTACAAAAGTGCTCTGCTTTCAAATTCTTCTCTTGTAACGGGAAGAGGTTCTTCCTTCATATCCAGAAAGATCTGCTGCAGAGCCTCCAGCTGCTTTGCAGGAACATTCATTTCTACTACATATTCTTTCATATAAAGAATATATCCGGCAACGATCTTCGCCTGTCCCGGCATATTTCTGATTCGTTTCAACTCAAAATGCAGATTGTGAAGTGCTGTACACTGATTACTTCTCATCTCAAAATACTCAATATAATATACCGGATGGGATTGGAATGTATTATTCTGATACTCATAAGCCTCATGTAGATATTCCTGAAGCTGCTTCTCAAGGTTAATAATATCGTCCCAGACATTTCTGCCGGATGGATTCTCCAAAAGATATGCCGCCAGTTCTCCGAGGATACTCTGCAGTTTTGCTTCGGTATCCCTCATATAACAAATGATTTCTTTTTTCTGACTGCCATTTCCATGATAAAGATTCAGAAGAAGTGCAATCGTAATACCAATCAATACCAGCATAAACTCATTCCAAATAAATTCTCTGGTAAAATGCTCTGTATTGAAAAAATGTGTTCCGATCACAATATTTACAGACACTGCCGCTTTCCATCCCAAAACTTCACATAGGATTGTGACACTGAGGACAAAAATACCAAATGCCACCCATTCGCTTTCCATATGAGTGAACATCAGCCATGCAAGAAAAACCGATATCACAAAAGTGATCACTCTCACCAGCGATAGTTTTACGGTCTCCCATTTTGTAGTCAAAATTGTGAGAAATGCAATACTTCCCGCAGATGCTTCAAACTGCAGATGCAAAAGTTGTGCTATATAAATCGCAATGCTGCTTCCCACAGCAAGTTTTATCGCACGCAGAATTAATCTCATTCTCTGCCTGTTCTTGTCCACACCAATCTCCTTTCATTTTATCATCCTTACGATAAATGTTTCCACTTTTTCACAGCTTCCAAACGTTCTTTCACCTGCTTTTCTGCTCCCTGAACTCCCGGTTTGTAATATTCCCGTCCTTTGAGAGACTCCGGCAGACACTCCATACGAGTCAGTTTTTCTTCCGTATCATGGGCATATTGATATCCGACACCGTAATCCATCTCTTTCATCAATTTGGTAGGTGCATTGCGAAGCCAAAGAGGAACGGGCTCAGTACGTCTGTCTTTCACATCTTTTTTGCACTGTTCACATGCCTGATACAGGGCATTTGACTTAGGTGCCATGGAAAGATATGTCACAGCATGAGTCAGATGCACATCACATTCCGGCATTCCCAGAAAATGACAGGCCTGATATGCCGCAACTGCCACCAAAAGAGCGTTGCTGTCTGCCATTCCCACATCCTCACTGGCAAAACGAATGAGTCTTCTGGCAATATACAAAGGATTTTCCCCGCCTTCCAACATCCGGCACAACCAATAGATTGCTGCATCCGGATCACTGTTGCGCATGGACTTATGAAGAGCGGAAATCAGATTATAGTGTTCTTCCCCTGTTTTATCATATAACAGGGACTTTCTGCTGATGCATTGCCCCAACCCTTCGTCTGTAATGGTAATAGCGTCGGCACTGACTTCTCCGTTCAGCACTGCCATTTCCAGTGTATTCAATGCTGTTCTTGCATCTCCATTAGCAAAAGCAGCGATAGCCTGCAGCTGCTTTTCTGTTATGCGAATCGTCTGATTGCCAAATCCGGATGAACTAACCAATGCATGATGCAGAAGCTTTGCCAAATCTTTTTCCTCCAGAGATTTTAGAACAAATACTTTGCATCGGGATAAAAGCGCCGCATTGATCTCGAAAGACGGATTTTCCGTTGTTGCACCGATCAGGACGATACTTCCTTTCTCCACAAAAGGAAGGAACGCATCCTGCTGGGCTCTGTTAAAGCGGTGAATCTCATCCACAAAAAGCACGGTACGTATCCCCATCCTCCGGCTGTTCTCCGCCTGATTCATCACTTCTTTGATTTCTTTGATACCACTTGTCACAGCACTAAAATTGATAAAATCCGCCCTGGTTTTTCCGGCGATGATACTGGCAAGTGTAGTTTTCCCAACTCCGGGCGGTCCCCAAAAAATCATAGATGATATCTGGTCTTTTTCTATAAGCGAACGAAGCATCTTCCCCTTGCCGAGAAGATGCTCCTGTCCCACAAAATCCTCCAGCCTGTCCGACCGTAACCTACTGGCCAGAGGAACATTTCGTTCCCTGTCATCGAATAAGGTCATCTGTTCCATCTTCTGACACCTCCTGTTTTATCTTAGCAAACAGAAGTTCGATTGACAAGGTTTCTATTAAATATTATTAAACTTTTCTATTTTCTCCTGACCTCTTCTTCGTTTTCCTGCAAAAATGGAACCTGCGATATTGTGCCATACACTGAAGATTGCTCCCGGAAGTGTTGCCATCGGATTGGCGGCAAAGTTTGCGGTCGCCAATGATACTGCCAGACCGCTGTTCTGCATACCTACCTCTATGGCGATTGCTGTTGCTTTATTGTATGGTATTTTAAGCCCCTTGGCAACCAGCAGGCCAAGTGCCATTCCCAGGAAATTGTGAAGTATCACGACGCCAAGTACCAGTACACCACTGGTGATCAGTTTCTCTTTGTTGACAGCCACGATTCCCGAAATGATCATTACAATAGATACCACGGATATCAACGGAAGAACATCACGGATTTTCTGAATCTGATGATGAAACAATTTGTTCAAAAGAAGACCGATCAGTACCGGAATCAGAATTACTTTTACCACAGATAATACCATAGCCCAGAAGGATACCTCCACCCAGGCACCACCCAGCCCATAGACCAGAAGCGGTGTCATGATCGGTGCGATCAGTGTAGAGACGATCGTCATACCTACGGAAAGAGCCACATCTCCTCCTGCAATATAGGTAATCACATTGCTTGCCGTTCCTCCCGGACAACAGCCTACCAGAATCACTCCAATAGCAAGATCCGGTTCCAGTCCCAGAAACACAGACAATAACCATGCCCCCAGCGGCATCACTGTATATTGCGCCACACATCCTGCAAGAATCTCTTTTGGTCTTGAAAATACAATTTTGAAATCTTCCGCCCGGATGGTAAGCCCCATACCGAACATAGCTACCCCGAGAAAAACGGAAGTGTAATTAGTTGCCCAGCCAAAACCTTCTGGTTTCCAGAAGGCCAGAGCTGAAAAAATCAAAATAATGATACTGATATATCGGGTCAGTAATGAAGCCACTTTTCCTATTTTCTTCATTTCTGTACCTCGTAACTGAAATTATCAATCAGTCTTGTCTTGCCAATATATACCGCCATAGCAACAAGAACATCGCTGTCCACCTTTTCCACGGGCTGCATCGTCAGGGCATCCACCACAGAGATATAATCTATTCGTGCCAACGGTTCGCTTTCCACTATTACCCGCATTTCCTTCATAACACTCTCACTGGTACATCCCTTGCTGACAATCTCCTGTCCTTTTCTTACTGCACGTGACAGGCAGAGAGCTGCTTTTCTTTCTTCTGCACTCAGATAGGTGTTTCTTGATGACTTAGCCAGACCATCCTCCTCACGAATGATCGGACACCCCACGATACGGATATCAAAATTCAGATCTTTCACCATTTTACGGATAATGGCAAGCTGCTGAGCATCTTTCTGTCCGAAATACGCATTGTCCGGTGTCACGATATTGAATAACTTAGACACTACGGTACATACACCCTTAAAATGTATTGGTCTTGTTTTACCGCACAGAGTATCGGACAATGTATTGATGCTTACATATGCACAGGCATCCTGATACATTTCTTCCGGTTCCGGATGGAAAATCAGATCTGCGCCAATACTCTCACACAGGGCGCAGTCTCTCTCAAAATCTCGCGGATAGTCCTCCAGATCTTCATTTGGTCCAAACTGTGTAGGATTGACAAAAACAGACACTACAACTTTATCATTTTCTTCTCTGCACTTTCTGATCAGGCTTGCATGACCCTCATGCAAAAATCCCATGGTCGGTACCAGACCGATGGAGTGTCCTGCCCTTTTCCATTCACGGATCTGTTCTCTGGTCGCTTTGATAGTTTTTGTTACTTGCATTTTGCTTCTTCCTCTTTCTTATGGATTTGAAGATAGCCCCGTTCTAATGTCACTGTCGAATTTCTTATTTCATGTCTTTCAGTAAACCATGTTTCTCATAATTTGTGATTCGGCTGATCTTATTTTCATCATCCACAAAAATTACGGAAGGCTTGTGTACCTTTGCTTCCTCCATATGGTAATTCCCATATGCCATAATAATGATCCTGTCACCTACGCTGACACACCTTGCTGCCGCACCGTTCAGACAGATCATACCGCTGCCCGGTTCGCCGCTGATCGTGTAAGTTTCAAACCGGCTTCCATTGTTCACGTCAACGATCTGGACTTTCTCATATTCCAGAATTCCGGCTGCATTCAGAAGTTCCTCATCCACTGTAATGCTCCCGACGTAATCCAGCTCAGCCTGTTTGACCACAGCCCGGTGAATTTTTGATTTTAACATTTCAACTGTCATTTCATACCCCTTTCCGAAGACCAGGTCCTGCGGCTGCTTTGTTGCTTTCCTTCAGGCCTGTCATCTGTATGTACTATGAAATAAGACAGTGCATCAGAAACAGAGTATAGTTTTGTATGGCCGCTTATAGCGGAATCAAATACTATCTCCAGCGGTTATTATAGCACAAAGGTTCAAAAATACAATCAAAAACCGGATTGTCCGCAATTACATACACGCCTCAATTGCTTTTTCAAAAATATGCAATCCAGCTTCCAGCTGCTCATCTGTTATCACTAACGGTGCCAGGAAGCGGATTACATTGTTATATGTACCTGCTCCTTCCACCAGCAGTCCATGCTGTGCACATTCTTTGATGACTGCTGATGTCAGCTCTGCTGCAGGTTCTTTTGTTTTCTTATCTTTTACGAACTCAATCCCTACCATACCGCCAAGGCCTCTGGCATCTCCTACTACCGGATATTTTTCCATCCATATTTTATAACGGTTCATTACTTTTTCACCGATTTCACGAGAACGTCCTGCCAGATCATCTCTCTCCATAATCTCTATATTTTTAAGCGCAGCCGCACATGCCAGAGGGTTTCCTCCGAAAGTTCCGCCTATGGTTCCCGGTGCAGGTGCTTCCATAATCTCTTCTCTTGCGATGATGGCTGATAAAGGAATACCTGCTGCAATGGATTTCGCGGTGGCAATGATGTCCGGCTCCACACCTGCTTCCTGCCAGTACATGGATGCAAACATCCGGCCGGTTCTGCAGAACCCACTCTGTACCTCATCAGCAACCAAAAGAATTCCGTTCTCATCACAGATTTTACGTACAGCTTTGATCCATTCGATCGGTGCCGGAATAAATCCACCTTCACCCTGCAGTGGTTCAACAACCATTGCCGCAATAGAATCTGCCGGTCCACACTGTTCAAATACCGCATATATGGAATCCAGATAATACTTTAGTGCTTCCTCTTCTGTCATTCCTTCCGGTTTCCGATAATAATATGGAAACTGAGCACGGAAAATACCATCCGGGAATGGGCCCATACCTACAGCATATGCTTTCTTTGATGTCATGGACATGGTAAGCAAAGTTCTTCCATGGAAAGCACCGGAAAATACAATGATATTTTGACGTTTTGTATATGCTTTTGCAAGTTTCACTGCATTCTCATCTGCCTCGGCACCACTGTTTGTAAAGTATGCTTTTTTCTTTTGTCCTCTTACAGGAGCGATTTCACAGAGTTTCTCTGCCAAAGCCACATATCCCTCATGTGTTACAATATTAAACATGCCATGGAAATATTTATCAGCCTGTGCTTTTACCGCTTCCACAATTTCCGGCTGTGAATAACCAATATTCAATACACCGACACCGCCGATCCAGTCAAGGAATTTATTTCCATCTACATCTTCAATCATTGCGCCCTCACCACGCTCAATTACAACAGGATAACCGCAGCGGATGGCACCTGGTACCACTGCATTTCTGCGCTCAATCATTTTCTGTGCTTTTGGTCCCGGTAAAGTTTCTGTTATAATTTCAGGTAAATCTGTTCTTAACATAGTGGAATCCTCCTCATATTCTCAAAAAATAACACAACAAAAAAGATTTTCTTCAACCTCTTTGTTGTGCTATGCATATTATGCCACTGTTTTTTGGCCTTTTCTATGGACTACAGACACATTATTTCCTTCTGTTTTTGTGCTGATAGTACAAAAGCAGCAAACACCTCATCAACAAAATCGTAATTTCTGCAGATTTACATACGGGCAGCCCTATGCTAATATCATGAGACAAGGGACCATTTTTCTCAGAAAAATGTGCGTATTTCGAATGTTTTTAGAATTTCGAGAGTGCAAAGCACGGAGAAATTCGTAGTCTCATTTATTTGTCGGGTAACTCATATAAAAAGTATACTTTTACAGAGGGAGATTTGTTTATGTCATTGAGTCTTGGAGAAATTTACCATGCCACAAAACATAAATACCGGCTTACGTTGGCAGCCGGTGAGGGCGGTCTATCACATATCAAGAACTGGGTATATGTATCGGAAGATATCAATACGAGCGATTTTCTGTACGGAGGGGAATTAATCATCACAACCGGTATCTGCTTTAAAGACTCAGACTGGCTTTTTGGATATATAAAAAAACTGATTGAACGCAATACCTGTGGACTTATTATCAATACCGGCAAATATATATCACAGGATGATATCACAGACGAAATCCGTACTTTGTGCTGTGAACATGATTTTCCTCTATTTCTTATGCCATGGGATATACACATATACAATATTACACATGATTATTATAACCGGATCTTTCTTGAAAATCAGACGGATTCTTCCATAACGGAAGCTCTTCTTCATATTATACGGAAAGATCACCGTCTGCGGGAAAGTCTGGATATACTGGAACAGTATCGCTTTCCTGAAGAATCTGATTATACGGTATGCTGCCTCCAGTTTCCTGCTCGTTTTCTGGATTCTGATGCCTCATCGAAACACATACTGATGATCACAGAGACACTGATGAAGCAACGCGCACTCTCTCTTTTTCCTGTTTCTTACAAGGACAATCTGCTTTTGATCGGACAAAATTTGAATCCGGCGTGTCTGCAGGATTTTCTTGAGCAGCTTATAAAACATCTGGAAATTTTACTTGGAAACGGAAATTATGTTGTGGGAATCGGAAAAACGGTTCATCATCTGAACAGCCTGTCTGAAAGCTGTCACAGTGCTTTTGTGGCACTCACCCTTGGCCGGTTTCATCAGAAACCTATTTATTCATTTAGCGAAATGGGATTTTTTCAGATTTTATTTGCAGTAAATGACCGTGAAATACTATTCCATTATGTAGAAATGAATCTTGGGGATATGCTTGCCTATGACGCAGGAAATCACACGGAATATACGGAAACACTGCATCAGTATCTTCTTGAAAATGGCAGCATCCAGGCTATTGCTTCCCGGATGTTCTGCCATCGCAATACCATTAATTACAGACTTCGTATTCTACGCGAAAACTTCGGTTTCGATCTGGATGATTACCAGACACGTTTCCGGCTTATGACTGCTTTTGCCGTGAAGGACTATCTGGAGCTGATTGGTTAATCAATATAATTTCTTATAGGTTTCCAATACAGTTTCACGATCCAGCTCCACATAATTATTTGCCATCAAACGCCCCTGCTGGGTCATAACGATATCTGTGTATTCATCTAGATCTTCTTCAGATACTCCATATTCATGCAGTGCTTTTAGAGGGATCAGATGATTCATCAGTTTTTCCAGTTCATCGTATACATTTTCTATACTGCAGGACAGGATATCTGCCAGATACTCATTCAATTCTTTGATCGAACCATCCGGACAGATACTCATATATGTTTTGAAAACCCCCGCAAACATGGCATAATTAGCTTCTCCATGGGGCACATGGCGGGCTGCACCAAGGGGATAACTCATAGCATGAACCGCAGCACAACCAGCATTACCGAAAGCGATTCCCGCATATGTACTTGCAAGTAAAAGATCACCCAGTAATGGTTTCCTTGCTTCCTCTCCCTCTTTTGCAATTATCTGATAAGCTTCCAGAATCAGTTTCATAGCCTGTCTGGAATACATTTTGGAAAATGCACTTGATTTTGGTGAGAGATAAGATTCGACAGAATGAATAAATGCATCAATCGAGCTTGTTGCAAAGAATCTGAAAGGCAGTTCCTTCAGCAGTTCCGGAATCAATACCGCCTCATCAGCAAAAAGAGCCTCATGAGCCAGACCTTTTTTCGTATGAATGGTTGTCAATTCCAAAATAGCAATATTGGTCACTTCACTTCCCGTACCACAGGTAGTCGGCACAAGAATCAACTCTTTTTCCTTTTCGGCTGGTATCTTTCCTTCATAAAGCTCAACCACAGGAGATGTAACTTTCAGTGCAAACAATTTTGCCACATCCAGAATCGTTCCGCCGCCTACAGCTATCACTCTTTTATAATTTTTATCTGCAATATTTTCATAAATACCCTCAACCATCAAATCTGTAGGTTCCCCGGTACCATATTTTCGATAATTGATAACCTGCACCCCGTTTGTAAGGCCGTCAAAATAACGGCTGTATGTTCCATTGCTTACAAACAGCAGATCACCTGCTCCGATTTTATATGTTTCACAGAATTCTTTCACCGTGTCCATCATAACGATTTCCGGCTGTATACTGAATTTCTTCATCTTCATTTCTCCTTTATCTTCGTATTCAAGTACACCTCTCCTATTGTCTCACGCATTGAAGAAAACAGATATATTTTTCACGCATAAGAATCCTTTTACGAGCTTATGCTGTAAGCACAATCTTATCTAAGGTTTTTCGTACTGCTCCGACACCTGCTGTCATTTCTCTGAAGTATTCACAAACCATATCTGCCATTCCCACTTCATAAAGATCTACCCCCGAAAATCTTTTTATCTTCCAAAATCGGTCTGAGTATGACTTCCACATCATTATTGGCGCCCAGTTTACATTTGGATACTATAGGGCACAGGGTACTCAGCATCGGATCCGGACTGAGTTCAAATGCATTTCCATTATCATCTACTGCCATCAGATAACGCAACCATCCCGCAAATACAAGCGGAATCAATTTCAATTCTTTCACATCCAGTTCATTCGAAGCTTTATATGCTCTGATCGTCTCCCCAAAACGAATGGCCAGCTTCTGGGATGTATCTGTTGCAATTCGCTGTGGTGTATCCGGCATCTCTTTGGAAATTCTGTCATATCCCAGCACACATCCAAATACGGCAAGCGTTGTATGCAGTGGATTCAGGCAGGTACACACTTTCATAGTCTCTACTTTATCCACTGTTTCCCGTGTGGTAAAAATAAGACCGCCTTTTTCCAGTTCCGGTCTTCCATTTGGAAATGCATCTTCGATTACAAGATACTGGCATTCTTCTGCATTTACATAGGGAGCAATATGTGTCCCTCGGGCTGTCACAATTGGTTCCAGACCATCAATATGATCCTCTTCCAGATTCTTTTCTACCATATGATCTGGTCTTGGTGTGATTTTATCAATCATAGACCATAGCAATTGGTCTTGCTCCTGCAAGATAACGTGCATAAAGAAAAGATGTGATTTTACCGATATAACTTACTGGTTTTCCCGGTCCCGCCTCAAAATCCTTTTCCACTTCCGGCAAACGGGAACCATCAGCTTTCACAAGACTATATCCCTTTTCAGTGATTGTAAAACTTGCTATCTGAAGAGAATCTTTGGTAAAGATTTCTTTCATACGGAGATAATCTTTCTCATATCCTGCATCCATAGTCAGGGATTCTGCCACACTACCGACTACGGTTTTCTCAATTGATCCGTCCGCTTTCAGCGTCACCAGAATAGAATAATTATCATGTGGCTGATTCAGTTTTTCCACTGCTTCATGACCGGCTACAGCAATCAATCCACGATCCAACGTACCATCATTTAAAAGACTTTCTGTTACATTGGCCTGAAATGCACGGAAAATATTACCTGCTCCAAAGTGAATCCAGAATGGATTTTCTCTGGTTTCTTTCACCATTGTCGCATGGTCATACTGAGGCAATTTGTATCCTGCCTCTTCCCACTCTTTTCTTCCATTCATCAAACCCTGTTCGCTTAACTGCATCATCTTTGTTTTTCCTCCCTTGTACTTTCCGAAACTGTTTCCTCTGATTTACTTTATGATTGAATTATACTTGTTTTTCCAGAAAATACCATTGAGAGGGTTGTTGTACACATTGTAAATATTGTTGTATTTATTATTTTATATCCATTTCATCCTCATAAAAGAATAATTAAAAGAATTGCATTACTTTCAGCGGAAAACATACCCTTTGTTATTTAATTGCATTTTTAAAATGACAAACCAGAGGGCTGCAACTGGAAACGAGTCACAGTCTCTCTGGTTTATCTCTGTCTATTTCTCAACAGTCCTGAGTCTTACTGCACATCCAGTACTTTATAATCCTGGTCTTCCACAGTTTTTTTCAATTCTTCATTTTCGATCGCTGCGTTAAGTTTCACCACGGCTGTTCCCGCTTCATGGCTCACAATTGCTTCATCTACCTGTGGCAGTGCTTCCAGACATTTTTTTACTCTTGCCTCACAGTGTCCACACATCATACCTTCAATTTTCATTGTCTTTTCCATTTCTTTTACCTCTGCTTTCTCTTTGCTTTTGATTTTTTTATCTTTACTTGCATCATAGATATGACACAGGTTAAGTCTCAGTGCATTCGTTACCACACAAAAGCTGGACAAACCCATTGCTGCCGCTCCAAACATAGGATTCAGTTTCCATCCCAAAAGCGGAATCCAGACTCCTGCCGCCAGCGGAATCCCGATTACATTATAGAAGAATGCCCAGAATAGATTTTCATGAATATTCTTCAATGTTGCTCTGCTCAATCGGATCGCAGCCGGGACATCACTCAAACGGCTTTTCATCAGCACTATATCAGCCGCATCAATGGCAATATCCGTTCCTGCTCCGATGGCAATCCCGACATCTGCCCTCGTAAGTGCCGGGGCATCATTGATTCCATCACCCACCATGGCCACTTTTCCCCTTTTCTTCAGATTTCGAATCACACTTTCTTTTCCATCCGGCAGCACTCCCGCAATCACTTCATCCACACCGGCCTGTCTTCCGATTGCTTTTGCGGTACGTTCATTGTCACCGGTAAGCATTACCACATGGATTCCCATGTTCTGCAGTTCTTTCACAGCCTGAGGACTGTCTTCTTTCATCATATCAGCAACCGCAATGATTCCCAAAAGTTCTCCGTCTTTTGCAAAAAACAGTGGAGTTTTACCTTCCTCAGCTAATCTTTCTGACTTTTCTTTCATATTTTGTGGTATTTCTGCTCTCTTACTGATAAATTTGTAATTACCACCGGTCAAAGTATTTCCTTCATATACTGCCGAAAGACCATTTCCCGGCAATGCAATAAAATCTGTCACTTCTCCAACTGCAATATCTTTATTTTTTCCATAAGCGATAATAGCTCCCGCAAGAGGGTGTTCGCTTTTTTGTTCCAATGTATACGCAAAAGATAATAAATCCCTTTCACCAATACCCCCTATTGGTATTATATCCGTCACTTTTGGTTCACCGCCGGTGATGGTACCTGTCTTATCCAGTGCTACAATCTGTGTTCTACCGGTTTCTTCCAATGACACAGCTGTTTTAAACATAATACCGTTTTTTGCTCCCATTCCATTGCCTACCATAATGGCAACCGGAGTAGCCAGTCCCAAAGCGCAGGGACAACTAATCACCAGTACTGAAATCCCTCTGGCAAGAGCAAAACCCGGACTTTCTCCTACAAGCAGCCATACGATGATTGTCACAACAGCAATGCCAATCACTGCCGGTACAAACACACCGGAAACCTTGTCTGCAATCTTTGCGATCGGTGCTTTGGTTGCTGCCGCATCACTGACCATCTGAATAATCTGTGACAAAGTCGTATCTTCACCAACTCTGGAAGCCTGACATCTGAGAAAACCTGACTGATTCAGTGTAGCTGCCGACACTGCATCTCCCGGTACTTTATCCACAGGAATACTCTCTCCGGTGAGTGCAGCTTCATTGACTGCACTGTTTCCATCAACAACGACTCCATCCACTGGTATATTCTCACCAGGCCGCACTACAAAGAAATCTCCTTTTTTTACCTGCTCGATAGCAACTTCTGTCTCTACCCCATCCTGTATAATCGTGGCAGTCTTTGGTGCCAGCTTCATCAGGCTCTTTAGTGCATCCGTTGTCTTGCCTTTCGAACGGGCTTCCAACATTTTTCCTACTGTGATCAATGAAAGAATCATGGCTGCTGATTCAAAATAAAACTCATGCATATAAGCCATAACACTTTCCATATTTCCTTTTACCTGTGCGTCCGTCATGGCAAAAAGTGCATATGTACTATATACAAATGCTGCCGTTGAACCGAGCGCTACCAGGGTATCCATATTCGGTGCCCGATGCCATAAACTTTTATAACCACTGATAAAAAACTTTTGATTGATCACCATAACCACCGCCGTTAATAGAAGCTGTATAAGCCCCATGGCAATATGATTATCCTGAAAAAATACAGGCAAAGGCCATCCCCACATCATGTGCCCCATCGAAAAATACATAAGAACTGCCAGGAATCCCAACGATGCCAATAGCCTTTTTTTTAAAATTGGCGTTTCTCTGTCTGCCAGCAGTTCTTCACCTCCAACAGTTTTCCCTGTTTGTCCGGCTTTTGTCGTTTCACCTTTCCTGGACGCACCATAGCCCGCTTCTTCCACAGCTTTGATAATATCAGCTGCCGATGCAGTCCCTTCGACACCCATGGAATTCGTCAGCAGACTGACAGAACATGAAGTAACACCTTCCACTTTTGACACTGCTTTTTCCACTCTTGCACTGCAAGTCGCACAACTCATCCCTGTTACTGTATATTGTTCCATTCTGACCTCCTGTCTACAACAATGATTGCGGTTATTTCATCAGTTTTTGAAGAATCTCCACCAATTCATCCACTGTTTCTTCTTTTCCCTCTCTTATATCATTCGTCACACATGTCTTTATATGATTCGCCAGAAGAACCTTATTAAAACTATTTAATGCCGCATTGGCTGCTGCCACCTGTACAAGGATATCTGTACAGTAAGCATTTTTCTCCACCATTCCTTTGATTCCACGGATCTGTCCCTCAATACGATTCAGTCGATGAATCATATCTTTATATTCTTTCTCAGAACGTTCTTTTGTTTTGTGACAACAACATTCTTTTTGCTCATCCATATATCGATCCCCCTTTTCAGCATCATTATATACCCCCATGGGGTATAATGCAAGTATTAATTTCTTCTTTTTTTTACACAGATGCCCATTCCCATTGCTCCGGGACCAACATGACATCCGATACAAACAGCTAAGGGATTATAATAAACTTCTATTTGGGGAAATGCTTCTGTCTATCGATTGAAACCGGGTATTCAGATCATTTTTAACTGCTTCTATCATTTTATGTCTGCATTTTTTCATGCCTCTTACTTTGGCAAATGCATCCAACTTTTCTCCCTGAATCGTGAGGATCGGTTTCACGTTAAATACTGCACCTAAAGCCGCACCGGCCGGTGTTACCCGTCCTCCCTTTTTCAGAAATTCCAGAGTATCCACTGCTATATAGATACTGGCATCATAGGCAGTATCTTCCAGCTTCTTTTTGATTTCATCGGCAGTTTTTCCTTCTCTCGCCATATCTACCGCATCTAACACGGATTCCCTTATCGGTATGGAGATTCTATGATTATCAGCTACACATACTTTTCCATCATAATCTCTTGAGAGAGCAATCGCAGTTTCACAGGAATTACTTAATCCACTGGACATGGGAATATAGACCACCTGATCATATCCGGACTTCAGAATCTGATTCCATATATCCATTACAAATCCGGGAGAGGGCTGAGAAGTTGAAATATCTTTCTCACCGGTAAGGCTTTGATAAAAACTTTCCTGTGTAAGATCCTCCTTATACTAAGTGTGAAAAATTGTAACACCACAAAAATAAAATCACAAGATTTCTTAATTCAAGTGAGAAAAATTCAAAAAATTTACCTCATGAAAATAAAAAATCTCCTCATTGACTCTACAACTATTGCAGAGTTTATGATATAACATATAATAATGAACAGGAGATATACCTATGAAACAAAATACTCTTACCGAAGGAAATATCCTGAAAACACTTCTTTTTTTTGCGGTTCCTTTTCTGATTGCCAATATTCTGCAATCTTTATATGGAGCAGTTGATCTTTTCGTTGTGGGAAAATGCTGCGGTGCCGAAAGTGTAGCAGCTGTCTCAACAGGAACACAGGTAACACAAATCATTACCAGCCTGATCACAGGACTTACTCTGGGAGGCACTATTTTAATTGGAGACGGAATGGGAAAAAAAGATTATGAAAGCGTAAAAAAGATCATCGGTACTACGCTGACAATATTTGCTGTTTTTGCGATCATGCTCACCGTCTTAATGCTGTTTTTTGAAAGACAGCTTTTGACTCTTCTCCATACTCCAAAGGAATCTTTTGAACTTACCGTTCAATACGTCACTGTCTGCTCATTGGGAAATATTTTTATTTGCGGTTACAACGCGATCAGTGCCGTGCTTCGCGGGTATGGTGATTCCACACGTCCTATGTGCTTTGTAGGAGTAGCCTGTGTCATCAACATTCTTCTCGATTTCATTTTTGTAAAATATCTTGGACTGAATGTTGTGGGAACCGCTCTGGCTACTGTAATCTCACAGGCATTAAGTATGATGATTGCCATTGTATATTTAAAGAAAAAAGAGTTTCTTTTTGATTTCCGCATAAAAAGCTTTTATCCCGTAAGAATTTATGCAAAAAAACTGGCTCAGGTGGGAATCCCTATCTCTCTGCAGGAACTGATGGTGAGAATTTCCTTTCTGTACCTGACAGCCGTCATGAACAACTGTGGTGTCTATGCTGCTTCTGTCGTTGGGATTGGTGCCAAATATGATGTATTTGCCATGCTCACAGCCACCTCCATGGCCAGTGCACTGGCTGCCATCACTGCCCAGAATATCGGTGCCAGGAAACCAGGACGGGCAAAAAAGAGTCTGTGGTACGGTCTCAGTTTCGCCCTCTTTGTTTCCTGTCTGTTCTGGCTGTGGGCACAGTTCAGTCCTCAGTCCATGATCCGTGTTTTCAGCAATGATCCAAATGTGATCGCCGCAGGAGTACCGTATTTTACCTCATGCAGTTATGACTACATTCTGGTAACGATTGTATTTTGTCTCAATGGCTATCTGAACGGAAGGCAAAAAACGGTATGGACAATGATCAGCTGCAGCGCCGGAGCTTTATTATTAAGAATTCCCCTGGTATGGTTCTTCGGTAATCATTTTCCTGATGATCTTGGAATGCTGGGAAGAATAGCACCCACAGTTTCTGGTATTATGGCCTGTTACACACTGATTTATGTATTATGGGAAGGAAGAAAGGTGAGAAATCAGCGATATGAATCATAGTGGATTATTTCGAATCGGAGAAGTATCAAAATTATTTCATGTAAGCATCAGTATTCTCCGACATTATGACAAAATCGGTCTATTAAAACCAGAGTATACCGATCCGGATACAATCACGCTAATCTGTAATCCACCACGCAGGCTTACTTCTATTCGCAGGGAATTGTCCCCTTCCAATTATCTGGATCTGGAATATTCTATACGGGAACTGGAGCAGTCTGAAGAAAATTCCGTAACTTTTCTGGGTAAAGTCGGTTTGGGGATATCCGCGAAAAATCTTATCCATCACCGATATCGCCCTTATGACATCGTCTTTATCTTTCTGGATGAGGAAGATCAGTTTAAAGGGAAGACCGTTTTCCTCCCGGAAGAAACCTGCCTGTCCATACGTTTTCAGGGAGGACATGAAATGGCACCGGAGTATTACGAAAAATTGATGTCTTATATCGAAAAAAACAATTATCCTATCACAGGTTTTTCAAAAGAAATCACCATGATTGATTATGGACTGACAGATGATGTGACCAGGTTCGTGACAGAAATCCAAATACCCATAAGTTCTATTCCTGAACTTCAGGATAAATAAGTGTTCGTTTCAGAGTACCACAACTCCCGGAAGACAGTGGTACTCTGCTCCATGTCTCAATCCTACTATAAAGTTCTCAAGACTCCTGCTCAGATATGCTCCAAGTTTTTTATCATTCTGATATTTTTCCCTGACCATTCTGTCGGTCAGAGACAACAGAACTTTTCGAATATATTCCTCACTGTTAGCCTGTACCCAAAATTCTAACTTTTTATAATCCTCTTCACTTGGTACGGTATCCGGACATTTACCGATCAAAGTACATGCCAGAACATTCCGATAGATGATATCACAGAGATTAAAAAGCTGTGTCCGATAATCAAAGTGAAAGTTGTGCAGTTTCTCACAGATATATGTTTCCGGCAGTTCTTTCATGAATTTTTGTTCCATACAAATATGATTCACATCAATTCCATGCCTTCCCTCCACAGGACACAGTGTAGGATAATCCATGGTAATGATCGTCTCCTGAGGTGCAAACTGTGGGTCATAGTGTAAGAAAAATCCTGGTATCGCCCTGAGAACGGTATCTCTGTAATTTTCATTCCCATAAAAATGAAAATCCAAAATCATTTCATTATACTGTTTTTGTACCAATTTAACTTTTTCAAGAACTTTTTGATATCCCAACCGATATGCTTCTCCCGCAGACTTTTTCCCAAGAGCCGTCGGAAAATCTTCCGTTTTTCCTGCCCTATATGTGGATTCATACTCTTTTATACAATATATTACTGCATCCATCATCTGCTGTGCTTTTTCATAAGTCACAGAAGTACTTTCATTATCGGTGTATTTTTTCACCAATTCTGCCACAATCGGAATCAATTCTGCCATTATATATCCACTATTTTCCATCTTCTACTCCCAACATATATTTCTTAGTATTTCCATATAGAGCTCTTTATCCCATCCCTGATTTTCATCGAACTGCCCGTATTGTGCAAATCCATCCGTCTTCTGAAATCCGCGATACCCACCTCTGATCACCCGCGCGAATACATCAAGGCAGGTTCCTTCCAGATAATCCAGATCCCCAAAACAAACCGTTTCATACTGTTCCTTCATAAAATGAAGCAGTTCATCGTCTGTCATTTCATCCTGCGTCTCATTTTTATATAGATAAAAAATATTCTGCAGCCTGATCAGTGTATCCGTATAATTATCCTGATGAATATAACTGGAATCACAAAATTCATAAATCATCTTTGGCATGATTCCCTCACCAAATTCCACTCTCTTCTGCTCTTTCAGGCTGTTTATTTTCTCCTGAACCAGAAGCTGTGCATCCTCAGCTGATAGTGTAAGTCCGAATTGCTCTGTATACTGATTTGTCTTTCTCAGACTTTCCAGCTGATTTATTCCTGATACTATCTCCATCCATTTCTTATCATCCATGCTGATAACTCCCTTTCCTCTCTGGAATACTTTGAATTGCATCATGTTTGAATGATTATATTCCAGAGGCTATATAGTTACCAGACTTGAATTTTGGCCGATTTTGTGGTAATATAATGGTACAAAAAATAAATTTTTTATTGCTGAATGATGCACCCGGTTCTGATGATATTGGGTGCATTATTTTTTTAATATATAACACAAGATATTGACAACGATACCATGTTAGAATATATTACTATTAGTAATTATTTTAAGTAATTATTTAAGATAACTAATTTGCAGTTAAAGGTTCAGGTCAGCATTCCTGATGCCTTACAACGTAAAACATAATTTAGGAGGTGTTATATATGGATCGAAGCAGTCTGAAGCATCTGCTGGATGCCTGTTTCACCGCAAAACGTATTGTTGAAACTTTGCCCCAACTGCCTGAAGGTATGAAACCACGTCATATTCATGTTATGGATGCCATTCAGGAAATCCACTCCATTCAGGGAATGTGCCGTGTCAGTGACGTGAGTACACGACTAAACATTACCATGCCCAGTATTACCAAACTGATTCAGGAACTGGAACAACTTGGTCTTGTAACAAAACAGCCGGATCCGAACGATAAGCGTGCAGCACTGCTTTGCCTGACAGATGACGGAACAGCATGTGTAACGAAACATGTACTTGATTTTCATACCGCCTGGGCAGAGGCTCTATGTGATGTCAGTGATGAGCAGGCTCAAGAGGTGATTGATATTATTGAAAAACTGCGGCTTTCGATGCCGGGAATACAGGGAGGAACGAATTGAAATGAAAAGCGAAAAAGAACTTTCATTTGTAGAAGGACCGGTTTTTGGCGCTCTTATAAAATTCGCACTGCCGGTACTGGGTGCTTTGATCCTTCAGGCGGCCTATGGAGCTGTCGATCTTATGGTGGTAGGACAGTTTGGAGATGCTTCCAGTATTTCCGCCGTTGGAACCGGAAGTACATTTATGCAGATGGTAACCTTTGTCATAACCAGCCTTGCTATGGGTTCCACTGTCATCATAGGACAGCACATTGGTGAAGATAAACCTGAAAAAGCCGGTGATGCTGTAGGAACCACCATTGTATTATTTGCGATTGTGGGTATCATTCTGACGATACTTCTGGAACTGGGTGCAGGCGGTCTTATGACTTTACTTCAGGTACCGGAAGCTTCCTATGATAAAGCTGTTACCTACGTACGAATCTGTTCGGGCGGTATTCTGATCATCATCGCTTACAACGTAATCAGCGGTATTCTGAGAGGTGTTGGAAATGCCAATCTACCCTTTATCTTCGTTGGTATTGCCTGTGTAGTAAATATTATCGGCGATCTTCTGTTCGTTGCCGTTCTCCATATGGATGCTGCCGGTGCTGCACTGGCTACCGTTCTCGCTCAGCTCGTATCTGTAATCGCATCACTTTTTGTCCTCCAGAGACAAAGCCTTCCTGTCTCTTTCTCACGACAACAATGCAAAATATACGGAAACGAATTGAAAAAAATATTGAATGTAGGCATTCCGATCGCTCTGCAGGAAGCTATGGTACAGGTTTCTTTCCTTGTCATCAATACTATTATCAATAATATGGGACTTATGCCTTCTGCCGGTTATGGTGTTGCACAAAAAATCGTATCCTTCATCATGCTGGTACCTTCTTCTGTCATGCAAACGGTATCTGCTTTCGTTGCTCAGAATATTGGAGCCGGAAAGCCAGATCGTGCGAAAAGAGGGTATTTCACTGCCATGATCACCGGATGTACTGTGGGAATCTTTATTTTCCTTGCCGGATTTTTCAGCGGGGGACTTTTATCTTCCTTATTTACCAGTGATGCAGACGTTATTGTACAGAGTGCACTTTATCTGAAAGGCTTTTCTGTTGACTGCATCCTTACCTGTATCCTGTTCAGCAGTATCGGATATTTCAATGGAGCCGGTAACAGTATTCCTGTTATGATTCAGGGAATCTCTTCTGCTTTCCTGATCCGTATCCCGGTATCTATCCTGATGTCAAAATTACCCAATACTTCCCTGATGCTGGTAGGATTTGCAACTCCGATCACAACCATATACGGAATTATTTTCTTTGTTGTCTGTTTTGCCCTGTTGCGGCGTAGAGCTGCCAGATCATAAGTTGAATAGGGTAGAGGGAGAATAGTGCTCCAATTTTTATCATGGAGCACTTTTGTTTTATCGATTTTCAAAAGGGTAAACTGACAACTCTGTAAATCCGGCTGCTGTTTTTCTGAGTTCATTGATGAAATCTTCCAGAACCGGATTCATCTTCCGCTGATCATTGAAAATAACATAACAGGTTCTCGGATCCGGCGCATTTTTCATTTGTACAGTACGATACTCTCCGTTACGGGATAAAATCTGTGCAACTGTAGAAGGTACAATCGCCCAGGTATCTTTCAATTTTAAAAGCTGCTCAAGAAGTTCCATATTATCCAGCGCTACTTTAATATCCGGATTACTGCCAAACCAGTAATCATGCCACAAGAGAAAGGTATTGCTCCACGGAATATAAATCTCATCTGTAGTATTCAGTTCTGATGGCAACAGGGTATCTTCGTATTTCGCATTTTGTGCACAAATAAAGGTCAGCTTCTCATGAAACAGAGGGATGGTACGTACCTTTTTAAAAAAATGTGGATTGGAGATCAGCCCAAGATCCACCTCGCCGTTTTCCACCGCCTTATATGCCACATTGGAACGCATAGTTACAAGATTCAGACGACATCCGGGATTATCTCTCAGAAAATTCGACAGTACCTGAGGCATGAAAAACAGATTCAAGCTGTCCACATTGGCTATATGAAACGGCACCAAGCTTTGCTCCAGTTTAATATTTTCGGTTTCCTTCCAGAACTGCTCCCATCTTTTAGCAATCGGAAGAAAACGCTTTCCTGCTTCTGTCAGTTCGATAGAGCGTACTCCCTTACGCCGAACGATCAGTTCTGTATCCAGCTCTTTTTCCAGAGCAGAAAGACGATGACTGAGTGCCGGCTGTGAAATATAGAGCATTTCTGCTGCTTTTGAAAGGGAAGAACTGGAAGCAATCGTCAAAAATGTACGGATATCCATATAATTCATAAAACAATTCCTCTCAAATATAAATACTCATTATATTATATAGTTAAATTATTCATTTTACAATATATTCCGGACGTACTATAATCAAATTCATGATATAATTTAAGACAGGAATGATATAATAATGAAAGAGAATACAACCAGACATTTACATCTGAATATGGCATTGATCGGAGGATTTATGGGTGGCTATGCACTCACCAATCATCACGACATTTTCGGTTCCGCTCAGACATCCAATATGATTACCATTGCTATGAATGCAGCTGGTCGTCCGGATACCAACTGGCTGGTTCGCATCTTCGGTCTGTTCCTGTATATGGCTGGACTGGCAAGCACGGTTGTTCTCCCCAAAAAATTTAAGATGAATATGAAACTATTCAGCATCATCGTAGATGGAATTGTATTGATCTTCATCGGATTTTTCCCTTCCAATCTTAATGACTTTGTTGCTCTGTATCCTTTGTTCATCGCCACTTCGATTCAATGGTGTTCTTTTCCTGGTGCCGACGGTTATGTAAGTGCCAGTATTTTTTCCACCAATAATTTGCGCCAGTTCACTACTGCTTTTGCAGAATATTTTTGCAGCAGGGATACAGAAGCTCTGCGCAAGGGTAAATTCTATGGCAAAGTGCTTTTATGTTATCATATCGGTGTTATTGCTGCTTATCTGACTTCCCGGTCATTTGGTCCGAAGGCTTCCCTGTTGGCTTTACTCCCTGTATGTACAGCATTCTTTTTTGTGTGGGAAGATAATCGCAGTGCAGCATCGCTCCCTGTAATCGGGCATCTCTTTGCCAAATAAAAATTGTATTTTTCATCCTGCTATGTTATGATTGTTAGGGATAAAACTTCACACAGGTATATGCTCATAATATGGTTGAGCGTTTCTACCAGCTGCCGTAAATGGTTGACTACCGAGTCTTGAACTATGGAGGAATTTTTATGATCTATGATGTTATTATTATAGGTGCCGGACCCGGGGGCATTTTTTCTGCTTATGAATTGATCCACCAGAAACCGGATTTAAAAATAGCAGTATTCGAAGGAGGACATTCATTGGAAAAACGTCACTGTCCGATTGACGGTGAAAAGATTAAATCCTGTATTGGATGTAAAAGCTGTTCAATCATGAGTGGTTTTGGCGGAGCAGGTGCATTTTCGGACGGAAAATATAATATTACCAATGATTTCGGCGGTACTCTGTATGAATATATCGGTAAGAAGCAGGCTCTGGATCTGATGCGTTATGTGGATAATATCAATATGAAGTATGGCGGAGAAGGGACAAAACTATATTCTACTGCCGGTACCAGATTCAAAAAAATGTGTATCCAGAATGATCTTCACCTTCTGGATGCTTCTGTTCGCCATCTTGGTACAGATATTAATTACGTAGTGCTGGAAAACCTGTATGCAAATCTGAAAGAAAAGCTGGATTTCTATTTCGATACCCCTGTTGAGTCTATTTCCGCAGTGTCTGACGGGTATCAGATCCACTGCCATGATACTGATTACACCTGTCGAAAATGTATTATTTCCGTGGGACGAAGCGGCAGTAAATGGATGGAACAAATCTGCAGAGAGATGGATATTCAGACAAAATCAAACCGTGTGGATCTTGGTGTCCGCGTGGAACTTCCCGCTGAGGTATTTTCGCATCTTACAGATGAACTTTATGAAAGTAAAATCGTATACCGCACACAAAAATATGGCGATATGGTACGGACCTTCTGTATGAACCCCAAAGGAGCCGTTGTATCTGAAAATACAAATGGTATAGTTACAGTCAATGGACACAGCTATGAAGACCCTGCCAGACAGACAGAGAATACAAACTTTGCCCTTCTGGTTGCAAAGCATTTTTCCGAACCATTCAAAGATTCCAATGGCTATGGCGAAAGTATTGCCCGCCTGAGCAACATGCTGGGCGGCGGTGTCATTGTTCAGCGTTTCGGTGATCTGATTCGTGGACGCAGAAGCACACCAAAGCGACTGGAAGAATCCTTTACAACCCCTACGCTGAATGCGACTCCGGGGGATTTGAGTCTGGTATTGCCCAAACGGATTCTGGATGGAATCATAGAAATGATTTATGCTCTGGACAAAATAGCACCCGGTACCGCCAATGATGATACGCTTCTCTATGGTGTAGAAGTAAAATTCTATAATATGGAAGTGGCTGTGGATGAAAATCTGCAGACACGGTATCCAGGGCTGTATATCATCGGTGATGGAAGCGGAATTACTCATTCCCTGTCACACGCTTCCGCCAGCGGTGTATATGTAGCAAGAAATATTCTGAATGACAATATTACCTAAACATTCATGTCTATTGTCCAGGACTTTCGCAGTAAAAAAAGAGAGTCTCTCCACAACTAAATTATAGTCGTGGAGAGACTCTCTTTTTTAGGACAGACAAAAAGGGAATACATATTATATTTTTCCCTCCCTGCAGAATTCTCTGTATGCTTTCAGGAGCTTATGACTCACAGATCCGGAAGGAAACCGGTGTCTTCCCATGACTGACACAGGCATGACTCCCAAAAGAGAATTCGTCAGAAACATTTCATCAAAGTCATCTATTTCCCCAGGATCAATATCTTTTTCACACACATGATTCCTTCTACAAATGTAAGCTCTCATAATTCCCGGAAGAAGACCGCATTCCACAGAAGGTGTAAAAATATCTCCGTTTTTAACAAAAAACACATTCGTAGTAGCCCCTTCCGCGATAATCCCTTTTGTATTGAGAAAAACCGGTTCGTCCACTCCCCGATCATGAGCCAGATGTTTTTCTCTGAGACAATCCCCATAATTCAGTGTTTTATGATAGGTAAATGGAGAAGTTTCATTTCTTCTTACACAGCAAAAATCTGTTGAAAATCCTTTCTCATAATGCTTTTCTTCGTAAATATTTTCTCTTGTGGTAACCAGAAGATTCTTTTCCGAAGCAGTAATTTTCAGTACTTTTCGTCCGGTTTTCATAAATGCATCCTCCAGTGCTTTTCCCACCTTTTCCTCCAGTTCATCTGCTGACAGTTTCAGATGAAAAAATTCCATGGCACGAAACAGCCGCTCATAATGCTCTTTCAACAAAACAGGATTTCCTTCTTCCACAGCCACTGTTTCAAAGGCTCCTATCCCGAAAAAATATCCCTGGTCAGGTGTGATCATTTTTCTCTCCTCCTTCCTGAATAGCCTCCAGCACAGCTTTGGCCTTCTGCAGTGTTTCTTCATATTCAAATTCCAACTCCGACTCACACGTTATTCCTCCGCCTACTCCAAGATGATAGACTCCATCCTGATACACGGCAGTACGTATCACAATATTCAGGTCACAGTTTCCATCCAGAGACAGGTATCCCATAGTTCCTGTATACAGCCCTCTTCTGTCATGCTCCAATTCATCAATAATCTCCATGGCACGGATTTTCGGTGCTCCCGTAATGGAGCCTCCCGGAAATGCAGCCTGTATCAAATCCATAATCTGCAGATTTTTTTTCATCTTTCCGACGATCGTAGTCACCAAATGAAAGACTGTAGCATAAGTTTCTACTGCAAAATGATCGGTTACTTTTACTGTTCCCGGCTCACATACGTGATTCAGGTCATTTCTCTCCAGATCCACAATCATCAAAAGTTCACTTCTGTCTTTGGAAGAATTTCTCAGTTCTTCTTTCAGCGCTTCATCTTCTTCCTGTGTAAATCCTCTTTTTCTGGTTCCTTTTATCGGTCTTGTTTCGATGATCCCGTCTTTTACCTGAAGAAATCTTTCTGGAGATGCACTTGCAATCTGAAAATTTCCATAATTAAAATAACCTGCAAAAGGTGCCGGATTATGGGTACGCAGGTAGCGGTATACCTCATAAGGTTCTTTTTTACTTTTTGCTTCCAGCTGCTGGGTCATATTTGCAATGTAAATATCACCTTCCACAATATAGGAAATCATGTTATCCACAGTCTGCTTGTATTCTTCTTTTTCAAAATTCGGACAGAATTCTGCCAGTATATTATGCTTATCCGGTTTTGGAGCCACACTGCAACGGCGAATTTCTTCCTCTGTAGCATCCAGAATCTTCGCCTGTTCTTCCGTCTCTCCTCTTGCTGTCAGATAGAGCTTTTTTTCTTTTTTGTCATCTATAATCAACACATCATAAAATGCAAACAGAGCCTCCGGCAAGGATATTTTTTTTGGATGACGGGTTTTTATCTGCTCAAATTTTCTTCCGAAATCATAGGAAAAATAACCGATGGCTCCTGCTGTCAGCGGCAGCTTTGTAGGATTTTCTTCATACTGTTCCTTCAGTTCCCTGTTCATGGCTTCTTCAAAGGAAATGGGAATAGCTTTTCCGTTCTTATAACAGATTCCCTCTTCTTCCTTTAAGACCAGATATGGAAAAAGTCCGATAACGGAATACTGTCCCAGATTGTTTTCCAGTGCGGAATCCAGAAATACTGCCATTTCCCTGTCTTTATAGATTTCAAAAATATCTGCTGCCTCTCTATAAAAAGACAGCCTGCGAATTACTGTTTTCATATGTTTTCCACCATTTTCTGCATATTTTTGTGTAGTTCACCAGTAGTTCATGTCCGTATTCTGTCAGTACTGCTTCCGGATGAAACTGTACTCCGTATATAGGCATTTTTCTGTGACTGACTGCCATAATCACGCCATCCTCCGAACGGGCATTGACCTGAAGCTCTTCCGGAAATTTCTCATCACAGACCACCAGTGAATGATATCTGGTCACCTGATAAGTTCTCGGAAGATCCTGAAACAGCCCTTTACCGTCGGTGGTAATCGATGTTACCTTTCCATGCATAGGACGTATTCCCTTCTTTACGGAGGCCCCGAAAACATGGCCGATAATCTGATGTCCCAGACACACACCCAAGATCGGAACTCTTCCCGCCATTCTCTGCAGGATTTCTCTGCAGTTCCCACAGTCTGCAGGGCTTTTCGGTCCAGGAGAGAGAATGATCCCTTCCAGATTGCCTGCTGCCAGAATGGATTCTGTTTTTTTCACTGTGATTCTGTCGTTTCGCACTAACTCTACTTTCTCACCCACCTCTTCCAAATACCTGGCCAGGTTATACACGAAAGAATCATAATTATCAATCATCAAATACATAAAAAATCCCTTCCTCTTTTTCTGTTCCTGCATATTCAAGTACGCCTGGACGTAATTGTAGTAACTCAACACCTATAGAGGCGGAGGTCTTATCTCTTTCCAAGAAAAAAGACTGCCAAAACAGAATCCCTCTCATTGGGACTCTGAATGGCAGTCTTCCGATCTGTCTAATCCGGGCACACCTCATATTTAGTCGAATCTTATTCTATCATAATCTCCGCTATTGTGTCCAGTTATAACAGAAAATAAATACTTTGTATTATAATTCAGTTTTTATTTTCTTCTACAAAGTTTCAAATATCTTTGTACCTTTTTTCTTAATCCATAGCAGTAAGATCACTGCTCCCCCTAAAAGGATGGCTGATGCCAGAATCAAAAAAGCGTATGGCTCGAGATATTTTCTCGCAAGCCAGAAAATTCCTGCCATTGCCATAACCAAAGCCCAGCTGCCAAATAAAGTGATCATTACACACATACTCTGTTTGATGGGAACAATCTCATTGGTCCAGGTAACATTTGGCATTTTCAGGTTCATTGAAAGCCCGAATAAAGCCATAAACAGAATATACGATGCCACTGCCAATGGAATCAAAACCGCAAAGACCAGACTGGGTTGTAGTACTACTTCAAGACTGATTACCATAATGGCAGCCGGAATCCATGTGAGTATCAGATGCATCTTTAGTTTCGCCATCAATACCTGCCATGCACTCACAGGAAATACTTGTACCAGCCACAGATTTTTTCCTTCCAGAGAAACTGACGGTGCCGTCATATCATTCATAGATGTCATAATACAGCCTGCCGCAGCTGCAATTAGAAAAATCATATCATTCTTCTCTCCGAATATTTCCGCTAAAATAGCCCGAACTGTATCTGCTTTGACAAGCAAAGCGACAGCCACAACAATCATCAGGATGATTCCAAGTCCGCTGTTAAGCATATAATTGGGGCTGCTTAAGAAACGGCGAAATTCTTTTCCAAGCAGTGCATTATCCGCAGAACGCACAGAAATTTGCTTTTCGCGATACTTTGCCTTTTTCTCTCCTTTATTTGCCGTAACCATTTTCATATAACTTTTTTCCAGAATAAGGTAAACAATGGCAAATAATCCCAGGATGACAGCTGAAAACCAGAGTAAAGATACAAGATCTCCTGCTGCCGCAAGGCCCATCCGATAAAGCGGTGAGAAACGTCCTCGAATCCTATTTCCCAATATCTGAGGATCCGCAACAATATCCTGCAAAAACTGGGCCGCCTTTCCATAAAGGTAATAGTAACCAACAATAAATGTGAGAGATAAAACTACGGTAACCAAACTTTTATGTTTTGTTTTTGCACTAATCAGCGCAACCGCCCACCCAAGAACAGCAGATAGAATCAGTACAAATACAGACAGCACCAAAGTCATCAGAATCGAACAAATGACTGCAATAAAATCAGGCTTTACTGTTATGTAATATTTCATCAGTACAGGAATCATAACAAGCATTTCATAAAGCAGTCCCATGGCGTAAACACCGGATAATCTTACCAGAAGAATTCTCGACGATGGGATAGGCATGGACAGCAAAAGGTCATTATCTTTTGCAGCGTAAAGACTGGCATAGGTATTAAATACACTTCCGAAAGCACCCATGATCACACCGATAATCCCTGTCAGTGAAAAATACAGCCAACTCATATTTGCAGCTGCCAATGGTTCACACAACACATCTGCCACAAAATAAAACATGACAGCAAGCATTCCGAAAATCCCCAGATACAGGAGCACTGACATAATCAGACGGATACCGGTTCTATTTTTATTCTTTTTCTTATCCTGCCAGAAAAAGGAAAATAATTCCATCATCTGTTTTTTAAATAAGGTTTTCGTCATAGTCATCCTCCAATTCCAAAAATACATGTTCCAACGATGCGTCTCCTTTCACTTCCTCCATCGTTCCTGACCGGATCAGCCGTCCTCCTTTAATAATCGCTACCTTATCACAAAGTTTTTCCGCCACCTCAAGCACATGTGTGGAAAAGAAAATCGCACCGCCGCAATCGCATATTTCTCTCATCAGTTCTTTCAGTAAATGAGACGCTTTCGGATCCAAACCCACAAAAGGTTCATCCATAATGACCAGCCTGGGTTCATGGATCAGAGCGGAAATGATGGCCAGTTTCTGTTTCATACCATGGGAATAGGCAGATACAGGCTGTGCCAGATCTTCCGTCAATTCAAACGCATCCGCAAATCTACGTATCCGTTCCTGTCTGTCCTTTGCACTCACTGAAAAGATATCAGAAACAAAATTCAGGAACTGAATTCCGGTCATAAATTCATACAGATCTGGATTGTCCGGGATATAAGCAATTTTGGCTTTACAGGCAAGTGGATTTTCTCTGATTGATATTCCATCCACATAAATCTCTCCTCTGTCATATTGCAAAATTCCGCAGGCTGACTTGATGGTTGTAGTTTTTCCTGCACCATTATGCCCGATAAAACCATAGATTTCTCCCGGCTGAATATGTAATGATAAATCATCTACAGCTTTTTTATCTCCATATGTTTTTGTCAGATGTTCAATTCTCAGCATTTTTATTCTCCTCCTCTGCTGTCTCTGTTTTTATCGATGTTATATGACGGTATATTCTCCGAAACGCTTCTTTCTCCCGCAGCTTTACAAACAGCGGATTATCAAGAGCATCCCGGATACTTTTTCCAACAAACGCTTTATCTCTGGGGGCCTGTTCTCCCAAAGGCAATCGTTCGATCCAATCATTCAATCTGTCAAAGTAGCTATCTCCATGAAGTAAAGGAACGCCGTCCTTTAAAAGTGTACTTACACATTTTTCAAAGCAGCCGAGAGCCTTTAGTGCTTCTTCATTTTTTTCATTTACCATATATATCACTGCCATCTGATAATAAAATTGGGCTGCTGCATTTGGATGCAGCTGATCGATATGGTACAATGCAATGATTCCGGAAGTCCTCCGAATAGTTTCTTCACAGCGTTCATACTGATCTCCATATAAAGCCAGATCGAGAATCGCATTTGTGATCAGATTCAGTAAATGAAGATACATCGTAATCTGTGTATGACTTTTCGCGTCATCAAGTTTCCCTGCCATCTGATATGCCTGAATCAATAAGGCATCATTATTTGAAGATAGTCTGGTAGGATCAGAAACCGGCGCCAATGCTTCTATCACTTCATCGGTTTTACCAAGCTGAAGATTCAATGTTGCTTTTATTGATAAAGCATCCCCACATATCCCCATGTCACTGCATCTGTCCAGAATATGATCACACAATAAAACTGCTTCCTGTAAGATTTCTCTGCGTTCATTTTCATTTTCTACAAGCATAAAATGGTTCAAATACAAGACACAGATTTGCAGTAACAAGGGATAGCAGGAATAATACTTATGAGTAAGAGAACGAACCTTTTTCATTGCTTCTGAAAAAGGAATCTTTGCAAAATCTTCTGAAAGCTCATTATAACAGCGCCTGATCTGTTCCCGTGACAGCTGCGCCTCATATCCCATCAATTGATCTATTGTCACCCCAAAAAAAGATGCCAGTTTCGGTAAAAGCAAAATGTCCGGTGTACTCTGCCTGTTCTCCCATTTGGAAACCGAAGCTTTGGTAACACCGATAAAATCTGCCAGCTCCTCCTGCGTAATCTTTCGCTCACGCCGCAATCGTACAATATTTTCTGATAAGTTCAGGACATTCATCGTTGATCCCCCCTCATATACTTGCTTCATCTGAAACAAATTCTCTTTCTTACCAATATTCTATCAGGACATTCGAAGACAATGCAAGTGAAGCATACGATACTTTAGGAAATAATGTTAACCAATAAGAAACCGGGGAGTAGTCTCCCCGGCTTTATTGATACCATATGTTTTTTACACATTTTTAGCTTGCATTACTTGCCGCTATTTTCACCTTACTCCACAGATTACTGATGATTTTTCTGGTAGCTTCGTTATAAACAAAAACTTCATCCTTCTCATATCCGCTTCTGGGAATGTAAGCATTGATTTCTTCATAATCTCCGCCTTCGCCTGACAGTTCATCCATAACATCCTGATTCGGAGAAGTATATCCCACATAACTGGAGTTGTCATATGCTCCGTCATAATCGGATACAAAATTGATAAACTCATGTGCCAGTTCTGGATTCTTGGCATTTTGAGGAATTACCATGGCATCAGACCACAGGTTTGTACCAGACTCAGGAAGGTAATAACCCATATCCTCATTTTCACTCATAACATATGCGGCATCGCCAGAATAGATCAATCCCAGAGCCTTACGTCCCTGTGCCATATTATCAATAATCTCATCGGTGACGATCTCCGGTTCCATCGTCTGTACACATTGCACAAGCCAATGATAAGCTTCTTGCAGTTCCTTTTCACTTTCTGTATTCATGGAATATCCAAGAGACTTCAGTGCCATCATAAAGCTATCCCGTTCGGAATCGTAGAGATAAATATCGCCTTTATACTTTTCATCCAGGAAAATGGCAAAACCTTCTTTCTCCAGATCTTCCAGATTCACTTTTGTTTTGTCATACACGATACCCACGGTTCCCCAGAAGTACGGCACCGAATATTCATTTCCCGGATCATATGGCAGATTTAAAACGGATTCACACAGATTATCCATACAGTCCAGTCTGGAATAATCCAGTTTTTGCAGATATCCTTCATCGATCAGCCTCTGGATCATGTAGTCACTGGGAACAAGTATATCGTAAGATTCTCCATTTGCCACTTTAATATACATCTGCTCATTAGAGTCAAAATTCTCCATCACGACAGTACATCCGGTCTCTTCCTCAAAATCACTGATGATATTTTCACCGGTATATTCTCCCCAGTTATAGACATGCAGCGTTTGTCCTTCGTATTTACGTGACAATCCACTTCCGCCCAGATTACAGAAGATCAGGATACCGATCAGAGCAACTGCTCCCACTGCCAGTGGTAAAAGTTTTTTACGTCCACTGATCTCTGCTTTTGTCTCACGCTTTGCTGCCAATACCGGTGCAATATTGATGATCAAAAGCACAATCGTAATGATCACAACCACAAGTGTAGAAATAGCATTGATACTTGGATTGACACGCTTACTCATGGTATAAACCATAATACTGAGATTCTTCACACCACCGCCCGTCACAAAATAGGAGATGATAAAATCATCCACTGACATGGTAAATGCAATCAATGCACCGGATACGATTCCCGGTGTAATCTGCGGTACAATTACTTTTGTCAATGCCTGCCACGGCGTAGCCCCCAGATCCATAGCCGCATCTGCCAGATTAGGATCCAGTGATTTAATCTTCGGCATCACCGATAAAATTACATAAGGAATACAAAAAGCAATATGCGCCAGCAGCATAGTCATAAATCCTTTTTCAACTTTAAAGGTGATAAACAACAGCATAAATCCGATTGCTGTAACAATCTCCGGATTCATCATGGGCAGATTATCCACCTGTTCCATCAGATCACGAACAATTTTTTTCGATTTGCTGAGTCCGATGGCTGCAATTGTTCCTGCCACCGTAGAAATCGCTGTTGCAATCAAAGCAATTGCAAATGTAACATACAGAGATTCCATCATATCCCTGGATTCCAGCATATGCCGATACCACCGCAGTGAAAATCCTGTAAAGCTGGTCAACGATTTTCCATCATTAAATGAAAAAATAATCATATACAGGATGGGAAGGTAAAAAAACACAATCATCAACAGCATCAGTATTTTTCCAAAAGTACGTTTGCTCTTTTTCATTTTCTTACTCCTCCTTTCCACCCTGATTACGAATTTCAATTTTTCGCACTGTCATCATCAGAAGCATCATGATCACTGCCATGATCATGGAAATAGCACTTCCGAAATTCCATTCTCCAACAGTAATAAACTGATTTTCTATCATATTACCGATCAGGAAATATTTTCCTCCTCCAAGAAGTTTTGGAATATAGAAAGAGCTGACGGCCGGCAGAAATACCAGTGTTATTCCGTTGATCACTCCCGGAAGGGAAAGCGGAAATGTTACTCTCCAGAATGCCTGCAACGGATTTGCACCAAGATCCGCACTGGCATCCAAAAGAGAATGATCCATCTTACAAAGGGAAGTATTGATCTGCAGAATCATAAACGGAAGGAAATTGTAAACCATACCAAGAAGAACCGCTCCTTCTGTGTAGAGAAGTTCGCTTCCGCTATATCCAAACAGACTGAAAATTCTTTGGATCAATCCTCCTTCACTGAGCAGACCGATCCATGCATAGGTTCTTACCAACATATTGATCCACATGGGAATCGTAATGCAAAGCACCAGGATGTTCTGTACTTTCTCCTGGCTTCTGGCAATAAAAAACGCAACCGGATAGCCAATCAACAGGCAGATAATCGTTGTCTTTACAGCTATCCAGAGAGAACGCCAGAGTATGATCAAAAAGTCAGGGTCGGTAAAAAATCTGACATAATGATCCAGTGTCAGGGTAAAGGAAATGATGGTATTTCCCGGTTCTGTAACAGAATACAGTGCAATCAGAACCATAGGAAGAATCAGCATCATAACCGCCCATGCAATATAAGGAACCGCAAGCTGAGAAAACTTTTTCATCAGAACTCCATCCTCGACATTACGTGAATATCTTCCGGGAAGAATGTCAGTCCGACCTCCTGACCTACCTCCGAATAATCTGTAGTGTGTATCTTAAATTCCCGTCCTGTAGTGGAGAAGGTTACCTGATATACTCCTTCTTTCACTTCTTCAGGCTCAAAATCGTAATCTACATTGATATCTACACTCTGCTCTTCATCACTCAGTTTCCAGCCCTGTGCATTAGCCCATGTCTTCAGATCCGTATCCAGTGCCTGAGATTCCTGAATCTCATCCACTGTCTTCAGGAAATTAAAGGCCATTACCGCTTCATTTGCCTTTTCATTTTTTACGAAAGGCTGATTAACTACAAAGATCCTACGTTCAATACTTGTTCCATTGGAAGTTGCAAACGTAACCGGATATTCTCCTTCTTCTTCTCTCAGATCATACTCAACCCTGGCAATAGAGATATAATCATCGCTTTCCGGATCCCATGCCTGTGCATTGGAACGGGCGATGATCTCTTTATCATCCAGATCTTTTACATCCTCCAGATCCACATAGAAATTGTTGGCACTGATCTTCTCTCTGCCGTCTTCACTGGTCACATCCTGATTTTTGATCACCTGCATATTAACAGTAACGCCGGTTCCCGGAACCGTCTCCACCATGATCTCATAGTGAACACCCTTAAACAGTACACTGACTACTTCACCGGTCATCTTTCCGTCCTTCACATCCACGATGTCAATGTCTTCCGGACGAATCACCACATCTACAGGCTCATTCTCCTTAAATCCGTAGTCCACACAGTCAAATGTGATATCATCAAAACGTACCTTGTAATCCTCCAACATCGTACCGGGAAGAATATTACTTTCACCAATGAAATTGGCCACATATCGGTTGGAAGGCTCATTATACACCTCCTGCGGTGTACCGATCTGCTGAATCTCACCGTTTTTCATGACCACAATCTTGTCTGACATGGTAAGCGCTTCTTCCTGATCATGGGTTACAAAAATAAAAGTAATACCGACCTCCTGCTGAATTCTTTTCAGCTCATACTGCATTTCTTTTCTAAGCTTCAAATCCAGCGCGGCCAGCGGCTCGTCGAGCAACAGCACTTTTGGTTCATTGACCAGCGCTCTCGCAATGGCCACACGCTGCTGCTGTCCACCTGATAAAAGTGTTGTATTCTTCTTCTCAAATCCCTCAAGACCGATCAGTTTCAACATTTTCATTACTTTCTGATCAATGATATCCTTACTCATCTTTTTGATCTTCAGTCCGAATGCTATATTCTCATATACATTCAAATGGGGAAATAAGGCATATTTCTGAAAGACTGTATTTAACTCTCTCTGATATGCCGGCTTCTGGCTGATCTCTTCTCCATCAAAGATCACTTTTCCCTCATCTGCGTCCAAAAATCCTCCAAGAATCCTCAAAAGCGTTGTTTTTCCGCATCCGCTTGGACCAAGTAAAGTAACAAATTCATTTTCATAGATATCCAGATTGACTCCTTTCAGGACGATCTGGCCGTCAAAGCTTTTTACAATATTTCGAAACTCGATCAGTTTCTTTTTTTCCATCTCACCTTCTCCTTCCTAGAACATAGGGGGTGTGGTAATCCACAGAATCTTTGCATCACTGCTTCCGTTATTGTACAGATAATGTCCCCTGGTTCCATCCATATAGAAAGTCTCCTGTGCTTTCAAACGATATCTCTGGTTCCCTCTGACCAGAGTCACAGTACCTTTCAAAACATAACCAAATTCCTCTCCCTGATGAGCGGATAATTCATGACTCTTTTTATGGGGGTGAAGTGTCAGCAAAATCGGTTCCATTTTGTTTTTCTGCGCATTGGGAATGACCCATTCAATCTTATAGTCTTCCTGCTCATCCTCAAAAAAATCCTGCGTAGAAAACACAATCTGCTTTTCTTCTTCCTCATGAAAGAACTCCGACAAATTTGTTCCAAGAGCTTCCAGAATATCCTCCAGCGTTGCTATACTGGGAGCGGTCAGATTTCTCTCTACCTGAGATAAAAATCCCTTTGTCAGTTCACTCCTCGAAGCCAGATCTCCCAGCGTCAGATCATTTTGAAGACGCAGCTCTTTCAGCTTCTTACCGATATCCAAAATTACACCTCCCGTTTTGTAATACTATACTTTTTTTTAAAAGATAGCGAACAAGTACATTATACACAGATATACAGATAATGCAATAGGTTTGTATAAATTGGTGGTCATAAATATTGAAAAGTATTGAAGCGGATAAAATCCAGTCCTTCTTACCTATGTCAGGCTCGCTTTCCCCAATGACATTGGTAAGAAGGACTGGATTTTATCCGCTCATTTACTTTATCTAATTTGCGAAACCAATTTTGTATGGTTTGACCGGTTTTCTCACGATACAAAATGAGATAACAATAACACTGATTTATCAATATTATTATTTTTCAGTTTTTAAAAATATAAATATCAGAGAACTGACCAGAAGGAGTCCCGGATAGAAGAGTTTCGGAATCACATCGAATGCCGACAGTTCATAACCCATCTCATGTACTGCAGACAGGGCAACCAGCATCTGTGCACCGTAAGGGATCACTCCCTGGAAAATACAGGAGAAAGTATCCAGTATGGAGGCTGTCTTTCTCGGTGTTACTCCGTACTCTTTGGCCATCTCTGCGGCAATAGGATTTGCCATAACGATAGCGACTGTATTATTGGCTGTGGCAACATCCATAACACCCACCAGAAGTCCGATTCCGAGCTGTCCGCCTTTTTTCCCTTTAAATACTTTTTTTACCGCCAAAAGCAGTGCTTCAAAACCGCCATACTCCCGGATCAGAGCACACATTGCTGAAACAAGAATGGCAACCATACCGGTTTCGAACATTCCTGCTGCGCCGGACCCCATACTGCCCAGCAGATCTACCAGTGTGATCTGACCGGTCACCAGCATAATAAAAGAACCTGATACGATTCCCACCAAAAGTACGATAAATACATTGATACCGGCAATACCGCCAATCAGAACCAATATATACGGAATGATCTGTATCAGATTATACTCATGAGTCACTGCTCCCTCAAGATCCGTATTTAATGAGAGGACCAGAATCAGTACCAGCGCCGCCAATGCTGCCGGCAGAGCAATTCCAAAATTTTCCCGAAATTTATCTTTCATGGCGCAGCCCTGTCCGTTGCATGCTGCGATCGTAGTATCGGAAATAAAAGACAGATTATCTCCAAACATAGCTCCACCCATCACAGAAGCCACACACAGCGGCAGACTGAATCCGGACGCCGCTGAAACCGCCGCCGCAATCGGTGTGATCAACGTAATCGTTCCTACAGAAGTTCCCATAGCTGTGGATACGAAACAGGCTACAATAAATAATACTGCAACCGCAAATTTAGCAGGAATCAGCGACAGCATAAAATAAGCAACACTTTCCGCACTGCTTCTTCCCACCACTCCTACAAAAGTTCCGGCTGTCATAAAAATCAGAAGCATAGTGATAATATTCTTATCCGCCATGCCCTGTGCCATGATTTCCAGTTTATCATCAAATTTTACTTTCCTGT
The DNA here is from genome assembly GCA_004562915.1 of bacterium. Classification (GTDB taxonomy): domain Bacteria; phylum Bacillota; class Clostridia; order Lachnospirales; family Lachnospiraceae; genus Oliverpabstia. Next base: position 42,444 of record SFQZ01000027.1, read on the forward strand.
TCTGAAGACATGCTACCAGAATTGCTGCAAGAAAAGCAATCACGATCGGGATATTATAAAATCCCATCGGAATCTTCATCACATATTCAAATACAATTCCCAGTCCCAGATACAGAACAAGAAATACACCAATTGGCAGTAATGCCCAGAGATTACTCTTTTTCATAGCTGTACCTCACATTTTTCTACTTGTTTTTTATATTTCTCGTGTATCAATCACGTGTATCTTACTATTGTACTAGACAGCTATATAAAAGTAAAGTTTATTCGTTATTTCTTCATACCCAATGTCTGCAGTGGTGTAAAAGCTTGCCAGTGTCTGATTCAGATTGTTTGACAGATTGGACAGCGCCACAACCGGACCAAAAGAACCCATCATCGCAATTGTAGTAATCAACATCGTATCATAGCTCACATTTCCGTTTTGATAACTCCAGAGCATAAAAAATAGCATTCCGAAGGCAAACAGCAGGATGAACAGATTAGTAAGAGATCCCTGGGCAGCTTCCTGATGGTTCAGTTTTTTCTGCATCCTCCCCAGCCTTTTTAATATCCATAATGACGATATCCGGCTGCAGCATATCGATTTTTGCCAGTGCTTCCATCCCGTCGGCTGCTTCACCTACCACCTCACAATTATGTGCTTCCCAGTCAAACAAACGTTTAAACCCTTCCCGAATCATAATTTCATCATCTACCAAAAGTACATGCAGCTTTTTCATCTCATCTCCTCCTTTAATGGCAACAGCAAATGTGCTGTCACACCGCCCGCGGTATTTTCCGTATACCATAGACCGAATTTCCGTCCGCATAGCATCTTTATACGCTTTTGCACATTTAAAATACCGATACTGTTTCCTCCCAGTCTTAGGTTCTGTTTTGCATAATTCATTAGCATTTGATTGATCATTTCTTTCTTACCCTCAGCAAATCCACTTCTCGTGTCACAGACACAGATTTCCAAATGCTCATCGGCTGTTTTCTGTGCAAAAATGTGTACTTTCCCCTGATACCCTCTGTTTTTCAGTCCATGCAAAAGGCTGTTTTCCACGATAGGCTGTAAAATGAAATTGGGTACCTGCATGCCTCCCAGATCCGGGTCAATATCATATTCAAACTGCAGTTTGGGGTAACGATAGCACATCAGTCCCATACCACTGATGAGCCAGGTGGGATTTACTGTCTGCAGCAGAGAAACCCCTACCTCGATCACAAGCGCCGCACCGATGCAAATTTCTTTTTTGTGTCAATCTGCTTCCAGCTTCGAACCATAAGCCACATGCACAAAAACAGATAAAATGCCATACTCACATAGCATACACTGGCATGGATGCCATCGGTATAATTTCCTTTGGTTGTTACCGCATAGTGCACCGGAAGCAGCAATACCCCCAGCTGGGCAATGAGCAGATACAACCGCGCTGCTTTATCCAGCTGCCTGGGCTGTCCCGTTTCTTCTTCCACCAATACTGCAATATATTGATAGAACAGGTATACAATAAGTACCATCGTACCTATAAAAAAGCGGTGCAAAATATCATTCAGCAGAATCGGTACAGTACTCAGATGATTCACTGTATAGATCGTAGCCGCATCAAATAACAAATGTACCATCATGGCAATCAGCAGGACAGAGAAAACCTCATGCAGCAGAGTGGTCCTCCACTCTGCTGAAAAATAAATATATGCCACAAAGGCTAAAACGAAAAATAACGCTATTTCCATTCGCAACATGTCTTTCACCTCTTAACTTTATTATACGGATTCTTCCTGCTGAATCATAGTCAATAATTCTAGGAAAATGTGTCAATTTTCAGGATGATTGGTATCTGGATTTCAGAAAGCCAGTCTTCTTCCCTCTCCTTATTCCATACACCATCAATATAACTTTCCCTGATGTTGCCGCATATTTCGTATCCGTTTTCTTCGATATATCGCAAAAGAACAGCATAGGATTTTGAAAAATCGTTGTAAGATCCTTTGTGGTAAATACAGGCTGCTTTTATTTCCGGAAATTCCCGAAATTGAACCCATTCAGAATCATCCTTTTTTTCTGTAACCGCTTCACAGGTTTCGATCAGAATATCTTCTTCCTTATATCCCGGTTCCAGATAATGTGTAAAACAGTATTCCGGCACCGCACATTCACATCCGAGCCGCTCCATCTCTGCCCCCATTTCCGGCATGAACCGAAACAGATCATCATACGTGTGAATTCTTCTCCTGCTGGCGGCAACTGTAACAGCCGGAACTGTTTTGATAAGAACCGGTGTTTCCAGTGTGCTGTCTTCATTCAAAAGATAACCATCAATTACTGCAATCATACGAGTCAGCTCTGCAATTTGTGCCAGAAGATCGGATTTCTTTTTTGTGAGAAATTTTCTCTCACTATTGTTATCCTTCAGACGTTTCATTTCCTCCAGAGTAAATCCAGCCTGTTTAAGAGCAGTGATTCTGTGAATATCTGACATCTGATTCATGGTATAGTAACGATATCCATTTTCACCATCCACATAAGCCGGCATCAGCAGCCCCTGTTCCTCATAAAACCGAAGCGTCTTTACCGTGATATGATTCATTGCGGCAAACATACCGATCTTATACAGGCGATTCGCTGATTTTCCTGTTTTGCATTCATGCTTTTCATACATTTTCATACACGATCACTCCCATCTGAACATTTTCACAGCCACCAGACTGCACACCAAAGTAATCAAAATTAAAATAATAATTTGTATATCAACCTCTGCAAGCATTGTCCCCATGCTGGCTGCCTTCATCAGACGGATTCCCACACCCAGAGGCATCAGTCCTGCCACCTTCTGCATTCCCTTTGGGAAAAGCTCGTAAGGAATCGTTGCCCCTGAAAAGAATAATATAGGAAAATACAGCAACGAAGTCACCACATTCATACTTTTTACCGTTTTACACACACTGGCTGCCAATAATCCAATAGAGAACATGGCAATCATAGTCAAAAACCATGCCCCGATGAAAGCCAATACATTTCCTTCCATCCGATATCCAAAAATCACACATGCCAGACAGATCATCAATAAAGTCACCACAGGCATACAAAGACTAAATATAAAGACATCTGCATTTCTAAAAAACAGTTTCTGCTCAATCTGATATAATTTTAAAAAATGTTTCACTCTTCTACCTCCTCATCCATATACCAAAGATATGCATCTTCCAGATTGTCATATGGTGATGCATGGATCACTTCCTCCACGGTACCTTCCGTAACTTTCTGTCCGTTTCGAATCAGACAGATGCGGTCACACAAAGCCTCTGCTTCTTCCATATAATGTGTTGTCAGAAAAATGGTCATTCCTTTATCCTTCAGGTGCTTTAGTGTGCGCCACACCTCTCTCCTGGCCGCTACATCCAGTCCGGTTGTTAACTCATCCAGAAAAATAAGTTCCGGATTTCCGATCAATGCCAAAACGACCGAAAGTTTCTGTCGTTCTCCACCGGACAGCTTCATCACAGGACTTTTTTTCAAAGATGAAAGTCCAAATATTTCAAGTAACTCCTGATAATCTGCTGCTGTTTTATAAAATGCTGCATATTCTTCACAAACTTCACTGACACGAATCGCAGACTGATAAGACGAGGACTGAAGCTGAACACCAACCTTCTCAAACACCTTTTTTCTGTTCTTTGAAGCATCCATCCCCCAGATAAGAGCTGTTCCGGTATCCGGATGTTTCATTCCCAGAATCATGTCAATCGTTGTACTTTTCCCGGCTCCGTTGTGTCCTAACAGCCCAAATACTTCTCCTTTTTTGACAAAAAAGGAAAGATGATCCACAACTTTTCTGTCATGAAAGGATTTGGTAAGATTTTGAACCTTAATACATTCTTCCTGCATAAAAAAAATCCTCCTTGATTAATCTTCAAAGAGAATTCTACACGCTCCCCTAAAGGGGAGAGTCAAGTATATTTTCAATTATTTATTACGATGTAATCGTCCAGGTCTTCCAGCCATTCTTTTAAACCATCCGGAGCATTCTGACAAAATTCCCGAATCCACTGTTCACGACGGAAAAATTCTTTTTCCTGTTCATCTGTATCCACTATGATTTCCTGTTTCATGTGGATATTGTCCAAACATTCAAACTTTTTTTCAAATTTCCATGCATACTCCGCCCATATCTCAGTATGTAAGGCCATCAGACCAAAATGACATGTCAAATACGTCAGTCTTTCAAAATCTTCCCACGTCATTGCTTCTTCTTTTTTCAACAACTTCCTGTCATGTTCACCGCACAGATACAAAAATGCAAAACGCTCAATATCTTCCTGCTGCATAAAATCTTTCCTCACCTTTGCTGTTTTGTCTCACTTTTACAACCATTCTACCCTTTTCTATCACCAAAATCAATACATGTTGTCGAAAAAAATGAGCCTTCCGGGTGCTGCATAGTTAAAACATGTGGGTCTGGAGAGGACTTATTTATTCGCTACCTGTCTTGTCTGGAAATTATCCTTGCATATTTGCTATCTGAATCTTCCACAACACAGATTTTGCCCTGTTCAATATAATAATCAATTCGCTTTGCGTACCACCAGTCTCCTACACTGATCTGCGAATAACCAAGAATATTACCAATCAGCCTTGCTTCTTTGATTGGCTGATCAGTAAGCCTTTTCCATATCTGGAAATCATAGAAATCCTCCGGAACACTGAGTACTTTTCCGTTTATCACTGCGCGAAGCGGACTATTTTCTACCACTAAATCACTCCACAATCCGGCAAACATACGCACTTCGTCTTTCGAAAGTATCTTTTCATAGGATAAAAAACCAGAAAATTCTTCCGCAGCAACCTCACCCCAATTACTGTAAAGAGTAATATCTTTTTCACGGACTATGTATTCCGGAAGTTTTACTGTCCGTATTTCATTCTCATACTTCAGTAAAAGCTGACACAGACTATACAATCCACATCTGGAATAAGGGGCATCACTGTACCATATCCTGACCGTTTCTCCATTATCAAGAAATATTTTCAGGCGCATAAGTTCATTTGCGTAAACATCTCCAAGCCCTTTCAATTCTTTTTCCATCTCTTCATCCTGTTCCCACTGGTTCTGGGCATACATGGAATAAATCAAATCTTTTCGATATAAACTGTCTACCGGCTCTTTGATATTTCCAATGTCCAACATAAATCCCAGACAGATCACTTCCTCTGCTGTTCCCTCGATCCAGCCGGCAAAGGGCTTCTTGGGCGGTGTCTTTTTTCCTGCCGCCCATACTGCTGTGGGCCCATTGACAGAGCCAATTACCACTTTATTTTTTGCTGCTTTCATGGAACCAGCTTCACTTTCACCAAACAATATCTCAATCATATCGTTATCTTATTCCTCCACATTGGACTCTTTATTCAAGGAATTCAAATCCCGTTCAATTATGTCTAATTTCATAAAATCCACAAAATCTACCTGTTTTCCATAGGTTTCAATCATCGCTCTGACTTCTGCATTCTTTTTATCCTCAGGCAGATTTTTTGCTTTCGTATAAAGCAATTTCATCATAGTTTTATGCTTAAAGTTCAATCTGCTATAATCAATCCCACCTCTAAGATGATAAATTTCTGCCTTATTATAGAGTTCGGAAGATAATTGTCTTTGCAGGGATGTGCGAATATTATGGATATTCTCATCATCCTCCACATCTGCAAGACCTACCGTAACAATCATAAATCTCTTGCATGTACTCTTACAAATTGCCGGAATCGTTTCTTTTAATCCTTTTACTCCGCCTGCATATAACCCACCAAAATATATGATTGTCTCACAATCTTCTGATATATTAGCTTTCTCGTAAGAAACTGCCTGTATACCAGTTCTCCCTGCCAGTTCCTCTGCATATCTCCTGGTAGTTCCATAATTTGTTCCATATATAATCATTGCTTTCAACATATAATATCTTTATTTTCCTCCTTCCAAGATCTTTTCCGGCTATACCATTCTCTTTCCCATTCCATAGAAAATGCTTATGACGAAATGCATCAATAAGAATTCTTAAAATCAAATAATGTCAGTTGTTCTCCGGCCAATTTATCTTCAAACTGGTGCATATATTCAAATAATTGTCCTGATCGCCACTCAATTCCTGCTTCATTACATTCCCTGCATACCAGCTCCATCAATTTTTTCTCCTTCGGTACCGGCAGTTCATAAGCATTTTCATAGGTTTTGATATACTGTTCTTTCATACCCGGAAAATACTGATCCAACTTTTGATAAAAATACTGTCGGTCTCCATCTCTGAGCGTCACTCCAATTCCAAAAGTCATAATTCCATGTACGTCTGCCTTCCGGCATTCATTCAACAAGCTTTGGATGTTTTCTTCCGTATCATTGATAAACGGCAGAACAGGTGTCAGCCATACAATCGTTGGAATCCCTTCATCCCTCATAATATTCAGTACTTCAATTCGCCGCGCTGTTGTACATACATTTGGTTCTAATATTCGGCAAAGGCTTTCGTCATTAGTAGTCAATGTCATCTGCACCACGCATTTTGTTTTCCTATTAATACTTTTCAATAAATCCAGATCCCGCAGAATCATATCTGATTTCGTCTGAATGGTAAGTCCGTACCCATACTCATCAATCCGCTCCAGACAACGTCTTGTCAGCTGCAGTTTCTTTTCCAGATGCAGATATGGATCACTCATGGCTCCGGTGCCGATCATGCATTTTTTTCTTTTCCTGCGAAGTGCCTGCTCAAGCAACTCAGGAGCATTTATTTTAACCTCAATGTCCTCAAAGGCATGTTTCATCTGATAGCAGGTGCTTCTGGCATCACAGTAAATACAGCCATGCGTACACCCCCTGTAAATATTCATCCCGTTCTGTGCGGAAAGAATGCCTTTTGCTTTTACCTCATGCATATCTTTATTTCCTATCATATTTTTTGATAGTTTGGAAACACAAGGAGCTAATGCCCCTTGTGTTTCTCCATCTTTTTTTGCTGCTTCAGTTCAAACATACGCTCCGATTCAGCCATTTTCTGTTCCCGGCTTTTTACTTTGCGTTCCTGTTTGTTCTGCTCCTGTTGTAATTTCAAAGCCTGCTGAGATTTTGTTCCAATTCTAACATTCTGTAATTGTTTCTTTACATCCCGCTGCATCCTTTTCGGATTTTTCTTTGCTTCTTTTACAACAGCCGCCACAGCCGGGCTGAACTTCAGATTATAGTATTGCTTCAGGATAAACTCCTGTACCTCATAATCTTTCGGTTCCGCACCAAAAGTTACTTTTGCTACAGATAGTTTTCCATCACAGATCCGTTCAAAAACTCCTACCCAGAATGGATCTTCAAAAAACACTGTCAATCTGCTGCTTGCATCGCCCATGACAATCCCTCCTTATTTTATTAATTAAAATGTGTAAAGAACGGACAACCCGGAGGGGCAGGTTACTTACCCTGTATTATACAGGACGGCCGGGCTACCAACCGGCTCTGACATATTATTACATGCGTTGCGTTTTTATCTTTACTTTTGCTTGTTAAAGCTCTTTTAAACAAACTGCAAATTCAAGGATCCACTGCGTCTATCTTTTGAAACAAATCTGCAATCATAAATGAAATAGCCTCATAATGAACGTAATCTGTCGCATTTTGATGGACAAAAATCCTTACCATAGCAGAGAACTCTTCATCTTTTTCCCAGAAAATAAGTTTGATTGGTATCTCAGGAAAAGGTAAAAAAATCCAGGCTGTATCACCTATTGACTTTTCGTATTCTCCCCCGGCTATTTTACACCTTTTTTCCAGTTCATTTATTCTTCCTGAGTAATCATTTGCAAAATTCACAAACAGCGGATCCGTCCGATCATTGCTTCGAATACGCACCGGATCCAGGGTACTTTCCGGAACCCAGTTCCCCATCTCATGGATATTTCCCGTTCCATCACCAAGATAGTGATATACTGCAAGAGCTTCATTCATCTGCAGTTTGTCCGTCCATTGAATCCCATCTTTCTTTTCAAGAACACCATTAGCGCAATTCAGACGATATTCCTTTTCAAAATATGAAAGCAAAATATACTCATTATCCCTTGTAAAAGTTATATATCGTTCCTTTCCCGTTGAATCAAAACCGGAAAATTTATTTCTCCATTTTCTGCAGGTTACTTCTGCATCCGTAAAAGAAAAACCAATGTTTCGATATGAATGAAAGCCCATGCCATGTTCCTCCTGATATTTGCCATTATATTTCCATATGATATGTAACTACTTTTATTTTCTCCGAATCTGTATCATAGTCTTTATGCAATTCAACAGTATATTTAATACTATTGTGTTGAAGACATAAATCGAAAAAGCAAAGAAAAATCCCCACATCAATCTGGTTATAAAATGACACCTTATCAGCAGGCATAATTCCTCTCTTTCCTTGTTTTTTGTATCGATAAACATCTATGCAGGCATCTGTGTTTTCCACTATCCAAGGCTGTGTATTGCAGGCACTTGGAGCAAATCTGACAATTTCGGATACACCCGGTATCTGCTTACCGATCCATATTTCATCGATTTGCTTTCTTTTGCTCTTGAACATATCCTTACGAAATTTTTTCTCATCATCAACTTTAGATATTGCAATCATAATTACAAATTCAAGTCCTTCAAATGATGTTTCATCTGTTTTCCCAATACCAAACCAAAGTGTTCCCATATTCTGTGACACAAGATACAGATCCAACTGTTCACCTAAATATCCAATATTATGTAAATAGTTGTCTTTTTTCTCACTATATAATAAAATGCAGTATTGCTGTCCACGTTTGCAGGTGGTTTTGTCAGCAGGAACAATTTGGATCGATGTTTTTATATCAGGACATAGCGGAACAAATGTTTTATATATTTCCTGGATATTTTCAATTTCTGCGGAAGATATTGTTGAATCCCCAATATCTCGAAATAAATGAAATGATTTTCTTTTAAATATCATTTTATATAATTCTTTATTAAGATCCATATTATTATTCTTCTTCCATGTAGTTTATGGGCTAACTTCTCACTTAGCGTTCTTATATGAGATTGTAATATGACTGGGTGCAAAAATTGTTGCTGCTATAATCAACAAAACAGATCTGCTCATAATTCCACTGAACAAAAACAGAATGGATGGAATAATAGAAAGTGCTAAAGCTCTAAAAATACTATTTTTCTTAAAACAGATGATCCAAATGACACAGTAAAGTATTACTAATATCACATTTACAATCAGATAAACTGCAAATACCTCATCAGACCACCAGCCAAACCATGTCCCCGGAATATTTATAATCATAAATCCAAAACATCCAAATCTGCCAATTTGTTCAATCATTTCAACAAATTTATTTTTCCATTTATTAGCAAATCCATCTTTGCACTTAATCGCAAATATAATATTGGGAATCATAATTACCACAATAAAAATCAAGCCAAAAATATTAATCCATTCCATATTCATCACCTCCTATCGAAAACTGGTTTTCATTTCTTTCCACCTTTGAGAACATTATATCAGATTATTCTATTTTATATAGACATATAATCAAGAAAGTTGTGTCGATTTTTTAGATTTTAAATAGCAGAACATATTTTATATTTTCAGGCTCTCGCCTTTATATATCGTGTCAATTGCTATCAAAGTACTTCTTGCACAGATCACCATTCCATGGTAAATTCAGAATCAATACTCCACATTCTGCACAGTTTCATTTATAGTGGTGCCAATTGTGCGGGCATGGAGGTTTAAGAAGGAGTTAAATCATGCCGGAAAATAAGATACCTTTGATACCATTCGGCCATACACCAGATAGTAAAGAACTTCTTTCGTGGAACTTAATGGAAACGTCTGACCCACCG
>SFQZ01000142.1 GCA_004562915.1 bacterium
ATGCGTTCGGAATTACGCGATGACTATCCGGAACTGGAACGTTTGAAAAAGTCGTGTATGACAGTTGGGGATTTAATGATTGCCGGTGATGCTTTGAATAATTGTTATTTTAATACAGAAAGAAGGTATCTGATCATTTCTGCTATGCACTGTGAACAATCTATTCTTGGAATCATTGGTGACATGGCGATTATGGTTGATGCCGCCAAAGTATCCGTTTCATTTGCCGATGTGGACAATGGATATCAGATTTCGGTTCGAAGCTGTGACTGGGATTATCCGGCAAATATTGTAGCAGAAAAATTGTGTAAAAACATCGGTAATGGCGGCGGTCATAAAGATAAAGCCGGAGGAAATATTTCAAAAGAATTGATGAATGAGAAATATGGTCAACAGGAAATCACAGATGTGATTATACAGAGAATGAATGAGATTATGTAAGAAAATAATTTTATACACGGCTAAAGAATTAAGATGATAAAAGCATTGGAATATTTGGAACAGGAAAGGATAAAGTTAGAATGAGACAGGCATTATTTTTTGACATTGATGGAACCATTCTAAGCGAGATAACAAAAGAGATACCGCAAAGCACCTTCCGTGCATTATCAAAGGCGAAGGAAAATGGTCATTTGTTGTTTATAAATACCGGGCGAACAAGGTGCACACTTCCGATTAAGATTACAGAGATGCCTTTCGATGGCTTTTTGTGCGGCTGTGGCATTTTTCTTACATATGGAGATGAAATTTTTTATAAAAAGAATTTACCGTCAGCACGGGCAGACGCGATTGCAAAAATGGCGGGAGAGTGCCGGATCGATGGTGTGTTTGAAGGTGTTGAAGATGTTTATTTTTCAAAATTTGCATCAAGATTTGAAGATATAGAAGCTCTGAGAACAAAGATGAAGAAAAGGGGACTGGGGCAAAAACGTCATCTTGAAGAGGGTGGATGTGCATATGACAAGATGTATGTCATGACCGACAACAAAAGTGATAAAGAAAGCTTTTTTCATTTCATAGAAAGAGATTTGGATATAATTGACCGGGAGAATGGAGCATACGAGTGTGTACCGAAAGGCTGCTCGAAAGCAACAGCGATCCAGATGGTTCTGGATAAATTCCATTTGTCCAGAGAGCAGTCATATGTATTTGGGGACAGTGAAAATGATCTTGCAATGTTCCGGTATGCGGGGCATGCCATTGCAATGGAAAAACATAGTACGGCATTGGATCCCTATACAGAATTTGTCACGAAGGCTGTGGAAGAAGATGGGATTGACTATGCGATGAAGAAATTCAGATTGATATAGCAGTGTTAAGTGTAAAATGGAAAAACTGGAAAGAGGGGAACAAGGATGTTTCAGAAGAAGGTTGCGGTTATAACGGGCGGCGCGCATGGCATCGGAAAAGTGATTGCTGAAGAATTTCAAAAAGAAGGTGCGATTGTCCGGATCATCGATATTGCAGAAGGGAATCATTATGTCGGCGATATTGGTAAGAAAGAAGTTCTTGAAGATTTTGCCGATAAGGTCATAAAAGAAAATGGGCATATTGATTTCCTGATCAATAATGCGTTGCCATTGATGAAAGGAATCAATACATGTTCTTATGAAGAATTCGAATATACGCTTGCTGTAGGAATTACGGCACCGTTTTATCTTACAAAATTATTTCAGCCTTATTTTGCAGACGGTGCTTCGATTATAAATATTTCATCTTCGCGGGACCGGATGAGTCAACCGCAGACTGAGAGCTATACGGCGGCAAAAGGGGGAATTGCTGCACTTACTCATGCACTGGCAGTCAGTATGGCAGGAAAAGTAAGAGTAAATTCCATCTCGCCTGGATGGATCGATACTGAATATACAGTATACGAAGGACCGGACGCATATCAACAGCCGGCCGGCAGAGTCGGAAATCCTACGGACATTGCAAATATGGTCCTATATCTGTGCTCGGATAAAGCAGGATTCATAACAGGGGAGAATATCTGCATTGACGGAGGTATGACGAGGCAGATGATTTATCATGGAGACTTTGGGTGGAAATTGGATAATTAAACTAGAGGTTCATTGTAATGCAATTAAAAAAACGTTATACTAAGGAAAAGACTTGGTATATGCCCATTATCAGGCAGCTTCGTATTTGAAGGAAAATCAGTGATTGAGAGAAAAAGAAAATTGTGCTACAATGAGCCTTATATAAAAACGACAGAACAATCTTAGGAGGCACAGAAAATGAAAGATCATATTTCAAGAGAAGATGCATTTGAGTTACTGAAAAAATACAACAAGGATTCATTTCATATACAGCATGCACTTACGGTAGAGGGAGTTATGAAGTGGTATGCCGATGAACTTGGATATGGAGAAGATGCCGAATACTGGGGAATTGTTGGGCTTCTGCATGATATTGATTTTGAGTTGTATCCGGATCAGCACTGTATCAAAGCACCGGAACTATTAAGAGAAGGCGGCGTGCAGGACGATATTATTCATGCAGTGTGCAGTCATGGGTATGGTATTACAGTTGACATAAAACCGGAGCATGAGATGGAAAAGGTTCTCTTTGCTGCGGATGAACTTACGGGATTGATCTGGGCGGCAGCATTGATGCGGCCGTCAAAGAGTGTGCAGGATATGGAAGTGAAATCGGTTAAGAAGAAATTCAAAAGTGCGAATTTTGCGGCAGGATGTTCCAGAGAAGTGATTCGGCAGGGAGCAGATATGCTGGGATGGGAGCTGGCGGATCTGATTGAGAAGACGATTCTGGCAATGCGTTCTTGCGAGACTTCTGTTGCAGAAGCTATGAATGCTTTGGAAGAATCAGAATCATAATATAAACGTTTGCGAAGAGGGGATAGATAAGCAGATGAAAAAAACGGATAAAAATGCCACGGATCAGATTGGTTATTATTTCCGGAAAGAAAAATGGCTTCTCCTGACTGTGACGATAACAGGTATTTTATATAATGTTGGAATGGTCGCAGGTCCCTGGTTCGAAGGACAGATGGTGCAGTATTTGTGTGATATCATCGGCGGCAAGAAAAGGCCGTCGGCAATGGTCAGCCTGGTGGTATGCTATGTGCTGACCATTTTTTTTGTACAGTTTATGCGATATCTTAAGCGGCTTTATGTTAGAAAATTTGCAAACAACATCAGCAAGAATATGAAAATGATATTATATCGGAATTTGTTGTATCAGAAGAACATAGAGAAGGAAGATGCGGGCACGATGATGACGAAGATCATCGCTGACGCGGATGCATGTGTGGAAGGAATGCGCAAATTTACGACGGAGATATTCGACACGGGAATCGTGATGATTGCATATTTTGTTATGCTGCTTTCCTATGACTGGAGACTTACGATCCTTTCTATGCTGTTTCCGCCGATTGCTTATATTCTCGCGGAACGACTAAAAGTAATTGTGACAAGAAATGTGCAACTCAGTAGAGAAAGCAGCGGGAGACTGAATGCCTCTACTCTGGAGCGAATCACCAATGCGCTGACATACCGAATCTATGGTCAGGAAAAGAATCGGAATGCAGAATATGAACTGTATCTTGAGGATTATGAAAAAAAGGCCGTTCGGGCGAATTTGTGGGAAAATGCGATGCAGCCGGTTTATCAGGTGATTTCGATGATTGGAACCGTGATGATCATATGGTTTGGAGGCAGAAATGTGCTCGGAACAGGATGGTTAGTCTGGAATATTGCTGCATTTTCTACTTTCTTTGCATGCTATAGGAAATTGGCTGTCAAATCCTCCAAGGCGGCAAAGCTATTTAATGCTGTACAGAAAGCACAGGTATCATGGAAACGTATTAAGCCATATTTGAAAGAGACTCAGGAAGAAAAATGCATAGAACATACGCAGGCCGCTCTGCTTGAAGTATCAGGGCTTACGTTTGCCTGGCCAGACCAAAATCCATTATTTACGAATGTTACTTTTAAAGGAAAGCCGGGACAGATTCTGGGAATTACAGGTGAAGTGGCATGTGGCAAATCAACACTTGGCAGAATCTTTACCGGAGAGCTGCCTTATGATGGAAAGATTGCTATGGGAAATATTTCGTTTGACGGAAAGGAAGGATACATAAGTGGAGTGGGGTATCTGGGACATCAGCCGGAGCTGTTTGACGGTACGATAGAAGAAAATATCTGTATGGGAAAGCCGGGAGATGTAGAAGAGGTGTTGCACGCGGTTTGTATGGATCGGGAAGTAGCGCTTTTGCCCGAGAAGACCCATACCCGGATCGGCAGCGGTGGCGTTCGGCTTTCAGGAGGACAGCAGGCCAGAATTGCACTTGCCCGAACCCTGTATCACAAAAAGCCACTTATGATTTTAGATGATCCGTTTTCGGCTGTGGATATGGAGACGGAAAAACAAATCTATGAAAATCTGCGTTTGTGGGGAAAAGATAGTATCATTCTGCTGATTTCACATCGTTTGGGACTGTTCCCTAAGTTTGATCAGGTGTTATGGCTTGAAAATGGAAAGGTTTATGTTGCCAGTCATGACAGACTTATGCAGGAAAAAGAACATTATCGTCTTCTGTACGAGGAACAGGAGAGAGGAGGCAATGCGTATGCAGAGTAAAAGGTCTGTGATGCATGTAATAAGCGAAACGATTTATAATAATAAATGGCTTAGTTTCACATTAGTATTGGCGATCGCAGGAACGATCGGAGCCGCGCTGCTTCCGCCGTTGGTTCTGGAACAGATTGTAAATCGTCTGGCAGAGCATGACAATGTGGGATTATCGATTGCTATAGGATATTTTTCTCTCATTGCTGTATTCGGCTTTCTGGAGGCTTTTAAAGAAAGTTTGATTACTGTCTTTGGACAGAGAGTAACACATAGGATCCGTTCTGCTATGAGTAAAAAACTTCTTCGTCTGCCGGCTTCTTATTATATCGAAAAAGAACCGGGAGTGACTGCTTCGCGTTTTGTAAATGATGTTAATACAGTGGAAAGCTTATTTACATCGGGAGTGATCAGCATGGCATCGGATGTATGTAAGCTTGTCAGTATCGTTCTGATCATATTTTCTAGAAGCAAAGGACTGGGGATCATACTTGTCATAGCAACTCCGTATTTATTCTGGATGACTCGTATTTTCCAAAAAAGAATGTTGAATGCACAGATGGAAAGCCGTGTGGCTGTAGGAAGAACAAATCAGTTGATACCGGAAACTATGAAAAACATGCGCACGATACGGGTTCTTCACCGACAAAAATTCATGCAGCAGCGCTATGGAGATACGATTGAACAGGGATTTCGCGCGCAGGAACGATCCAATTTTTATGATGCTATTTATTCGCCGATTATCGTTTCTATTAGTGCATTGATCATCGGGATTATGATGGGAGCTTCCGGACAGGTGGGGGCAATACGGGAGTTTTTCGGAATGTCTGCCGGTACAGCCGCAG